>JAGOZL010000021.1 GCA_018058685.1 Sulfurospirillum sp.
CGTTGCTTTCCCCAGTTTCTGCTGATTTAATAACAAGCCTGTATGGATTGGCTCCTCCCACGTTGATGATAGAAGCGTTGATTTTACCTTCTGTTTTGTCATTAATCATATCTTTGAATTGTGTCAATGTTGTACCTGAGGTCATGTCCAAATCGTATGTTTTGCCATCAAGTGTAAGAGAAAAAGTGTAACTGCTTGGAACGGTAGCAGTACCACCCACTTCTTGTGTGGCAGAAACGGCGAGATCGGCAACATTTGCATTGGCTGTTGTACTTGTAAATGTGAGTGATGATCCACTGACTGGACCAGAATTAAAACCAGTGAGTGTTCCAGACCATGCTCCATTTGCAACAGTATTGCCTGCTGTTGCACCTGCACTTAAATTTGCAAATGCTGCTACAACTTCTGCTTGAGTCATTTTACCTGTTGCTGTTAACGTAAGTCCACCAATGGTGATACTGTCTCCATAAGACATGTCAGCCGCATTAAAAGCGACAGATGCAGACTCAGTAGTTCCCAAAACAGGTGTTACGCCATCGGTTGTTGTCATAAGTGGTGCTGCAATAGTTCCACTTGATGAAACTAAAAGATCTGCGACGTCTGTATTGGACGTAGAACTTGTAAATGTTAACGATGTTCCACTCGCAGCTCCTGAACTAAAGCCACTTAGCGTTCCAGACCATGTTCCATTAGCCACGGCATTACCCGCTGTAGCGCCATCCGTTAAATTTGCAAATGCGGCTACGACTTCTGCTTGAGTCATATTTCCCGTAGCACTTAAGGTTAATCCACCGATGGTGATAGAATCTCCTGCAATCATATCTGCGACATCAAAATCCAATGTTGCTGACTCAGTCACGCCGACAACCGTTGACTGCCCTTGTGTTGGCGTAGCAATAGGTGCGATAACCGTTCCAGCAGGTGTTGTGGTTGAGCCACCAAATGTAGATGTTTCTAATGCAAATGCGTTACTTTGGTAAATATCACGTTGTGCTAAAGACTCGACATGAATGGAAAAATCTTGAATGGCTGAACCTGAACTGGCTGTCACAGAAACAGCTGTATTAGAAACAGTTGTTGTTCGTTTTAAATAGCTCATTTCATCAGCTAGTGTACTGGTCTCAGATTTAAGTGAAGCTGTGAGTGTTGTTAAAACAGACAAATCTGTTTTTTTTGACTGATTTGTTGTGAGTTTTGCATCAATAGGATCAAGTTGTGTTTTTTCATCAACTGCTTTAAGTTTGTCAATTATGTCATAACTAAGAACGCCATCACTTCCAAGCCCTAATGAACTAATACTTGAGGCCATTGTTTATCCTTTTTTGTCGAAAATCATTCCTACAATTTCTTTCATTTTTTCAGCTAAACTCATCGCTTCTTCGGTTGGAATTTTACGAATCATTTTACCAGTACTTCTTTCCATAACATTGACAAACATCGCATCGATTTTATCATTGAAGCCAAACTTTACATTGGTATCAAGTATTTCCATCTGTTTGTTGAGATTCTCAACCGTGCTGTTAAGCGCTTCTTTAATCTCTTCTTCATTTTGTCTATTCTCTCTCGCACTTTTAGTGGTTTGATTTGAGTTTTCAACATGTCGTACTTCTATCGGTGCTGTTTGAGCCTTCGGTGCAGTCGCGGTTTCGACCTGTTTACTGGTCGCACTAAATATATCCATCATGCCCTCCTTGACATTTATTGTATGATTTCCTAATGACCAAATCGACACTTTGTTTTTTTATTTTAACGTTTATGTGTTACTATTGCGTATTCGTCTTGCGATCATCTTGTTCAATAAGGTTTTGTATGAAAGTTGCCGTTGTGTGCCAGTCACTTCTGCTGAGTAAAGCACTTCAATCATTTTTAGGGGAGCTCATTGTTCCTTATAAACAGTGCGATTTTGTTATCAGTGATAAAAAAATAGAGCTTGATAAGCCTATATTCCATATCTCTACGTTAGAAGGAGAACTTCTTATTCCTTTTTCAAAATCGACACTTTTGCTTGAATTGGAGCGATTTCATACCTCTTTGAGTTATCCTAACTCTGAGGTTATGGCACTTCCTATTCCTGAAGTGCTCGAAGATAAAATAGCTGCTTTGACAGAGAGATTTAGACAAGAACTTATTCAGACACTCAGAGATTATTATGGAAACTAAGCCCCTATACACGACGATTAACGTTGGTAAATATAAAGGTAAAAAGCTTATTTTGCCTTCTTTAGAGAGCACTCGAAGTACAAAGTCTATTCTTAAAGGTTCTTTTTTTGATACTTTTCAATATGAAATTATCGATCAACCTTTTGTTGAAGTTTTTGGTGGAAGCGGTTCTATGGGACTTGAGGCTTTAAGTAGAGGAGCACAACATGCTTATTTTATTGAAAAAGATAAAGAAGCTTTTAGAATCTTAGAAAAAAATTGCCTTACAATTGATGCAAAAGCAACGACGTGTTTAAAAGGGGATAGTTTTACGATTTTGCCGACACTCCTAACACAGCTTACATGTAAAACATTTTTTTATTTTGATCCTCCTTTTTCAATTCGAGAAGGAATGGATGATATTTACGATAAAACCTTACATCTCATTGCATCTATTTCTCCCAAGTTGGTTCATATCATTGCGATTGAGCATATGAGTGAACTTCTTCTTCCTGAAACTATTGGAGTATTTACCCTTCAAAAACATAAAAAATTTGGAAAAAGCTCTCTTAGTTATTACATGTAAAACTTTGGAACATTAATTGCTTTTATCTAGCAACGATACGCTAGATAAAGGGAATTGATGAAGATTGTAAAGCTCGCTCTCGTACTTTTTACGACACTAGGCTCACTCTATGCTCAGCGAATAGGTGATATTGCCAATGTCATCGGTGTGAGGGAAAATCAACTGATTGGGTATGGTCTTGTTGTAGGTCTTAGTGGAACAGGAGATGGTTCATCTTCTGAATTTACACTTCGCTCACTCTCTAATTTACTTCAAACGGTTAATGTCAAAATTGACCCCAATGACATCAAATCAAAAAATATTGCCGCCGTTGTCGTTACTGCTAAATTTCCAGCATTTGCAAGACAAGGCGATAAATTAGATGTAACCGTCTCTTCTATTGGCGATTCTAAGTCATTGCAAGGTGGTACACTTCTTTTAACACCACTTAAAGGGGTTGATGGAAAAATCTATTCATTAGCACAAGGCTCACTAACCATTGGTGGCATGAATGGCAAAGAAAAAGGTCAAATCAATCATCCAACATCAGCAAATATCTTTGGGGGTGCTTTGGTTGAGCGTGAAATCGAGCATGACTTACATGCTCAAGAATATATTGATCTCTCCTTAAAAGAATCAAATTTTAATACTGCTATCTCTGTTCAAAATGAACTCAATAGAAATTTTACAAAAAAAATAGCAGTGGCGACAGATTCGCGAACAATTAAATTGATGAAACCAGAAAACCTCTCTATGGTTGAATTTCTTGCACGAGCACTTGATGTCAATGTTAAATATGAAAAAGAAGAAAAAATTGTCATTGATGAGCGAACAGGAACCATTGTATCGGGAGTCAATATTAAAGTTGACCCTGTTGTGGTTACTCATGGTGATATTACGATTAAAATTGAAGCGAGTTCAGCGTTTAATGAAGACAATAAAAGCGTTGATATCGGAGGCGATGTTAAAATCGCAGCCAATGAAAACCAAGTCAAGCTAAAAGAAGAGAGTATGACTGTTGCAAACGTAACAAGAGCTTTAAGTAAATTGGGTGCAAAACCAAAAGATATTATTTCTATTTTGGAAAATATCAAACGAGCAGGGGCCATTACAGCAAAGTTGGAGGTAATCTAATGCAAGTTGATCACAGTGTAGCATTGATGCATGCAACGTATCAGCCTAAAGCTGTTGCGAACAATGATGCCCTTTTAAAAGAACAAACAGATCAGTTTGAAGCATATTTTGTTAAACAAGTTTTAGATATTGCGATGAAGAGTGATAGTGGGTTATTCCCAAAAGATGCAGGGGATAAGATTTATAAGTCGATGTACAACGATACAATGGGTACAGCTTTAAGTGGAGGGTTGGGATTAAGTCAAATGTTATTTGATTTTTTAAAAGAAGGACGTTAAAGTTTTATTGTTTTAGCCGATATAGTGTGAAAGAAATACTTTCTAAAAAAGGCTAAAAATGATTTCAACCATTCAATCGCAGGCAACTGCATACGTACAGCAAAACGCACCTAAAGATGAATCATCAAAAGGTGTACAAAAAACAGAAAAAAGTGAAGTTTTAGATAAAGTCACCGCTATAAAAGAGCAGATTCAAAACGGTAGTTATAAAGTTGATATCGTAAAAACTGCAGGAGCTATTGCGGAAGAGCTTATCTAAATCCTTCTTCATAAGGATGAAAGATGCTAACACACTATTTACACAATGCTATCAAAGATATTGAACATTTAATCGAACAAACACATAAAGATATTGAAGATATAAAAGTTGCAAATCATAGTGATATTTTTGAGCGGACACGCATTAAAAATGATTTGATACACTCTTTTGAAAATAAAAAATCACTTTTAGATCATGAGTTAATGAAAATTCTTAAAGAGAGTGGTCAAGACTCTTTAGAAAATTTATTAAACGATGAACAAAAAGAGCTCCTTTCTTTAATGAAAGCCAAACTCTCTGAGCTCAAAGTGTGTAATAAAACGTACGCAAAATATGTTGTAACCATCAGTCAGTTTTACAATTCGCTCTTAGATAGTATTTTTCCGCGTGATATGGAAGGCTATAAAGTTGCTAACCATAAACCAGCATCACTGCTTAAAATCAGGGCATAGTCATGAGTCTCTTTAGCGCACTTAACACAGGAAAATCAGGGCTTAATGCTTCGCAGACAGCTGTTTCTACAACCAGTCATAATATCGCGAATGCTAATAATGAGTCTTATACCCGCCAGCGTGTTATGTTTGAAGCAAGTACTCCTTTTCATACGCAACCAGGCGATATAGGTACAGGTGTTAGCGTTACCTCCATTGTAAGAATTCATGATGAATTTGTTTATACGCGCCTTAAAAGTACAGCAAACGCTTTGTCATATGATAGCTATTCTCAACAAAGCCTTAAAGAAATAGCGCAGTATTTTCCTGATTTGCAAGATGTTGGCGTTGCTGCAGATTTGACCAATTATTTTAATGCGTGGAATGATTTGGCTTCGAATGCAAGTGAGGGAGCACAAAAAATCTCATTGGTTCAAACAGCTTCGACTTTAACGCAAGATATTCAAACATCAAGAGAAACACTCAGAACACTTCAAAACTCTATCAATGATCAGCTTAAAACATCTCTCGAAGAAGTTAATAGCATAGGGGAGAGAATCGCTGATTTAAATCGACAGATAGGTAATATCGAATCAGTCAAAGGAAATAATGCCAATGATTTAAGAGACCAGCGCGATGAATTGGAGTTAACTTTAGCAAAATTATTAGATTTTTCTGTTTTTAAAGGTGAAATTATCAGTGATAATACGATTGATCCAAATATGACAGATCAAGGTATGGATTATTACCTTAATATTGCGGGTAACTCTTTTGTTGATGGTGCAACATTTCATCCTTTAGTTATTGACAATGCCAAAAACGAAAGCAACTATTATTCTGTTTATGCTGAAATTCAAGATGGCACACGTTATGACATGACAGAAAAAATCAATGGTGGCAAAATAGGTGCTATGCTTGATTTGCGAGGTCGCGTGGTTGACCCAACGGTAAAAGGGGGATTTCCACAAGATGGTAAAATTCAAGGTTACATTGATGATTTAGATACATTTGCTCAGACCTTAATTACTGAAACAAATAATTTATACGCTAGAAGTGCTCAATCACAGATGGAAACGCCTTTAATGGAAGGCGTTGCAAATGATACTACGCTTAAAAATGCCTACTCTAATATTCAAGCAGGCACCTTTGATGTGATTATTTATAATAATCAAGGGCAAGAAGTAGCCCGCAAAAGTATTACGGTAAATAGTCTAACAACGATGAATGATAATACGTATTCAAAAAGTATTTTGGATCAAATTAATACAAGCAGTGATGACAATAAAGACAACAATGCTTTAAACGATGTCGATGACTATTTTACAGCGACATTTGTTGCGAATGGAACATTTGCGTTAAGTGCTAAAGATGAACTGAGTGGTTATAAAATAGCAATAGAAGACCATGGTACGAATTTTCCAGGCGCTGTTGGAATAAGTCAGTTTTTTTCAGGAACAGATGCTTCTAATATTGATGTAAAATCGGATTTTAAAAAAGATCCTTCTTCAATGCAAGGATACAGTGCACCAATTTCTGGTAATAATACTGTGGCGAATGCTATGGTACAGATGCAGTATGAAAAGCTAAACTTTTATCGTAAAGATGGCTCAACTGCGACAGAGAGTATTGAAGGATTTTATCGTTTTGTTACCACGCGTATTGGTACTGATGGTGAGAAATCTATCAGTAGTTTCAATAGCAGTAGTGCTCTGTACAACACGGTGTATACGGAATATCAATCCATTAGCGGTGTTAATGTTGATGAAGAACTTGTGAATTTAATGAAATTTCAAACAGGCTATAATGCGAACGCCAAAGTGATTAGTACTATTGATCAGATGCTTGATACACTATTAGGACTCAAAACATAGTGAAACGCTTTCCTCTTATGAGCACTATTATCTTGGTGCTCATTTTTTTCATCTGCTTTATTGCACCTTCTTTTTACTCTGTTTCAGCGTATACCCTGAATCCTCAGAGTATTTTATTGCCGCCATCATTTGAACATTTTTTAGGCACGGATCGTTTAGGGCGCGATGTATTAGCACGGCTCATGCTTGGTGGGCAAGTTTCTTTAACCATTGGTATTTTAAGTGCGATGGTTGCAAGTTTTTTAGGACTTGCTATTGGCATTAGTGCGGGCTTTTTTCAGCGTAATGTTGACAAAAGCATTATTGTGTTGATTGACCTTTTTTTAACATTTCCTACGTTCTTTTTACTTTTAGCTCTTGTGAGTTACATGAGTGCCTCTTTATGGGTTTTGATTTTTATCATCTCAATTACGGGATGGATGGGAATGGCTCGTTTGATTCGTAGTGAAAGTTTTGCTATATCCAATGCGGCATTTATCAAAATTTTAAAAATTGCTAATGTCCCTTCTTGGAAAATTATTTTTAAGTATTTTTCTCCATTATTAGCACCTATTTTTTTTGTAAGCTTTACCTTTGGCGTGAGTGGTGCTATTTTAGCAGAGAGCGGACTTAGTTTTTTAGGTATTGGAATTACGCCTCCACAGATGAGCTGGGGCGTGATATTAAGTGAGGGGAAAGAGGTGATAGATATCGCGTGGTGGCTTAGTTTTTTCCCTGGTTTAGCTATTTTTATAGTTACGCTCGCTTTAGTCTATATTAGTGATTATTTACAAGCCAAAAGCAATGAAAAAGAGAGTGTCCACGAAGCATAATCTACTGTATGAACAATTGGAGCATGAAGTAGCCAAACGAAATTCTCTCCAAGAACTCTGTTTTGAAAAACCAGATCCATTGTGGATTGCTACTTTGTATAAAGATGAGTTTATCGCATTGATTTGTGCCTTATTTGCCTATGGTAATGCCATAAGCATCGTCAAGTTTTTACAAACCCTTGATTTTTCTCTTTTAGACCAAGATGAGTCAGCTATTAGAGTATCACTTGATACACATTATTACCGATTTCAAACATCTCATGACACGCAAGAGTTTTTTTTAACGCTCTGCCAAGCAAAGCAACAAGGTTCATTAGAAGCTCTATTTTTAGAAGGCTATATTCGCAATAAAAGTGTTATGGATGGACTCAAAACTTTAATCAGTTATTTGTACGATATCAATCCTTACCGTTCACGAGGGTATGAATTTTTACTGGGTAAAGTTCCCCAAAATCGTATCACATCTCCGTATAAGCGGTGGCATATGTTTTTGCGGTGGATGGTTCGTCATGATAATCTTGATTTGGGATTGTGGCATGGTGTTGAGCGAAAAGATTTACTCATGCCTTTAGACATTCACACCTTCAGTGTTGGCAAGAAATTAGGGTTGATTACCCATGCACGTTATGATTTTAAAGCAGTATTAGAACTAACACAAAAATTAAAAGAGTTTGATATCAACGATCCTGTAAAATACGATTTTGCATTGTATCGCATTGGGCAAGAGAAAATAGTTATTTAAAGGTCTACGATGAATTTTAAATATTGGGTGCCTCGCAGTTTTACACTTTTTAAAGAAGGATACGGTTCACAGCAGTTTTACGCGGATATCATTGCAGGAACAACCGTAGCGATTATTGCACTTCCTTTAGCCATGGCATTTGCCATCGCTAGTGGGGTGAGTCCTGAGAAGGGTCTTTTTACAGCCATTGTTGCAGGGTTTATTATTTCATTTTTAGGTGGCAGTCGGTATCAGATTGGAGGTCCTACAGGGGCTTTTGTTGTGGTACTTTATGCTGTGATTTTGAAACATGGTTATGATGGACTGGTCATTGCTACATTTTTAGCGGGCATTATGCTCATGCTCATGGGATTTTTTAAGTTAGGCAATATTATCAAGTATATCCCTTATCCTGTCACCGTTGGATTTACAACGGGAATTGCGTTGATTATTTTTTCATCTCAGATGAAGGATTTTTTTGGACTCCCTATTGAAAAAATGCCAGCTGAATTTACGGAGCAGTGGCTTGTGTATGCAAAAGAAGCGTTACATGTAAATTATTTTGCTTTAGGGCTTGGAATAACCAGTTTGGTCTTGTTACTCAAATTACGACATTTTTTCCCTAAAATCCCAGCTCCCATTGTTGTGATTGTTCTATCTTCTTTTGTTGTCTTTTTATTTGGGCTTCCTGTTGAAACCATAGGTTCTAAATTTGGAACGATTCCTTCTTTGCTTCCCAGCCCCACATTGCCAGCATTTTCTTTAGAAAAAATACGTGCGGTGTTTCCTGATGCGATTACTATAGCGTTGTTAGGGGCTATCGAATCGTTACTTTCATGCGTGGTAGCTGATGGTATGACGGGAGATAGGCACCATTCCAATAAAGAGTTGATTGCTCAAGGAGTTGCCAATATTGGAGCAGTTTTGTTTGGAGGAATCGCTGCAACAGGAGCGATTGCTCGAACAGCAACCAATATTAAATCAGGTGCATACAGCCCAATGTCTGGTATGATTCATGCCATCATGCTTTTTGTTTTTATGTTTTTATTTTCAAAGTTCATTGTTTTAATTCCTCTTGCGACTTTGGCGGCTATTTTGATTGTCGTGGCATGGAATATGAGTGAGTTTCACCATTTTAAAGCCATTGCTCTAAAATCAGAGCGTAATGATGTGGTTGTGCTTTTGATGACATTTTTTTTAACGGTCTTCATTGATTTAAATACGGGTGTCCAAACGGGTATCATGCTGGCAGGTCTTTTGTTTATCAAGCGTATGATTGATGTGACGGACATCGAAGATAAGCGCAAGGGGTTTGCTGTTTCGTTTGATGATGAAGATGAAGAAAAAGAAGAAAACGATGCGAATGCTATTACATGTAAAACCGTTCCTCCTGAAGTGGAAGTGTATGAAATTAATGGACCTTTCTTTTTTGGCGTTGCCGATAGACTTAAAAATGTCATCGATGTCTTAAAAGACCCGCCAAAGATTTTTATTCTGCGTATGCGCCACGTTCCGATGGTTGATGCCACAGGTCTTCATGCTTTGGAAGAGTTTTATGATTCGTGCACAATACACAATACGGTGCTTGTGTTATCAGGCGTTAGCCCTAAGATTAAACTCAAAATGCAACGTTTTGGGTTTGAAAAAAAGATTGGAAGTGAAAATATTACGGATAATATTGATATGGCTTTAGAGCGAGCACATCACTTACTTAGTAGAGGAGAGTAATATGCCTTATGTGAATATTAAAATTACCAAAGAGGGTGCCACAAAAGCCCAAAAAGAACAACTCATCGCAGGAGTAACACATTTACTTGTAGATGTGTTAGGTAAAAATCCAGCAACTACGGTTGTTGTGATTGATGAAGTTGAGACAGATAATTGGGGTATTGGTGGGCAACAAGTCACAGAATTGCGGAAAAAGCCGAAGTCTTAAACAACTATTAAAAGATTTTTGAGTACAATCTGCGAAAATTATCAGTGTAAGGAAAAGTGTAATGGGTGAAATATTTACATTTGCGGGTCTGATCAATCACTCTCATGATTTTATTTTTTTATTTCATGTTTTCTTGGTTGCATTCTTAGCATTCGCACTTGCAAAACTTGCTACAGCAAAAATGCAGCTTGTACCAAGTGGTGTTCAAAATGTTATGGAGGCTTACCTTGAAGGTGTAATCTCTATGGGTAAAGATGTTATTGGTGAAGAGCTAGCACGCAAGTATCTTCCGTTAATCGCAACATTAGGTTTGTTCGTATTCCTCTCAAATATTATCGGTATTATTCCAGGATTTGAAGCACCATCGAGCAACCTTAATATGACATTAGCATTAACATTAATTGTTTTTGTTTACTATAATTATGAAGGTATTCGTGTCAATGGTGTGATTCACTATTTTGCGCACTTCATGGGACCCTTGAAAGTGCTAGCACCCCTCATGTTTCCTATCGAAATTGTTTCTCACCTTTCTCGCATCGTCTCTTTATCTTTCCGTCTTTTTGGAAATATCAAAGGTGAAGATTTGTTCCTTGCGGTTGTTTTAATGCTTGCTCCTTGGATTGCTCCAATGCCAGCGTATGCACTGCTAACTTTTTCAGCATTCTTGCAAACATTTATCTTTATGATTTTGACGTACGTTTACCTTGCAGGTGCTGTTTTAATCAGTGAAGACCATTAAAAAGAGCTTTTTTGTCTAAAGAGCGTCTACGTTTTGAAAAACTTCTCAGTCTAATGCAAGGAGCTTCTTGGGCTCTTGCATTGGCGGGTGGAAGTTATACCTTTCTTCTTTTTCTTCCTTTTGGTTTTATTATCGCTTCTATTATTGCACTTTTTTGTTTTTTAGCAGGTTTTTTCTTTGTGGTCGTTTTTGAAATGGCACAGATTCAGATTGAAAAATTGGAAGAAATGAAAAAACAAACACATCTTTTAGAGCAGTTAAAGCATTCACAAACACCTTTAGTTTAGAGAAGTTAAAAGAAAGATTGGGTACAATCTTTTGAGATTAATCTAAAGGTTAGAGAATGGAATTTGAAGTCGTTATTGGACTTGAAGTACACGCGCAGTTAAACACAAAAACAAAAATTTTTTGCAGTTGCCCAACCAGTTTTGGAGAGGAACCTAATACCAATGTTTGTGAAGTTTGCTTAGGTTTACCTGGAGCGCTACCTGTTTTAAATAAAGAAGTTGTCAAAAAAGCAATTGCTTTAGGAACCGCGATTAATGCTACTATCAATCAAAAATCTATTTTTAATCGTAAAAACTATTTTTACCCAGACCTTCCAAAAGGCTATCAAATCAGTCAGTTTGAGATACCTATTGTGGAAGCGGGTGAGATTTTCATTGACTTTGAAGATGGAAGCAAAAAGCGTATAGGTGTGACCAGAGCGCATTTGGAAGAAGATGCTGGAAAAAATATCCACCATGGAAATGTCTCACATGTGGACTTAAATCGTGCAGGCACACCGCTTCTTGAAATTGTGAGTGAGCCTGATATGCGAAGTGCTGAAGAAGCTGTTTTGTATCTTAAAAAGCTACATGCGATTTTACGTTACCTTGATATCAGCGATGCGAACATGCAAGAAGGAAGTTTCCGTTGTGATGCAAACGTCTCGATTCGTCCTAAAGGCGATAGTAAACTTTATACCAGAGCGGAAATTAAGAACTTAAACTCCTTTAAATTTATTCAAAAAGCGATTGAATATGAGGTAGAGCGTCAGGTAGAAGCATGGGAAGATGGCGTGTATGAAAAAGAAGTGGTACAAGAAACAAGACTTTATGACACTGAAAAAAATGAAACCAGAAGTATGCGAGGTAAAGAGGATAGTGCTGAGTATCGCTATTTTCCAGATCCAGATTTATTGCCTGTTCTTGTTCCTGATGATATGTTGGCTGAGTGTATCCAAATCCCAGAATTACCTGATCAGAAACGTGATCGTTTTCTTTCGGAGTATGGCATCAAAGAATACGATGCAAATGTCATTACATCCAGTGTTGAAATGGCACATTTTTACGAAACGATGATAGCAGAGGGCGCAGGAGCTAAAAATGCTGTGACATGGCTTACCGTAGAGCTCCTTGCGCGCTTAAGCCATGGTATGACCCTTATGACGTCGCCTGTAAATGCGGTGACATTAGCATCGATTGTGAAGCGAATTGAAGATGGAACTATCAGCGGAAAAGCGGCGAAAGAAGTTCTTGATTATTTGATGGAAAACCAGACCAGCGTTGATGTAGCGATTGAAAAACTAGGGCTTAAACAAGTCAGTGACGATGGAGCTATTTTAGCAATTATCGATACAATTATCGGTGCAAATGCCGATAAAGTGGCAGAGTATAAAGCAGGTAAAGATAAGCTCTTTGGCTTCTTTGTGGGACAGACAATGAAAGAAAGCAAAGGGGCAGCAAACCCAGCTAAAGTCAATGAACTTCTAAAACAGCGTCTTGATAGTTAAGGTTATAGCGTGAGTATTGCGGTTATTGGAGCGGGGAAATGGGGGCAAGCACTTCATTATGCTATTTCACAAAACGTTACATGTAAAATTACATCTCGTCAACCAAAAGAGATTGTTCATTTTGTAACACTCGATGAAGCCCTTGCGTCTGAGTATCTCATCTTTGCACTTCCCGCACAAGTGGTTCGCAGTTGGCTGAAAGAACATTTTGTTTTTAAGGGACAAAAAATATTGGTCGCGGCAAAAGGGATTGAACAAGGCAGTGGGGCGTTTTTAAATGAAATTTTTGCTCAGTTTATCCCTGAAGAAAATCTGAGTTTTTTATCTGGTCCTTCATTTGCAAGTGAAGTGATGCAAGGATTGCCAACGGCAGTTGTTATTAATTCTATCAACGAAACACTTTCCAAAGAATTTAGCACGTTTTTTCCCTCTTTCATAAAAACGTATACATCAACAGATGTTATCGGTGCAGAGGTGTGTGGGGCATATAAAAATGTTCTTGCTATTGCCAGTGGTATTTGTGATGGGTTAAAGCTAGGCAATAACGCACGGGCAAGTTTAATTGCACGAGGACTTGTGGAGATGCATCGTTTTGGGAAATATTTTGGTGCGCTTGATGAGACTTTTTTAGGCTTAAGTGGCGCGGGAGATCTTTTCTTGACAGCTTCAAGTACACTTTCACGCAATTATCGTGTAGGACTTTTTTTAGCAGAGGGAAAAAAAATTGATGAAATTTTAGTCTCTTTAGGTGAGGTGGCTGAGGGTGTGTTTACGTCAAAAGCTATTTTTGAAATTACCCAAAAGAAAAACATATACACACCGATTGCACGTGAAATAGCGCTTATTTTAGAGGGGAAAGAGCCTCGTGTAAGTGTGAAAGATTTATTGGCAGACTGATGATACGATTTTTCCTTTGTTTTGTTTTATTTTTTCTCTCTTTAAATGCAAAAACGCTTTCTACCGAAGAGATGGTTTCTCAAATGATTGTCATAGGATTTGATGGTTATAAAGAGGGTGATAAATGGGTTGAACAAATCGCCAAAGACATTAAGCGTGAAAAAATTGGCGGCGTGGTCTTAGATGGTAAAAATGTTCAAAATGCAGCACAACTTAAAAAACTAACCCAGTATCTTAAAAGTCAAGCTTCGGCAAAGTTACCTCTTTTTGTGATTGCAACAGAAGAGGGCGGCGAAGATGCTTTCTTGAACCCTAAAAAAGGATTTAACTCTTTACCCTCAGCGTATGAAATCGCCAAAAATAAAGATATTGAAGAAGCGGCTACACTCTACGCACAACGCGCACAAGAGTTAGCCAACAGCGGTATTACGATTAACTTCGCACCCGTACTTGATTTACAACCTAAAAATCCTCCAACGCTGATGCGAAGCTATGCCTCTTATGAAGAGATTGTCACCACGTATGCAACGTTGTTTATGAATGCTCTGCAATCAAACAATGTTTTATCTATCGTTAAATATTTCCCCACAGCAGGAGAAAATCTCAGAGATGATTTTGCCAGTGAGGTGGATGTAACAGATTCATGGCGTTTTGAGCAGTTAAAGCCTTATTATGATTTGATTGCATTTGGAAAAGTCGATGGTGTTTTGATGTCGCATGTGATTCATAAAGAGCTTGATAAACACAATCCTGCTCTTTTTTCTTCAACCATTATCGAAGGTCTTTTGCGGGGTAAGATGCACTTTGAAGGGGTTGTTTTTGTCGATAATTTACGAACAAATTCACTTCCAAGTTCGATTGATTTTAAAACACGTGTCATTCGTTCTATCCAAGCAGGAGCAGATGTTTTAGTCTTTTCCAATTACTTTGCAGACAATGCAAGTATGCCTTTTACGGTCAACAAAATTATTATGGATGCTATTCGCTCAGGCGAACTCACAAAAGAACGCATTGCTCTTTCTTATGAGCGCATTGAGAAACTCAAACAAAAATCATCACAAAGGCACAATAATGCTGATTAAAAACGCAACACTTCCAACAAAAGAGGGTCTTAAAACAGTTGATATTGCGATAGAAGAGGGACGTATCTCAAAAATCGCACCAGCATGTAGCTTGAACGAAGAGCAGTGTATCGATGCGACAGGTTTATTTGTTTTGCCAGGTTTGATTGATTTGAATGTTCGTTTTTCTAACAGCACGCTGAATCAAGGACATATTGATAAATTAGCTTCTCGTTGTTTAAGGGGCGGTGTAACGACAGCCGTTGTAATGTCGGATTTTACTCCAAGGTTGGAGAGTGCGACACTCTTAGAATTAGTAAAATTTAAGATAGACCAAGCAGACATTGATATTCAACTGAGTGCTCCTTTGGCAGACGAAAAAGAAGACCAACTGCATAACATAGCTACACTTTTAAACAATGGTGCCTGTTCAATCCTTGCCAATTCCAATCGTAATGCTAACCTTTTAAGACGAGGGATGCAATACGCTACGATGAAAGATAAGCCTTTGTTTGTGCAGTGTTATGAGCCAAATCTGGATGATAATGGCTTGATGAACGAAGGCGTGATTGCATCGAAGCTTGGTTTATCGGGTATTGCTAAAGTCTCTGAAACAACAGAAGTGGCAAAAGTGAGTGAAATGGCACTTTTTTATAAGGCAAAAGTGGTGCTCAAAACTCTTTCAACAAGGCGTTCATTAGAGATTGTTCAGTCTCAAAAAAAGCATCATTCTTCTTTGTACAGTGAAGTTTCTATTCATCATCTGTGTAAAAATGATGAAGCCTGCGATGGATTTAACACCTATGCGAAAATCATGCCACCTTTGCGAGATGAGGGCGAACGTCTTTTGCTCATTGAAGCGTTAAAAGAGGGTAAAATAGATACCTTAACTTCTATGCACGCACCTAAGTCTATTTTATACAAAGATGTTGCCTTTGAAGATGCAGCATTTGGTATAGGCTCTGTGGAAGAGTTGTTGACCTTAGCCTACACTTATTTAGTGAAAAACGGTACGGTTGATTTTTATACGCTTATGCAGTTGTGTGCCTATAATCCAGCGAATATTTTAGGGTTTAGTGACAAAGGGGAACTTCGTGAGGGGTTTGTCGCGGATGTTATTTTATTTGATCCTAATGAGAGTTATGAAGTAAGCGATAAACATTCTCTTTACTACCAAGACACGCTATACGGTAAGGTTAGACAGGTTTTAGTTGAGGGAAAGAGCGTTTTTAATCAATAACGTTAATAATAAATACGACTCAAATAAAGTCCACAAGCAGGTGCAAGCGTTGAAGAATGTTTAGCTTGCTTGTCTCTTTGCTCTATAATATCTTCTGGGCGTAAAACCCCTTCATAAACTTTTAAAATCATATGACACATCATCCGTACTTGCGAGCGCAAAAAAGCATCGCCTAAAAAATAGATAACAATCACATTATTATACCGATACGCACCCGCTTTAAAAATGGTACGCTCTTCTTTTGTCTTTCCACCACCCTCTTTTTTGAAGAAGCCAAAGTTATGAAACCCTTCAAAAAGCTTTGCATAAGTATCTATTTTTTTGCTTTCTATTGGCTTTACATGTAAAGCATAGTGTGAGAGAAATGGCTGATAAGCTCCATCATAGAGAACATAACGATAAAGTCTTTTTTGAGCACTAAAACGTGCGTGAAAATCATCACTTACGGGAATAATCTGCTTGATATGAATATGTGGATGCAAAGAAGCGTTCAGATGGTACAAGAGCTTTTCTCTATCACTCCAAAAAGAAGGGATATCAAGGTGTGCAACTTGTCCAAAGGCGTGAACTCCTGCATCGGTTCTGCCTGCACCCGTGATGGATGTATGGATATTGAGATGTTTTAGAGCTTCTTCGATGGTTCCTGCAACGGTTCTGTGCTTTGTATTGTCCTTTTGACGTTGGAAACCGCTAAAAAAGTTACCATCATAGCTAAGCGTTATTTTAATACGTTGCATCAATCAAAAAACTTCTTTAATGCGTTTTTGGTAAATGCGATAAGCACCCAAAAGAAATGCTATAAAAACGATGATAGGCGCACTTTGCGGATGCCACGATGAAAGCAGTGTGGTTAAGGTCAAATACAGAGCAATCGTTGCAAACATCGCTACATAGATACCCCCACGGTTATAACGGTAGGTCACAATGCCAATACTGATGGCAATCAAGGTCGAAGCGATAGGGAAGAGTGCAATGAGTAGAAAAAATGAAAGGTCATATGCTCTTCTTTTATCTGTAAAAACACCATTCCAATACTCTAAAACCGTTTGTATTGACCCAATAGCCGTTTTGGGTTTTGAGTTAATATGCATTTGTTCAAAATCAATTTGCTCGACTGTTGTCGGAGAAAAATCAAAAATTTTACCCTCATCGAGGCTGAGTCTTAAATTACCTTGGGCATTATCAATGATAGCACGTTTGGCAAGAATCAGTTTCTCATTCTCTTTTTTATTAGACGTTTGATACAGCGTCACACCTTCATACTTTTTCTCTGTGTTGCTACTTTCGATATAGACAAACCAGTCTGAAAATTTTTGTCCAAATTCACTGGCTTTAATGTTAAATTTTGCTTCTGCTTTTTTGTACTCGATAAAGTTTGTGTTGAGTTGTTTTGAAATAGGAATGAGCACCAGCAAATCCAGCACCAAGATAAAGGAAAGTAGTGAGGCAAAACTCATAAAAAATTGGGCTATTTTTTTAGGATTGTACCCCAAAGTAAAAAGAACAATAGTCTCATTTTCACGCGATAAATTAAACAACGTAATACACAATGCGATAAAAAAAGTGACGGGTAAGGTGTAGATGAGCGTTCGAGGGAGAAGATAGACATACAACGTTCCCAGTTCTAAAAAGTTCATCTGAATGACTGCTGTGAGGGTTGTAATTTTGATAAAAAAGACAACAGAAGTGATAAAAAAGAGAATAAAAAACAAAGAACTAAACAGTTCACTGAAATGTTTTAAAAGATAACGGTTGGCTCTATTCATAGATAAGTCCCAATAGTATTAAGATTGATGTGTCACATAACCATGTTAAAAATAAGGCAATGCTTAAGAAAGGAATAAAGGGTAGCTCATACCCTCGTTTTCGTACAAGGATAAAGGCAACAAGTGCGATAACTGCAGAGAGGTAAATGGCAAAAAAACCAAGTTTTATGCCCAAAAGTGCTCCGATAATACCCGCGATGATAATATCGGCTTCGCCCATCACCTCTTTTTTTAAAACGCTTGAAACCACAAAGCGTAGTAAGCAAAATCCACCCATAAACAAAAGACCATTTTGCAGTGCTTCTAAAGGATTATTGGTTAAAAAAGAGAGTAAAAGAGCGGGTAGGCTTAACATGTCAGGAACAGCTTTATAACGCATATCAATCAAACTTAAAGCAAGTAAAAGAGCAAAGATGCTTCCAAGCAAAAGCGCTTCTGTAAAAATCTTTACATGTAAAAAAGCAAGAAGGTACAAAAGAGCACTTAACAGTTCAATAAGGGGGTATTGAAAAGAGATAGAAGTACCACAAAACGCACATTTTCCACGTAAAAAAAGCCATGAAAGCAAGGGGATATTGTGATACCACTTTAAGCTTTGATGACACTGGTAACAGTGAGAAGAGGGAAATAAAATGCTCTCATTTTTAGGAATGCGCAAAATGGCTACATTGAGAAAAGAGCCTACACATACACCTATGATGCCAAGTATGAACCATTCGTGCATCATCATCCTTTCAAATCCAATGAAAGTTCGTGCGTATCAAACAAAGGGTGTACCTCTTTACGTAAACTTAGTGTTGCTATCATATCCAATTTAGGAAGCTCTTTGTCCAAAAAATAGAGACTTTTTTCATACATGGCGCTTAGGTGTAGCTCTTGATTGCGTAGTTTTCCCTCCAATGGCCCTAAGTTTTCAGAAGCAATGTAGAAATTATACCCCTCCGTGCTCAGTGAAAATTGGATGAGGGAGCGTTTGTTTTCATTTAAAAAAGGAAGATGCACAATGCCTTTATTGAGTGCTAAGAGCATATAGGAGAGTGTTTTAAAAAGCGTTTTGTCAATGTTCTCTTTTAAGAGTTCTTCTAAAAGGGCTTCTTTAAAAGAGGCAAAAGAAAACTGTTCTATCTCTATCATCGCTTCTAGAGAAGCGTCTAAAAAGTAAGCGCTATTTTGAAAAAGAGTGGGTTGTCTGTAAAGTTGTGAAAGGGTTAAAATACCTCCATTGGCTTGTGAAAAATTGCCCCAGTACATCTCGCCTTCACGTAAGGCTTTGTGGCTTTTCGTGGTCAGCTCTTTTCTGCCAATTTTAAGGCGATAGCGCGATGCGTCAAGCTGTTTTAACACTTCTACATTGATGGGTAAATTAGCATTAAAGTTGATAGAAGAACTGCTTCCTTGTACCACATCTTGGCGAATACCTGCTAGTCGTTGAAGTGTCGAAATCATAAAGAAGCACTCAACTCCACAATGGTTTGGGCAATCTCAAATTTACTCGCAAGAAGGAGTTTTTCAACGTGCGTTGATGTGATAAAACTAACTTCATTTTGGTTGCTTCCAAAAGCGTTTTTTTCTCCAAGAATATTGAGGCAGACCGCATTTAGATTTTTCTTCTCTAGCATGTTTGTCGCATGTTTCAAGGCGTTTTCTTTATCCATTTCTGCTTTAAAGCCGATGATTTTAAAACCCTCTTTTGGGAGGCTCTCTAAAATATCGACATTGCGTTTGAGCTTTAGTGTCGGGCTAGCACCTAAAGCCTCTTTTTTGAGTTTACCCGCATGATAATCAGGCACAAAATCACTCACAGCCGCAGCCATCAGCAGATACGGTGTTTTTTGTGCTTCTTTAAGTGCGTTCATTTTTACTAAAAGTGTGGTGTGAAGCTCGTTGGAACTCTTTACATGTAAGGTATCAATGCCTTTGCATAAAGGTGTATCCGCACTGGTAAGAAGTGTGACATTGGCTCCTTTGAGGTAGTAAGCCAAAGCCAAAGCCTGTGCTTGTTTTCCACTGGAGAAGTTCGTGAGGCATCTGACATCGTCAATCTTCTCATACGTTCCTCCTCCTGTAATGAGTACATCGCGCCCTTGCCAAAACGACTCTTTTAAAAGTACACGTGCGCATGCATAAAAGATATCTTCTACATCGGCGAGTGCGCCCACACCTTCATCGTTGCAGGCAAGAAGTTTTGCTTGGGGTTCTATAAGCTCAAAGCCTAAGGTTTCAAGCTTTTTAAGACTCTCTTGGGTAATGGTGTTTAACATCATGTGGGTGTTCGCTGAGGGTGCTAAAACAATGGTTTTAGTATATGCAATCGCTGTTTGGGTTAAGAGATTATCAGCGATGCCGTGCGAGAGCTTATTGATGGTGTTGACCGAACAAGGAGCGATCACAAAAAGGTCTGCCCATTTTCCTGTGTGAATATGGCTTAAGCCCTCAGCCCAGCTTTCAGTCTCCACATGTAAAACCTTATTTTGGCTAATCGTCTCAAACGTAAGTGGCGTAATAAAGCGTTTTGCCTCTTCGCTCATCACCACTTTAACAACAGCTCCTGCTTTGATAAAGAGGCGAATAAGCTCCAAACTTTTATAAATAGCGATACTGCCCGTAACCCCTAGAAGGATTTTTTTGCCCGATAAAAGCTCTTTATGCATCTTTTTTTCCAAAAAATTTATAAAAGAATCCATGAATGATTTTGAGAGGTTCTCGGTTAATGGCTAAAGAACCTTTTGGAATATCTTTAGTCACTGTTGTGCCAGAAGCGATGATGACATCATCAGCGATAGTCAGCGGAGCCACCAGTTGCGTGTCACTTCCGACGAAGACGTTTTTACCGATGATGGTTTGGTATTTGCCTTTGCCATCGTAATTACATGTAATCGTTCCACACCCGATATTAGTTCCCTCATCAATGCTCGCATCTCCTAGATAGCTCAAATGTCCTGCTTTTACCCCTTTAAGGGTTGATTTTTTCACTTCGACAAAGTTTCCGATATGTGTATTTTCTATCAACGAATCGGGTCTGATGCGAGCCATTGGCCCAATGTCAGAGTCTTTAATAACACTTTTTTCAACGATGGAATGTGCTTTAATGTGGCTGTTTTCAATGCGTGAGCCTTTCAAAAGCGTTACGCCATTTTCCAAGATACTCTCTCCTATGATTTCCACATCCGCTTCGATGTAGATGGTGCTTGGGAGTCGCATTAAAACACCTTGTTCCATAAAACGTCGCTTGATACGCTCTTGCATCAGCTCTTCTGCTATAGAGAGATGATGTTTAGAATTTACCCCCATAAACGTTTCTTCATCGACAAAAAGGGCTTTAACCTCTTTGGCTAGAGGAATAAGGTCGGTGATGTAATACTCTTTTTGCGCATTATTATTGGTTAGTTTTGAGAGATTGTCGTTTAAAAATGAGGTTTTAAAAAGATACACGCCTGCATTGACCGATGTGACTTTTTTCTCTTCCACACTTGCATCTTTTTCTTCCACGATGCGTTTCACGTTGCACGCTTCGTCCATAATCACACGCCCATAACCGAAAGGCTCTTTACATGTAAAGGTACTCATGACGATGTCAGCATCAAAATGTGTAAAATTTTGCATATGAGAGCTTTCAAGAAGCGGCATATCGCCACTTAAAACTAAAAGACGCTCATACTTTGGCGTTATATTGCGAATCGCACCACCCGTGCCTGGAAAGTTTTGATGGTCTTGTAGATGATAATGAAGTCCCGAAAAATAGCGATTCATCTTCTCTTGCACCAAAGAAGCTTGGTGGTATAAGATGACATGAACATCGTCACTGATTTTTTGTGCCTCTTTGATGATGTGGTATAACATCTCAAATCCGCTGATTTCATGAAGCACTTTTGGCTTAGTTGATTTCATACGTGTACCAAGACCTGCTGCCATTATCGCAATCGAAAGTTTCATAACCCTAAATCCTCTATCAAAATTAACTTTTATTGTAACGCAAAGTTGTTTAAAGTGCTTTTTAACGCAAAAGCAATTACAATCATGCAATCATTTTAGAAGGACGATGCGTTGAAACACTTTTTAAGAGTACTTTTTTTGGTGATGAGTGTCATGACACCTTTCGCGTTTGGCGCAGATACCATTCCTACGGTCAATCTCTCGTTAAGTGCTCCTGATACGCCTCAACAACTCGTGACCAGTCTTAACTTGATGATTGTTTTGACCATTTTGGTTTTAGCACCTTCTTTAATCTTTGTGATGACCAGCTTTTTACGTTTGCTCATTGTTTTTTCTTTTTTACGCCAAGCGCTAGGAACACAGCAGATGCCACCTTCTCAAGTGATGGTTTCTTTGGCGATGATTTTGACATTTTTCATTATGGAACCGGTGGCTCAAGAGTCTTATAATAAAGCGATTAAGCCTTATTTAGCAGAGCAGATGAGTTACCAAGAAGCGTTTGTTAAAGGTGCAGAACCGTTTAAAGCCTTTATGATTCGCAACACCCGTGAAAAAGATTTGGCACTCTTTTTTCGTATCCGAAACCTTGAAAACCCTAAAAATATTGAAGAAGTTCCTTTGACCGTTGCTATTCCTGCGTTTATGATTAGTGAACTTAAAACCGCGTTTGAAATAGGCTTTTTACTCTTCCTTCCCTTCTTGGTCATCGATATGGTTGTGAGTTCTGTTTTGATGGCAATGGGTATGATGATGCTCCCGCCCGTTATGATATCTTTGCCGTTTAAGTTGCTTATTTTTGTGCTTGTGGATGGATGGAATTTA
>JAGOZL010000081.1 GCA_018058685.1 Sulfurospirillum sp.
ACTTAACTTTTTTTGAATGACTTCTTTGTCGGTAATTGGTAAAAGTTACTCTTAATCGACAGAAAGCATTTTATGCACAAAATAGCCATAAATACGCTATTTTGTGCTATTTTTTATTATGTGCGATTAATGAATAAAAAGGTAAAATCACGCAATTTTATACCCCAAAAATGGATGGATGTGAGATGCAATGGCTTAAAAGATTTTTACCCATCATGACTTCTCTTTTCATTGCCTTATGCGGGGTGATGGTTTTGAAATTTTTTCATGCCCCGATGCCTTGGCTTTTAGGTTCTATTTTAGCGATTATCATCGCAGGGCGTTTTTCTTTTTTAACGTTAGCTTCTCCTAAACGTTTTTCAGCGCCTTCTCGTGCCATTTTAGGTATTACCATTGGAAGTGCGTTCAAACCCGAAATTTTGCACTACTTACTTGATTTCCTCTCTAGCCTTGCATTGATTTTTCCTTTTGTCTTAATCATAACGGTTTGTGGAATGTGGTATTACACGAAAGTTTTAAAATTTGACACTTATACAGCTTATTTTTCTGCGATGCCAGGGGGACTTTTAGAGATGACCTCTTTAGCGGAAGCCTTTAATCTTGACTTGTACAAAGTTATCATCACACAAGCCTCTCGGTTACTCTTTATGATGCTGCTTTTCCCTTTTTTGATAGAGCATATTGGGCATGTCTCTTTAGATGGAAGAGGGGGCATTACACAGCCACTTTTTCAGACCAACATGTGGGATATGCTTTGGATTTTTGTACTGGCGATGGTAGGGTGGAAGATAGCCGCACGGTTTAAAATTTCAGGGGGAACACTGATTGTGCCTATGCTCATAGGCGTTGTAACGTATGGTGCTGGGCTGATTCACTCACGACCGCCTACTGAAGTCCTCAATGTTATACAACTTATTCTTGGAACAACGGTTGGATTTGCTTTTGTGGGTATTACATGTAAAGAGATGTTTCGTGTTTTTGGGCAAACATTAGGGTATTTTCTTATTTTAACGGTGGTGTGTGTTATCTTTGTCAGTGTGGTTTCTTGGATGACGGATTTTTCATTGCTCTCCATTTTACTAGCATTTGCTCCTGGTGGGCAAGCAGAGATGAATCTTATCGCTATTGTGGTGGGTGCGAACTTACCGTATGTGGCATTGCATCATATTGTACGACTTTTTTTGGTTATCGGCATCTCTCCGATTTTGATTCGTTTTGTGAAGAAAGTGTAGCATGGTTTTTTCTCATGTAATGTCTAGCAGTACGATTCGTTTACAAAAAATTAAAGATTTTTTAGAACGTATGGAGCTTGATTATTCTTCGGATGTGGAACTGTTTGTGATTGCCGAAGAAAAGAGTGAAATCGTTGCGTGCGGAGGTATCGCAGGCAGAGTGCTTAAAAATATTGCAATTGACGAATCGGTACGAGGCGAGGGTGTTGCACTTTCGTTGATGAGTGAACTTTTAAAGCTCTCTTACGCATGGGGAAGGGATGAGCTTTTTTTGTTCACGAAGCCTCTTTATGAAGAAATCTTTGAATCGTGTGGCTTCAAAACGATAGAACACGCAAGCAATAAAGTTGTTTTGATGGAAAATCGTTATAACATTGAGCAGTATAAAAAACGGTTACGAAAGCTTAAGCACAGTGGAGAGGTTGTTGGAAGCATCGTGATGAACTGCAATCCTTTTACCTTAGGGCATCGCTATTTGGTTGAATGTGCGTGTGAGCGTTCTTCTTGGGTACATCTGTTTGTGGTCAAAGAAGATGCTTCTTATTTTCCTTTCAAGGAGCGGTATCGACTTATTTGTGAAGGATTATCGCATCTTGAAAATCTTACCATTCATGAAGGGTCTGATTATATTATCTCTAAAGCGACGTTTCCGACCTATTTTATTAAAGACAAGGGGCAAGTTGATGCTTTATTCACGGAGCTTGATTTGAATATTTTTCGCCATCACATCGCTCCCGAACTTGGTATTACGCATCGTTTTGTGGGTAAAGAGCCTTTATGTATGGTTACAAATGAATACAACCAGCAGATGAAAAAAATACTTTCAAGTCCTAGTACTCACCCTTCCATCGAAGTAGTAGAACTTGAGCGTATTGAGTACAAGAGCGAGCCTATTTCGGCTTCAAGAGTGAGAAAGTTGATGCAAGAGGGCAATGTGGAAGAGATACGTCATTTGGTTCCACCCATAACTTATGCATTGATAGAAAAAATGTTATCGACACACGAGGATAAACAATGAATAAACAAGTAGAACCAGCCCACGCAGGCACGCTTGAATCGAGTGACCTTTTTGTTAGGGTTATTCCTTTCGAGTGTGAGGGAATAGAGATAGAACTTGAAAGCACGGTGTATGAAATCTATGCCGATGCGATTAAGGCGACGATTGAGCAAAGTGCGATGGCGCTCAGTGCAAAAGGAATCAAGCTTATCGTACAAGATAAAGGTGCGCTTGATTATGTGATAAAAGCACGTGTTCAAGCGGCTATTTTACGCGCTTATGGCATTAATGAGCCTGATTGGAGTGTGCTATGATGAAACAAAAATTACGAAGAAGTATGCTCTTTGTTCCAGGGTCAAACACGGGCATGGTGTGTAACGCCTTTATTTACAAGCCAGATACGGTGATGTTTGACTTGGAAGATTCCGTTGCTTTAGCGGAAAAAGATACGGCTCGCATGATGGTGTTTCATGCCCTTCAACACTTTACTTACAAACATATCGAAACGGCTGTACGTGTCAACCCGCTTGATACTCCTTTTGGCTTGCTTGACCTTGAAGCGGTCATCCGAGCGGGAGCAGATATCATCCGTCTTCCAAAGACCGATACGGTGGATGATGTGCTAGAGATGGAACAAGAGATAGCGCATATTGAAAATAAAATCGGGCGTGAGAAAAAGACTTTGATGTTAGCGGCGATTGAGAGTGCTTTAGGTGTGGTCAATGCGGTGGATATCGCACGAAGTTCAAAGCGGTTGATGGGTATTGCGCTTGGGGCTGAGGACTTTGTACGGGATTTGCACACGCAACGTACCAAAGAAGGGCATGAATTGATGGCAGCACGCAATCAGATTTTACTTGCAGCGCGTGCGGCAAAAATAGGGGCGTTTGATTCTATCTTTTCGGACATTAAGGATAAAGAGGGTTTTATGCATGAAGTGGCGTACATCAAAGGTTTAGGCTTTGACGGAAAATCGCTCATCAACCCAACCCAAATCCCGTGGCTTCATAAAGCGTTTGAGCCAACGCTCAAAGATATCAACTGGGCGAGAGAAGTTATCGAAGCGTCTAAGGAAGCGACGATTCGAGGTCTTGGTGCGGTGTCACTCAATGGCAAAATGGTCGATGCCCCTATCGTGGCACGTGCGCAGTGGATTATTGATTTGGCGATTGCATCGGGTGTTTTAGGAGTAGAAGAATGAAAGATTTTGAAAAAAGTATGGATACGAAAAACTTAACATTGGTGGGCGCTCCTGTTTTTACATGTAAAGAAAAAATCAAAGGGCAAGAACGTGAAGCAAAGCTGTGTGAGAGCATCGAAGAGGCGATTTGCCGTTCGGGATTAAAGAGTGGTATGACCATTTCGTTTCACCATGCCTTTCGTGGTGGGGATTTGATTATCAACACAGTTTTAGACATCATCGCTCGTATGGGCTTTAAAGATTTGACTTTAGCATCAAGTTCTTTAGCTTCTGTACATGATGCGGTGATAGAGCATATTAAAAGTGGGGTTATCACGCAGATTTATACCTCAGGACTTCGCTCAAAACTAGGTGAAGCCATTTCAAAGGGCTTGATGGAAAAGCCCGTGCAGATTCACTCACACGGTGGGCGTGTGCATCTTTTACAATCAGGTGAACTTAAAATCGATGTCGCCTTTTTAGGCGTACCCGTGAGCGATAAATTTGGCAATGCCAATGGACATTCGGGGCGTTCAAAGTGTGGCTCTTTAGGCTATGCGATGATGGACGCGCAATTTGCCAACTATGTGATTGTTCTCACCGAAGCATTGGAAGAGTACCCAAATGTTCCCGCCAGCCTTCACCAAGACCAAGTCGATGCGGTTGTGGTGGTGGATGAAGTAGGCGATCCTGCCAAAATCGGGGCAGGTGAAACGCGTATGACGACCAACCCCAAAGAGCTGATGCTCGCACGCCTCACCACGAAAGTCATCGAGCATTCTGGGCTTTTTAAAGAGGGCTTTAGCATCCAAACAGGCACAGGTGGCGCGTCGCTCGCGACAACGGTTTTTTTAAGTGAAAAGATGGAAGCGCAAAAGATAACAGCAAGTTTTGGGCTAGGTGGCATCACGGGGACGATGGTTTATATGCTCAAACGAGGTCTCATTAAAAAGCTTTTGGATGTGCAAAGTTTTGATGAGTTTGCCGCTAAATCTTTGGGCGAAAACAAAGACCACATCGAAATCAGTGCTAACGAATACGCCAATCCAAGCTCCAAAGGAGCGTCGATTAAACAACTCGATATTGTTGTTTTAAGTGCGTTAGAAGTGGATTTGGACTTTAATGTCAATGTTATCACAGGCTCCAAAGGACTTTTAAGGGGCGCATCAGGCGGTCACAGCGACACAGCAGCAGAAGCCAAGCTTTCCATCATCGTGGCTCCTTTGACACGTGGACGCATCCCAACGGTCACTAAGCGCGTCAATACAATTGTAACCCCTGGTTCTACGGTAGATGTGGTCGTCACCGACCAAGGTATCGCAGTGCATCCAAGGCATAGTGAGCTTCGAGAAAAACTTAAAAAAGCAGGGCTTGAAATTGTCGATATGCAAGCGTTATATGAACGTGCTATTGCCTTGTGTGGTGAGCCTCAAGAGATAGCCTACACCGACAAAGTCGTGGCAGTCATTCGCTACCGTGATGGTTCTATCATTGATGTGGTTCGACAATTGGCGTAGATGATAGATAAACCGACCACCTTAGAAGCCATTTTAGCTAATAAAGAAAGGCGTGCGCAAAAGCAAAAAGAGCTTTTAGCGCACGCGCCTTCTCATTTTTTAGTCTCTTTGAGCATCAATACACCAAGTTCTATCAAACTCTCCCACGAATCACTTGTTATTTATGAGATAGCACATGAAAGGATTTTTCAGCTTCTGTGTCAAGAAAGTTTTACATGTAAAGATTTTTATCCTTTCATCTCACCCACAGGTGCAGAAACGCTTTTTACATGTAAAGGAGATGCTAAAACTTTTAAAATGCTTACATGTAAACTTGAAAATGAACATCCTTTGGGGAGGCTTATGGATATTGATGTGTTTGATGAAGAGGGTGTTTTACTCTCACGCTCGATGCTCCATCTGCCAAAACGGCGCTGTTTGTTATGTGATGAAGAAGCCTTTTTATGTGCAAGAGTGCAAAAACACTCCTATATTGCGTTAAACGCACACATTAAAAGCTTAGTGCATCAGCATGCTTTTAGTCATTCTGTTGCGCTTTGGTGCGAGCGTGCTATGAAGATGGAGGTCGAACTCACCCCAAAACCGGGTCTTGTCGATAGTGCCAATAGTGGCGCACATCACGACATGGACATCAACACCTTTTACGCTAGCATTCAAGCTATCAAGCCTTACATTTCACAGTTTTTAGAAGCCAAACCTCTTAGTTTTGACACCTTACGTAGCATCGGTGTGGCATGTGAAAAAGCCATGTTTGTTGCTACAAATGGAGTCAATACCCACAAAGGTATGATTTTTTGTTTAGCTCTCATATGTGGCGCACTTTCATCACTTAAAGCTAAGCAAGAATCTTTTACATGTAAAAATATCCAAAAAGAGATTTGTGAATGGTGCGAGGGTTTGGTGGAAAAAGATTTACTTCTTTCTCATCCCACAAGTGCAGGGGCGCGATTTTTTTATGAGACAGGAAGTCTTGGCATTAGAGGAATGGCGCAGAGTGGATTTGCACTCGTAGTTCAGGGAAGTTTACCTTTTTACGAAGCACACGAAAAGCTCTTGGGCGAAGAAAAATCCCTTAAAATGACCCTTTTATGGCTTATGGTACGACTGGATGATAGCACAATATGGTCACGCGGAGGTATTGAAGGACTACGGTATGTTCAAACCAAAGCAGACGAAATACTTTTACATGTAAAGAATGAGCCAGAGACTTTAGATGCGTGTTTGTGTGCATTTGATGAAGACTTGATTGCACGACATCTCTCCCCTGGAGGCAGTGCGGATTTACTTGCCCTCACATGGCTTTTTGCGCATTTAAGCAAAATAGTGTTATGATTTTTACACTTTACGTGAGGAAACAAGAGATATGGTTTTAATGATAGACAATTATGATAGTTTTACTTACAACATCGTTCAGTATTGCCTAGAACTCGGGGCTGATTTAAAGGTCATTCGCAACGATGAATTGAGCGTCGAAGAGATAGAAGCGCTTCATCCAGAAAAAATCATCATCTCTCCAGGCCCAGCCACCCCTAATGAAGCAGGTGTGAGTTTGGATGTGATTAGACATTTTAGCGGTAAAATCCCAATTCTTGGTATTTGTTTAGGACATCAAGCCATCGGCCAAGCCTTTGGCGGTAAAGTGGTGCGAGCCAAACGTATGATGCACGGCAAAACCTCCCAAACCAAGCAGCTTCACAACAGTTGCCTTTTTGAGGGACTACCTGAAGAATTCACCACGACACGTTACCACTCACTCATTGTTGAGCAAGAGGCACTTCCAGAGTGCATTATCCCTACAGCATATAGCACAGACGATCATGAAATTATGGCGTTAGAAATTAGAGGTAAGCAAATCTATGGCGTGCAGTTTCACCCAGAGTCGATTTTGAGTGAACATGGACATGCTATTTTAAATAACTTTTTAAAACTATGAGAGAACGACTTTATTTAATCCTTATTTTGTTACTCAGTGGTGGTATGTTGACGTATGGCACGCAAACCTTATCCATCAGTGCGGATGAAGCGGATATCTTTTTTAGCCAAACCAATATTGCACACTATTTGGCGCTTTATTCTACTGAATGGTTAGGTAAAAGTGATTTTACGTTACGCTTACCGTTTATACTGCTTCATCTAGCTTCAATTGTACTTCTTTATAAAATAGGTAAGCTTTTCCTTAAAAAGCGTTTCGATAGAATTCTCTCTATTGCAATTTACGCCTTTTTACCAGGGGTAAATAGTGTTGCTTTGCTTGTCAATAATAGTGTGGTTGTCATCTTTATTACATTGCTTTTTACATACCTTTATCTTTTAGAATACAAAATAGCGTCTCATGCTGTCTTAATTTTATCACTTTTCATCGACAACTCTTTTGCTATCTTTTACATTGCGTTATTTGTCTATGCTTTTGCCAATCGTAAGATAGACCTTCTACTCTTAACCTTGATTTTATTTGGTGCATCAATGTACCTTTATGGATTTGATACAGGTGGAAAACC
>JAGOZL010000082.1 GCA_018058685.1 Sulfurospirillum sp.
CAAAATCTTGAACATTCTAAAGCACTTTTTCAACAATCCAAACAAGCCGCACTTGGCAATTTGATGGCAAATATATCACATCAATGGCGCGACAATCTCACCAAAATCAGCTACATCAATCTAGGCCTTCGGGCGCATATTATGCAAAATAGAGAAATTCCGCTCTCCTTGCTCGATAAAAGTACCCAAGAGATCGAGCAAACCATCGATTTTATGTCTGAGACCATGCAAAATTTTTTAGAATACTACAAACCCTCAAGCAATATACAAGAGTTTGAAGTGCATGATTCGATTAAAGCCGTCATCAGCATCATTGATACGCGCATCAAAAACCTCAACCTTGAAATTATTTTCTCCATTATCAGCAATACGCATCTTAAAGGTATTCGTAATGAGTGGATGCAAGTGTGGATGAACATCCTCTCCAATACGCTCAATATTGCGCAAAAACGCTCGATTGAGTACCCGTACATCATCATTACCATTGATGAAACGACCATCTGCTTTCAGGATAATTGTGGCGGGGTAGAGCCTGCTATTTTGGAAAATCTCACCCACGATATCCACAGTGGTTTAGGCATCAAAATGTGCAAAGACATCCTTAAAAAGTATGGCAAATCTTTACATGTAAAAAATACAAAAGAGGGAGCATTGTTCGAAATCAAACCTTTAAGTGCATAAAAAAAAGTGTTCATGAGAAGCGAAATAAACTTAAATTCGTCTTCTTTAATAGACTCTTTATCGCACATAAGATACAATCTTGTCCTATAACGTAAAGCAAGATTTTATATCAAAAAGGTTTGAATAAAATGAACGAGAGCAAAGATTTTTTACGCACAATTGTCGATGAGGATTTAAAATCTGGCAAATATACAGGCGTTGTGACACGATTTCCTCCAGAGCCAAACGGCTTTCCTCACATTGGACATGCGAAGTCTATCTGCATCAATTTTGGCATTGCACGCGATTTTAAAGGGCATTGTAACCTTCGCATGGACGACACCAACCCCACCACAGAAGATATGCGCTATGTTGAAGCACTCAAAGATGCGGTGGAGTGGCTTGGATTTGGGTGGAATGGTGAAGTGCGCTATGCATCGGATTATTTCCCAAAACTGTATGAATACGCCGTACAACTCATCAAAATGGGCAAAGCCTATGTGGATAGCTTAAACGAAGAAGAGATACGCGAATACCGTGGTTCTGTTACAGAAACGGGTCGTCGAAGTGTCTATGCACAGCGCTCCATTGAAGAAAATTTAGACCTATTTGAGCGTATGAAAAAAGGCGAATTTAAAGATGGCGAACACGTCTTACGTGCCAAAATCGACATGAGTGCCGCCAATATGAAAATGCGCGACCCACTTTTGTATCGTATCCGCCACGCACATCACTTTAGAACAAAAGATGAGTGGTGCATCTACCCGATGTACGATTATGCGCACTGCTTATCGGACTACATTGAGGGCATTACACACTCCATCTGTACACTTGAATTTGAAAATAACCGTGATATTTACGACTGGGTTTTAGATGAACTTGAGCTTACCCCTCCAAGACCGTATCAACACGAGTTTGCAAGACTTGGCATGAACTATACCGTTATGAGCAAACGAAAACTCTTAGAACTGGTCAATGGCAATTATGTGAACGGTTGGGATGACCCAAGACTTCCTACCATCGCAGGCTATAAACGACGAGGTTACACGCCTGAGTCTATTCTAAATTTTTGTGAGCAAATCGGCATTGCCAAAGCCAACTCGATGGTCGATGTCGCACAACTGGAGTTTTGTATACGAGATGATTTAAACACGAAAGTGCCTCGTGTGATGTGCGTATTAGACCCACTTAAAATCACCATCGAAAACTATGAAGGTGAAGAAGCAATAGACGCATCGTATTACCCGCACGATGTGCCTAAAGAGGGTTCAAGGAAACTTCCTTTTTCCCGTGAGATTTACATCGAAAGAGATGATTTTATGGAAAATCCTCCCTCAGGCTACAACCGTCTAACACCTAGCCAACCTGTGCGCCTGAAACATGCTTATATCATTTTCTGTAAAGAAATCATCAAAGATGCAAACGGCACGATTGTAGAGATAAAAGCGCAGTATTCTCCAGATTCAAAAAGTGGCGCTGACACCAGTGGTATTAAAACCAAAAGTGCGATTCATTGGGTGAGTGCGAAACATGCGAGAAGGGTTGAAGTGAGATTGTATGAGCGTCTCTACAAAGTCGATGCACCTGAGAACTTGGAAGATTTGAACCCAGATTCGTTACATGTAAATAAAAATGCGTTGATTGAACCTTCCGTTATCACCGAAAAACCTGATGCAAGATTCCAGTTTGAAAGACAAGGCTATTTTTACGCTGACCCTATTGATTACACCGACGAAAACCCTGTGTTCAATAAAATCGTAGGGCTTAAAGACTCGTGGAATAAAAAAGCAGAAGTGCTTAAAGAATCACCCAAACCTGAGGCTAAAAAAGTGCATATCGAAGGCGATGTGGCTCCTATGAACAAGACACAAAGCGCACTGTTTGAGAAATACACGGCACAATTTGGGCTAAACACCGAAATCGCCAATACACTGGCTCGTGATGAACAACTCTCTTATTTTTATGAAGAGACTCTTTGCGTCTTAAACAGCCCTGTGAGTATCGCTAATATCGTTGCCAATGAAGTCGCCCGTGAGTTTAAACAAGAGGGCGCGTTAAAATTTAGCGTCAGAGGAATAGCCCAACTTGTTGAGATGATAGACGATGAAACGATTTCAAATAAAATCGCCAAGCAGGTCTTTGAAGAGATGGCAAAAACAGGCGAAGAACCAAAATCAATCGTTGAGGCTAAGGGGCTTAGACAAATCAGCGACCCTGAAATACTCAAGCCACTCATTGATGACGTGATAGCCAAAAACCCTGAAAATGTAGCAAAATATAAAGCAGGCAACACCAATCTTTTTGGCTTTTTTGTGGGACTTGTCCTTAAAAACAGTGGTGGAAAAGCCAATCCAAGCGTGGTAAACGCACTTGTAAGCGAGACGTTAAAGCATGTTTAGATTTGTAGCCTCTCCCGCACGCGACTTACACATTCGTGACCTTCGCATTGCTCTGTTAAACTACCTTTGCGCTAAACAATCTCTTAGCCCTTTTATTGTGCGTATCGCAGATATTGACAAAAAAAGCCTCATTGAGGGCAAAGATGATGAGATTCTTGAGACCCTAAAGCTTTTTGGATTGACGTATGATTATCTTTACTATCAGAGTGAAAACTTCAAATACCATTTGCAATTTGCCTCAACCCTTTTAGATAAAAAAAAGGCATTTATCTGTTTTTGCCCAGAAAATAAAGCATCGCCTTATGATGGCACATGCGAAAAACTAAGCCCTGAAGAGGTGTTAAACAACCCCCACCCTTTTGTCATTCGCCTTAAAAAATCGGGAGATGGTTTTGATAGTTTTGTCATGATGACCCAAGAAAAATACCCCACCAACACGTTTGCATGTGCATGTGATGATATGCTTCAAGGTGTCAGTTGCATCATCGATGAAGCAACACAACTCCTTGATGCACCACAACAAGCGCTGGTGCGAAAAACACTCGGATACGACCAAGAAATTCCTTACACGCAAGTGCCAACTCTTCATGTGATAGAAGATGAAACGTGTAACGTCAAAGAGCTCTTAGACCAAGGATTTATGCCTGAAGCGATTTTGAATTATCTGCTTCTTTTAGGAAATCCCACACCAAAAGAGATTTTTAGCATAGAAGAGGCGATTTCATGGTTTGACATTACGAAAATATCTCAAGAACCTGTGCATTTTGATAGAAAAAAGCTGTGTTCTATCAATGTCCTCCATATCAAACGCCTCTCTGATATGGAACTCTCAAAACGTTTAGGGTATGCGTGTGAAAATATTGGAAAATTGGCAAAACTCTATACACAAGAGTGTAGCACTACCTTTGAAATCAAGCAAAAAATAGATGCTATTTTTGCTAAAAAAGCTCTGCACCCTGCGTATGAAAACGAGAGTAAACTTTTGCAAAAACTGATTTTAGAAGCACCCTATTTTGAAAAACTGGATGATTTTCAAACATATCTTATCACTACTTCACGCTTAGAAGGCGAATCTTTTTTTAAACCCCTTTATTTTTGGCTTACAGGAGCGAAGAGTGGTTTAGAGTTAGCACTAGTCTATCCACTGATAAAAACTTACCTTAAGGAGATCGTACGATGATAGTTGTTTCGACGTTTATTGAAGCCTTAGCGCAAATTTTGCATATGATTATAAACATATACATTTGGGTGGTGATTATCTCTGCTCTCATTAGCTTTGTGCGCCCTGATCCGTACAACCCGATTGTTCAGATTTTACACCGTTTAACCAACCCCGTGTACGCGTTTATTCGCCGTTTCATTCCTACCATTATCGGTGGCGTAGATGTTGCTCCTATTATTGTTATCTTAGTATTGCAGTTTGTGGATCTGTTTGCGGTTAAACTTTTATTTGCTTTAGTTCATGCTCTTTAAGATTTATTGGTGGGGATTACTCCTCTTTTTTGCATCCTTAGACCTTTTTGCAGCACCACCGAGTACTTTAGAGTTTTTTCACGATAAACCTCGCTCTTTAGCCAAAGATTTTTACATCCACAGCTATCTTCAGCGCGAAGAGACCACACCCAAAGAAGCTAAAGCGCTTTTGGGGATGGTGCACACGATGAATATTCGCTTTTTTCATCTCTTTGCAAAGAAGATGGACAATGAAGATTTTAAGAAAATCTCACGCTGTATCGATATGGATATTACCTCGTTACTCAAAGAAGATGATGCGTGCTTAAATATTGGTATCAACCTCTCAAAAGTCACCTCTTTGCCTAAGAGTTATCTTTCTTCTTTGGAGCCTCGTATATCACCGTATCATTCGCAGTTACTCCGCACGTTACAATTGATGAAAGCGGACAATGTGTATGAACGTGCTTTAAGTGAAGATAATGAAGTCGTTATCAATTTATTGCAAGGCAGTATTAGCGCGTACAAAAAAGCAAATTTTCCAGACGCTTTGCCACAAGAAAAGCTCAATGTCCTCTCCGCCTACCCTAAATTTAACGCATTTGTAAATAGTGTTGTACAAAATGATGACCTTGTTACGTGGCAACAATCCCTTTTACATGTAACGCCCTCTTCCGAGGTCAGCGCAAAAACACTTTTTTTCTTAGGACTCAATGCCCTTAAATATGAAAAACCTGATCTTGCACGTCATTTTTTTGACCTCTCCGAAAACAGAGCCACCAAGCGTGACGAAAAAGACAGAGCACTTTTTTGGAACTATCTGATTGATAAAAAAACACTCTATTTAACCAAGCTTTCCCAAAGCTCCGATATCAATATTTACAGCCTTTATGCCCTTGAAAAGCTACAACTTCCACTTCAAAATATCGTTTCCCCTCTTTTAGAAGGTACGCATCCAAGCTTTGATATCAGCGACCCTTTCGCATGGCCAAAAGTGATGAGCCGTGTGTATGCGATGAGTGCTGAAGAGGTAGAAACATATGCGCAAAAATTCAAATACGCTAATACTGTAGCACACTACAGCTATTTGATGGAGCGAGCCAGTCGTTATCAAAAGCACTATTATCCAATCCCATTTCCTGAAGAGATTAAGGAGTATTCGACACATCGACAAGCGTTGATGCTTGCCATCGCACGACAAGAGAGTCGCTTTTTACCCTCCGTTGTTTCAACCTCATATGCCCTTGGAATGATGCAGTTTATGCCTTTTGTGGCGCGGGATATCGCCAAAAAAGAGAAGCTTGAAACCTTTGAACTTGAGGCGATGTTTGATCCTCGTGTGGCCTACTTGTTTGCCAATATTCATCTTAACTTCTTAGAGCGAAGTCTTTATCATCCTATCTTTATTGCGTATGCTTACAACGGTGGCATTGGATTTACCCGTAAATTGTTGCAAAGTGGTACATTTTTAGAAGGCCCTTACGAGCCATTTCGCAGTATGGAGCTAGTGAGCTATGAAGAGAGTCGAGACTATGGGAAAAAAGTGCTTGCCAATTATGTGGTTTACCGCCACCTTTTAGGGGAAGAAACCTCTATCAGTAATCTTTTCGAAACGTTGCTGATACCCTCCGTGACTGATCGTTTTCGAAACTAATCGTCATGTCGATATCTTCCGTTTTTGGAGCTTCTACTAAAAGATAATCCGTCCAAGGATTTGCAGAAGAAATCAGTGCTAAAAGAGGATCTTCAAAAGTTAAGTGTTTGACCTTAATCTCCTCTTTTGGTAGTTGGTTCACCTCAAAATTAGCCAATTTCACCAAAGGAGTGCTCTGTTCCCCCGTTGCCATGTACGTTCCTACGATAAACTTTTCACTCTCTTGTGTGATTAACGCGTGTTTTATGGGATTGAGATAGGTAATCATGACGTAGGTTTTTGCTGTCGTTGAGGGGTCTATGAGTTCTATTTTTTTACTGTTGGCAACGCTAAAATTTAACATCGTATCGTTATGAACTTTTGCATCAGTCTGTTTTGTCGCACATCCTGTTAAAAGCCCTACTATCACTATTGCCACAGCATATTTCATTATCTTAAACCTTTTTTTGCTATAATCTTCCCTCATTATAACATGAAGCAGGTAAAAAATGAAATCATTAGCCGTTGCCTTTACAGGACCATCAGATAGCGGAAAGACCACACTGATCGTTAAAGTTGCAACACTTTTAAAAAAAGAGTACGCACTTGCCATTATCAAAAATGACCCAAGTGATAAAGCCGTATTTGATGTAGAGGGAAAAGACAGTTGGAAGTTTTCACAAACGGGTGCGGAAGTGGTTATCACCTCGCCAACACGAACAACGCTTTTTTCAAAGCGCCAAAAAGACCTCGATGAAATCATCACGATGTTGGGTGATTTTGACTTTTTATTGGTTGAGGGACTTAAAAATCTTCCCCTTCCGCGCATTGCTATTTTTAGAAACAAACTAGATGAGAGCTATTTTGACTGCTCGGATGCCATAGCCGTCGATGAAAGTGTCACGCTTTCAGATTATGCCATTCCTTCACACATCGCACTTCTTGATTTAAATAACCCCGAGCAAGTTGTTGCTTGGATAGAAAAAAATGCTAAAAAAGTGAAATAACATGACCGAAATTTACGAAGCCATTAAACGTTCAGCCAAACGCATCAAAGAAGCCATCGAATTTGACGATACAGGCTATTCTGATAACACCAATTCTACGGGCGATACGCAACTTAAACTGGATATCAAGAGTGATCTCATCATCGAAGAAGAGTTTGCCAAAGTTGCTTGTATTAAAGAGATTGTCAGCGAAGAAAAAGAGGACAAAACACCTTTACATGTAAA
>JAGOZL010000083.1 GCA_018058685.1 Sulfurospirillum sp.
TAACGACCAGTATAGGTATTAGCATTTTCCCACAGCACGGAGCTGACTTTAATGAATTGATTAAAAATGCCGATAGAGCCTTGTATGAAGCAAAAGCCGCAGGGAGAAATAATTATAAAATTTTTGGCTTAAAACCCTAGTCACTTTTTATGCTTTTATCTTTTTAAAGCTAATCTATTCCAAACGATGGATATACTTATGATAAATGAGCTGATACAACTACGTGATATATGCAAAGATTATACCGTTTTATATGCAGAAGACGATGAGCAAACACAAGAGAGTATGGGATCAATTTTACATAGGCTTTTCAAAACAACCTACATTGCAAACAATGGGGCAGAAGCCATAAGACTTTTTAAAGACCATCACCCAGATATCGTCTTAACAGATATTCAAATGCCAAAAGTAACTGGGTTAGAATTGGCACGTGCCGTAAAAGAGATATCTCCAAAAACTCCTATTATTATCACCACAGCTTTTAATGAAGAACGTTATTTTTTAAATGCTATAGAATTAGGTATAGACTCATTTTTACTCAAACCCATCGAAAAAGAAAAACTTTTCAACGTACTTTATAAAACCATTACGCAAATAGCTTATGAAAAAAAAGCACATGAATTAGAAGAGCTTAAAAAAGTAGAAGCAATTAATCAAGCTTCCGAAGAATCGATTCAGAACTTTTCAAATCTTTTACCTTTCCCCGCACTCTTCTATAAAGAGAATCATCTTATTTTTGTCAATTTACAAGCTCAAAAAACGTTTGAAAGTGTCTGTCTTGAACATTTTTCATTAGAGACCTCGTTTGTAAGCCGTTTTCATATTACAAAAGATAGAAAACAAAAAATTAAAATTCCAACTAAAAATGGCTTAAATCGTATCTATTGGGTCTATCCTAATGCTTTATTTATCGGTGTTGATTTCACACTGGTTCAAGCCTACATTTTTGTAGATATTACCATTATGGAATATCAAAAAATCCGACTCAATGCTTATACCTTCCCCGAACTACAAAAACGTTGTACTCTCAATGATTTTGATCAACCTTCTCCCACCCAACAAGAAACGCTTTGTGCTAAAGCATTTTATGAAACACTAGACGCCAATGTTCTTTTGGAACTCAAAGAACTTCAAGAATTACAAGAGTTTTTAGTTCATTTTTCATACGATTATCACGCAAATCCAAACGATGCTCTACGATCTAAACTAACAGATCTATATCTGTGTTACGCACGAAGTATGGAGACTTTGAAAGTTTTTGAACATGTTAGCAAAACCATCCAACACACAACCCAAAAGCTACTGCATGCCCATTTGTCTCAACACCATGCTCAAAAACTCTCTTTATTTCTAATCTCTTTGTCTGAGGAGTTATTTCAGTGGTATACAACGCTCTTTATCTCACGCAATGCCCCTGATATTCACTACCTCGATGATAGTATTATGGCATCGTGTTTACACATAGAAGCAGAATTACAGCAGACTCATCACACGACTTTAGGAGAGGATTTAGAGCTTTCATGAGCAAACGTGATGATAAATTGCGCGCCTATATCTGTATTAACAACCCTTAATACCCCACCCATATTTTTTTCAATAATCATCTTCGACATATAAAGACCAATGCCTGTGCCCTCGCCTTGCTCTTTCGTAGTAAAATAAGGCTCAAATATACGTTCAATAATAGCAGGGTCAATCCCTCCAGCGTTATCTTCTAGGGTTATAAATTTGGGATCTAATGTAATTGTAATTTTTCCCAATTCAATGTTGCGTTCTAAAATAGCATCTTTTGCATTGTTTAGAAGATTTAAAATAACTTGTTGAAACTCACCTTTATAACTAAAAAAAGAAAAATCCTTTCCAATCACTTCGACTTCAATATTGCGATTTTTAAACTGTGCACTTTGAAGTGACAACGTCTCTACAATGGCTTCTTTGACAGAGAAGGTTTGCTTTTCTTTGTCAATTTTAAAAAAATTCCTAAAATCATCAATGGTTTTACTCATAAAAAGAATTGTTTTTTTATTTTTAGCAATAAATTGTGTCAAAAACCACCTATCAATTTTTCCATCATCAAAATCATCATCAAGATTTTGAATATTAAGATACAAGGCATTTAAAGGTTGCCTCCATTGATGGGCAATGGCACCCATCATTTCACCCATGGAAGAAAGTTTGGCTTTTTGTACTAAAAATTGACGCTCGGCTTCTTGTTCTTTTTCAACACGTAAGCGCGCTGAAATTTCTTCTTCGACTCGCTTATCAAGTGCTTCATTCAGTGCTTTAAGTTCTTCTTCCATAAATTTACGTTCTGTAATGTCATCAATAAACCCATACCACAAAACGGAACCGTCAAATTCTTTTTGAGGAAGTGCATTGCCGAAAAGCCAACGTACTTCACCATCATTAAATCGTACACGGTATTCATGGCGCCAAGGCATTAAAGTATGTGCTGATTTTTGAATACTATCAACAACACCTTCTCTATCTTCAGGATGGATTACCTCGAAAACTTTAGAAGCATCTTCTTCCACTTCTTGAGGTGTAACTCTATAAATATTATAAATAGCTGCACTTGCAAAAGGAAATGCTGAAGTTCCATCACTTCTAAGTCGATACTGATATATGACGCCAGGAATTCGACTCGCAATTTTCTGAATACGTTCCATTGCCTCTTTTTGTGCTTCTTCTGCTTTTTTTCGCTTTGTAATATCCGTTAGAATCCCACGGTATCCTCGAAATACTCCTTGTAAATCAAACAATGGAATGGCATTGACTAGAACCCAAATAAAACTGCCATTTTTAGTGACCAACTGATCTTCTTTATTGACTAAAGGTTCTCTTGCATTGAAAATCCAACGTGCTCTTTCTTCGTAACCTTGATTTTGTGTCTTACTGTACATATCATAAAAATACATTTTCCCTTCAACTTCATTATGATTATATCCCATGAGGGATTCCTCTATCTCGCTGATGTACGTAAACATTCCATACGCATCAATTTCCCAAAAGATGGTACGACTTTGCGTTGCAAGCTCTTTAACTCTTTGTTCACTTTCAACTCTTTTTTGTTGCTGTTTGACAATATGTCTATCTGTGCGATGTAAAAGCCGATGAATAAATACTAAAATCATCGCTAATAACATGATCCCTATTACTGTTCCTTGAAGAGCAAACTTAACAAATGTCTCTTTATCGTAAGTAATATCATAAAAAAGTAAAATATTACCTAATACATTTCCCTCAGCATCGTGTAAAGCTTTGCTATACGTGAGCCAAGATTTGTTGTCAAAGAAAATTTCACGAAAAGAAAGTAATTCCTCGCGTTCACTTACAAACTGCACCTCCTTTGGAAGTGTCTGCTTAGAAGCATAAATAACAGTGCCTGTTGCATGATAAGAGTCACTTGTGTTTAAAGGTATTTGTTCTGATTTTTCTAAGATACGCTGTTTATCTAAAATAACGGCCAGATGAGAATTAAGCCTTACATGTAAAGCTCGAAAAATATTTTCCAACTCTTTTCCAAGCTCTATATAACCTATACATACACCATTTTTATAAACAGGATAAACTGTTCTTAAAATAAGTGTTCCAACAGAGCTAATTTCTAATCCCCACATCATTTTCCCAGAACGCTCTGCTTCTAAGACAAGAAAACGCTCTACCTTATTTCCATAGACAGAAGGCTTTGCCATACGTAAAACTACGTGACGTTGATTATCAAGAAACGATGCATGGGTTATATCATGAGACTCTTTAAGGTTTTGAAACAGTGTGCGCCACCGAGTTTCAATCAAATCTCGCTGAGAACTTTGGATAGCTTGTATCATCATATCATCAGAAGCAAGGGTTTGCGACAGTATCTCTAAAGAACGCATATTCTGTTTTAGAAGTATATGCATACTAATTGCCATATCATCAGCACTTTTACGTGCATCATCTGTTACGTGTTCATGAAAATGGTTTAACAGGATAAATTCTAAAGCAACGAATAAAACAACTAATATAGCAACTAGCCATGCCATCAAATGATGAAATAATGGTTTTCGAGAACCTTCTTTTACAGGATTTAGTAGATTAAACACTAAAAAAACTCTATTTCATCATCTCCATCCACATCTGCTTTTTTTTCTTCAAATATTGCTTCAATTTGAATACAAGAAGAGAGTAAAGATGCATCAAGGTAGTGAATATCGCGCGCAACTTGTGTAATAAAAACATTTTCGCGCCAAGCATTTAAATCATGTAATAAATTTAATAACATTGATGATAGCTTCTTAACTTTATCTATTTCAAACTGTTCCTCGGTAAGAGTCGTCAAAAAGTTTATAAGCGTTTGTACAGCAAATCCAAGATGAGCAAAATCAATAAGCTCTTCTAAGACGTATGCATATTCTTGAAAATTGTCACAAACGATATTCATAGAACGTGTTGAAGGCTCTTTTTCAAAGGTTAAAATAGATTTGTCAATTTCATCATTAATCATTTCTAAACTATCAATTTTAGGAAGAAATGCTATGGCTGTATTTTCAACATAATCGGCAGCATTCAAAGCATTATCATGTGTTTTTGTTAAAATTTCCCTGACCTCATCACTAATTTCTATCCCTTTAGAATCACAAGCAATGTATTTCATTTTTTCTAAAGAAAAACAGAGAAGTTCTGATGTTAAAATATAACGCGCTTGTGAATAATGCTTCAATAAGAGATTTTTGACAACATTTTTTCTTAGTGTATTAAAGTGTAAAAGTGTTATGTAGACTTTTTCATCACTCTCTTCCATTAAAATATTAAAACATGTATGGTTTTTCAATAGCCATAAGCCAAAACCATATATTAATCGCACACAATCACTTAAATCTACTATGTTTTTTTCACCGTTGAGCCAATAGTCCCAAAACTCAGCTAGAGACTCTTCTTGTTCAACTCGAAACGTCAAGACTCTATTGTAAACTTTCTGGCTGAAAGGGTTTATAATTTCTGTAGAAATACCTTGTAATGTCGTTTCATTGCGTATAGTCCTTAACCGAATTATTTTAAGATAATGATGAATTCGTGTATGAAATAGCTCACTTTGAAGAGGTTTTGTTAAATAATCTTCAGCGCCTAAAGAGAGCATTTTATGTTTTGAAGCTTCATCATCAAGAGCACTAAGTGCTATAATCATACAATTTTTATCAACTTGCTTAATAAGTTTCGTAGCTTCAAAACCATCCAGATTAGGCATCATAATGTCCATAAAAATTAAATCATAATGCTGTTTTACACACATTTCAACAGCAATCTGTCCATCTTCCGCCTCATAAATTTCTACCCCTTCTACTTCTTCAAGTAGTAAATTGAGTGTCAATCGATTGTTATCGTTATCATCAACAATAAGTACTTTGACCATTGTTTACTCCCTTCTCATTTTGGTTAGCACAAACCTCGTTCCGCTTAGAGAACGAGCATCTTCAAGACGATAGCTAAAACGCAAATCTTCACATAAGAGTTTGACAAAATTTAACCCAATTCCCGTTCCTTTTTTTTCCATGCTCGTAACACCTTTAGCATCTTGCTCATAAAGTTCAAAAACGGCTTCTTTGTCAACAATCCCCTTCCCATCATCTTCAATAATAATCTCGATTTTTTCATTATCACTTAGAAGAAAAATATTTACTTTGCTTGAACCATACTTAAGGGCATTAGAAACAACATTTGCAAGAATTTGTTTCAAGCGATACTCATCAGATGTAATGTAAGGCTCACTCCCATCGCTTTGATAATGAATGGTTTTCCTAAGCTCAAACGCTAAAGGTTGATGCCGCTCTATCACTTCTAGGATGGTAGCATTTAGGTCAAAAAGCGTATATGTGTAATTTAATTTATGATTGCGTAAGCGACTAAGGTCTAAGATGTTGGTCACATTTTCAAGCATTGAAGCAGCACTTTTGTATATTTGTTCTAATAAATGCATTCGTTTTACTTTGGGAATTTCATCAATACGGTGCATGTTTTTATAAAGATACTGTGAAAAATTGATAATGGCATTGAGTGGGGTTTTAAGTTCATGTGTAAAAAGAATTAAAAAAGAGTCCTTTGCTTCAGAAAGCTTCATCTGCTCCTGAGCTTTAAGTTCTTTTTCATACACTGTACGTTTTTCTTCTAGCATCTGCGTAATATCTCTTCGAATAGCAATGTACTGAATAATCTCATTGGTTTTATCATCACGAAAAGGTATGATAATAGTATCTGCCCAAAAATCACTACCATCTTTGTTGCGATTAAGAACTCTCTCTCGCCAAACATCTCCTTTTGTAATTGTTTTCCACATATCTTCAAAAATATCTTGACTATTGGAAGGATGTTTCAAAATACGATGATTTTTTCCTATAACTTCTTCTTTCGTGTAACCCGTTATTTTGGTAAAATTGTCATTAATATACGTAATGTTTCCTTGCGTGTCAGACTGTGAAACCACAGATGACTCTAAAAGAGCATCAAAATATTGCGTGTCTTTACGTAGCATATTTTCACGAGAAATCGAGTCAACGCTTTCTGTGAAAAGTTTCATGATATATTTTTCTTCTGCTTTCATACAAAAGTAACGCTTGCATTTTAAAGCGACAACTCTTTCTTCAAAGGGAAGTTTGCACATTTCATAAAAGAAAAGAACCATATCTATTTTGTTGTCTTTTTTGCGTATGGTTTCTAAGGTTGTAAGATAAGCATCCTCTTCGTAAGAAAGTGTTCCAAAAATGAGGTCTATTCGATGTTTTTCAACGATGGCTTGAAGCATTTCATGATTTGAAGCAAGGTATAAAGATTTACAGACTTTTTTTGCATCTTCAATAAATCCATGATGATGAATCATATCTCCTATCACAAGAACAGAAATACTTCTTTGTTCGTAAAAGATACGTCCTTCCATCTGGCTTATGCCTCTCCAACTAATGTGTTCATAATCATTTGTGAAATATCACTTAAAGGGACAACGTGATCCACACTTCCTAATTTAATAGCCTCTTTTGGCATACCAAAAACAACACAGGTCTCTTCAGATTGGGCAATAGTTTTTGCACCGTTTTGATGCATATGTGCCATCCCTTTAGCCCCATCACTGCCCATGCCCGTTAAAATCACACCAATGGCATTGGCTCCTGCTACTTTGGCAACCGAATTAAAAAGAACATCTACGCTGGGACAATGTCCACTGACTTTATCACCCGTGCCTATTTCGATAAAATAACGTGCTCCTGAACGTCTTAA
>JAGOZL010000022.1 GCA_018058685.1 Sulfurospirillum sp.
TCAACCTCGTCTGCAAACTCACAACCACCGTAGTAACGTTTTGCAGGATAACCTTCGGCATATTTGTTGGTAAACACACTTCCCATCGCTTCCATAACGGCAGGGTAGGTAAAGTTTTCACTAGCAATCATCTCTAAGTGATCACATTGGCGGTGAAGTTCTTTTTCAACTAAATCATAAACAGCAGGATCAACCGTTTTTAAAATACTCATTTTTTATTCCTCATCTTTTTGTGTTTGTTCATCGGATTCATTTAAAGGCTTCATGGCAGGGAAAAGAATAACATCTTTGATAGACTGTTCATTGGTAAGAAGCATGGTGAGTCTATCAATTCCAAGTCCTTGTCCCGCCGTTGGAGGTAAGCCATAGCCTAGGGCATAGACATAGTCTTCGTCCATTTCATGCGCTTCATCATCTCCGCCAAGCTTTTTTTCAAGCTGTTTTGCAAAGCGCTCGTATTGATCAATCGGGTCATTAAGCTCATTAAAACCATTAGCAATTTCACGCCCCGCGATAAAAAGCTCAAATCGTTCTGCAATTTCTGGATGAGTCTCGCTACGACGTGCAAGTGGGCTAATTTCGATAGGATAATCCATAATGAAGGTTGGGTCTATCAGCTTTTTTTCCACAAACAGATCAAAGAGTTCTTCATAAAGCTTTCCAAGGCTTAAGTTCTTTTCGACACTTAATCCTTTTGACGTGATGTATTCAACGATGGCATTACAATCATCTAAAATAGCATCGGGAACACCGCCAATTTCACTTAGGGCTTGTCTGAAACCTATCTTTTTGAATGGCTTTGAAAAGTCAATTTCCATCTCCCCATAAGGAAGCTTTCTAGGAAGTTTGAGCTTTTTTAAGAGAACTTCAAACATCTCTTCTGTCAAACGCATCAAATCATGGTATGTGTGATACGCCCAGTAAAATTCTATCATGGTAAATTCTGGGTTATGCGTTTGATCCATGCCTTCGTTTCTAAAGTTACGGTTGATTTCAAAAACCGCTTCAAAACCACCTACCACAAGGCGTTTTAAGTAAAGTTCAGGCGCAATCCTCAAATATCTATCAACACCCAAGGCATTATGATGGGTGACAAACGGCTTAGCATTAGCACCTCCTGCTATGGGGTGCATCATTGGTGTTTCAACTTCTAAAAAATCTCGTTCCTCAAAAAAGTGACGGATTTCGCTGACAATGCGACTACGGATTTTAAAGGTCTTGCGAACATCTGCATTCATAATCATATCAAGATAGCGTCTTCTGTAGCGCAGCTCTTTATCTTGAAGTCCGTGAAATTTTTCTGGTAAAGGAATAATAGATTTTGTCGCAACTTCAAGTGTGGTTACATGTAAAGAAAGCTCACCCGTTTTCGTGACAAATGGGAAACCTGTTACGCTGATAATATCACCTACTTCAACGAGTTTTTTTGCCTCTTCAAACCACTCTTCTCCAATCGATTCGCGACTAAAATAGATTTGCAATAATCCATGTTCATCTTCGATTTTAGCAAATGCTGCTTTTCCCATATGGCGTAAAAATTTAATGCGTCCTACAACCGTGTTATGCTTACCTTCATCGCGTTTTAGTTCACTCTCTGCGACGTAGTCATAGCATTCTAAAAATTCTTTGGTGCTAGTGTCTTTGATAACATTGTGTTTATAAGGATTTCTGCCAAGGGCAAGGAGAGCTTTTCCTTTTTCTATTCGTTGTTGTTGGTACTGGTCGTCAAATATCAATGTAATTCCTCTTTTTTTATCTTAGGTTCACTCTTAGCACATTGCTCGCATAAACCGCGTAGCTGCATGAGATGGCTGGTAATTTTAAAATGGCTGGTTTTTGCAATTTCAAGTTGAAGTTGTTCGATTTTTTCGTTTTGAAATTCAATGATGAGGCCACAACTCTTACAAATCATATGATCATGGTGCGGTTTATTGGCCAGCTCAAATTTTTTTCCTGCAACGCCAAATGAAATGGATGTTGCAAGCCCTGATTCTTCCAAAAGGTTGAGGGTACGATAAACCGTTGCAATACCAATGTTCAGTTCTGGAAAAGTACTTTTAAGAAGGATGTAAAGATCCTCTGGTGTAAAGTGTTCGTTACGCTCGTAAAGCGTTTTAAGAACCAGTTCACGTTGGCGCGTAAATTTGAGGCTATTGTTTTTTAAAAGCTCTTTAAAGCTTGAAAGCAAGGAGTTGTACTCAAGATTTTCAAAATTGCTCATCGGATAGGCCTTTTAAGGTTTATTGGTTTTTGGTGTCAAAAGGTTCTTTGGCACTTTCTAACATTTGCTTCGTATCTAATTTAACAATATAATGCCCCGCTTCTGAGAAGATAGGAAACATTATGCTTTTTTGTGCATAAGGTTCGATACGCTCTTTAATAAACTCAATATTATTGAGGGTTACCGTAAAAATAGAAAAAACAAAAAAGATTTTCATACTGCCTACAGCAAAGCCAGCCAGCTTATCAATCGCACTTAAGCCACTGATTCTAAGCGCTTGAGCAATGATATATCCTAAGAAAATTGAGCTCACCCAAAAAACAACCAAAACACCAATAAAACCGAAAAGATACATAGATGCTTGGTTGCTAAAATGATACACATGATCGTTAATAAGTCCACCAGCTTCTGGAGCATAACGGGACGCCAAATAGATACCACCAATGATGCCAATAAGACCAAAAACTTCTTTTACAAACCCGTTGATGATGCCTTTGATCCCTAAAATGAGAATTAAAGCAATTGAAATAACATCAAACATCGATACATTTTCCATCATGGAGCTATCCTAAAACAATTTTTACCACTTTTTTTAGCCTCATAAAGCGCTTTGTCTGCTCTTTCAATCAGCTCATCTGCCGAGATATCTTGGGTATGAGAAGCAAGACCAGCACTTAGTGTTAAATGGATATCATGTCCCTTGTAAAGAAGTTTACTATCGCATGTTTCTTTGATAATACGATCCACTACATTTAATGCTTCTTCCAAAGATGTGCGGTTGAGGATAACCACAAATTCTTCACCCCCATAGCGGTAAATTCTTGTTCCTCTGCGAAGTGAGTTTTGAATGAGTTTTGAAAGAAAAATAAGTGTTTTATCCCCTGCGATATGACCAAAGGAGTCATTGATTTTCTTAAAATCATCTGCATCAAACATCACAAGGTGCATATCAATCGCTTTTTCTTTACCAAAGCTTAAAACTTCTTCCAAATCCTTCACAAGCACTCTTCTGTTATGCGCTTTGGTGAGAGGATCGATATTGGATTCGCGTTCTAAACGTTCAACTTCAAGTTTTAATGAAGCAATCGTCTCATCAGCAACTTGAAGCTCTTTAATAATTTGAGACTGAAAATTGTCAAATGCTTGAATCACTTGGTTGGTATCAACACTGGTATAGTCTTTTTTAATGGCATCGATATTGACAGAACTTTCATCAGAGATGAATTTAATATTTTCGCTGGTTTTAACAAACTCTTCAAGTCCCTTTTTGACTAATCCAAAGCATGATTCATTGACCATCTCTTCATGCTGCGCATTCGAAAAAAGGTAGCTGTGTTTTTTTGACAAATCAAGAAGCTCATCGTCATTGCTTTTGTTGAGCGCTTCGAGAAATGTGTCGTGGTAATACTTTGGATAAGGAGGGATGTTAAGTGCTTTAAGCTTTGCGAATGTCTCTTCTGCAATGCCAAAGATCACCTCTGAGATGTGATTGTTGTTGTTCATGCCACCAATGCCTTTGCCTAATGTATGTGGAATTTTAGACTATAGTATACCCTTTGTAAGCTGTAATATTAGTAAAAGTAAAAAGACTTCTTTGTGCAAAAGAAGTCTTAAAGCTTTTTAGATTCCTATGTTATTGAGGAGCTCTTGGGGTTGTGTGGAGTAACGAATGGCATCTTCTTTGGTAATCGTATTGTTCTTAAGTGCACGAAGCATCCCTTGTGTTTGTGTGATCATGCCCGTTTTTTGTTGATTAAGTTGCATTTGTGAGTAAATTTGGTGAATCTTATTTTCTCGAATGAGGTTTGCTATGGCTGCATTATTAATCATAATTTCATGTACAGCAACTCTACCTCCACCAATTTTGGGGAGTAGACTTTGAGAGATAACCGCGTAGAGGGAAGTTGCTAACATATTGCGTACTTGAACTTGTTCTGCTCCTTCAAAGCTGTCTACAATACGATTAATTGTTTGTACTGCCGAATTGGTATGCAAGGTTCCCATAACCAAGTGACCCGTTTCTGCTGCTGTAATCGCCGTACTAATGGTCTCTTGGTCACGCATCTCTCCTACCAGAATGACATCGGGGTCTTCACGCAATGAAAATTTAAGCGCTCTTGCAAAACTTTTGGTATCTTCACCAACATTACGATGTGAAAAAAGTGCTTTTTTATTGGTATGAATAAATTCGACAGGATCTTCTATGGTAATAACATGGCGATGTTCATAAAGATTGATTTCATTTAAAAGAGCGGCAAGCGTTGTCGATTTTCCACTACCTGTAGGACCTGTGACTAAAATCAATCCTTTTTCGCGTTTGATGACTTCTTTAAAAACAATAGGCGAATGCAAATCATCCAAAGAGGGAATATCGATAGGGATAATTCTAAAAGCGGCTGCTAGTTCCGTGTTCATCGTGTAATAGTAATTGGCACGAAAGCGACCAATATCAGGGAACATAACAGCAAAATCGAGCTCTTTTTCTTCTTCAAGTTTCTTTTTTTGTTTGTCGGTAATCAGTGTGTAGCACATCTCTTCGATAGCGGTACCATTGAGTTGTTCCATATCTAGGGGAACAAGCTTTCCATCAATACGGATTTGAGGTTCACTACGGCTTACAAGGTGTAAATCAGATGCTTTATATGCCACAACATTTTTGAGTAAAGCCTTGATATTGGGTGTTGCCATAGAAATTCCTTATAAAAGATTATTCAATAATTTTAGGTACAACAAAAAAGCCATTTTCACTTTGTGGTGCATGGGTTAAAATCGTTTTAATGATTTCAGGATTGACAAAGGGTTCATCTTCTCTAAGCGGTGTACCTCCTGCTACGGTTGTGAAGGTTGCTTCTTCTGTGCTCAAGTCAAGTTCATTGAGATTTTCCACAAAAGAGACAATTTCGCTGAGTTGATTGATAACTCCTTCTCTTTTTTCATCACTGATTTTTAACGCAGAGAGTTTTTCAAGTTTTTGTAAAAGCGTGTCATCAATTTTCATAGGTTCTACATCCTTAAGGGTTGTTTTCAACGCTATTGTATCAAATTGTCTTTTGGTCGATACTGAAAGTCCCTTTTTATATTTGTTGTGATAAACTTTACGTGTTTTTTAAAATTGTTTTTATGCAAAGGATGAAAGATTGGGCATCAGGGAAAATATTAAAGCGGTCAAAGAAGAGATCAGCACTGAAGAACAATTTCTTGAGGGCATGATTAAAACAGAGCGTTTTTTTAAGAATAAAAAGCGATATATCATCGGACTGTTAACGGTTGTTATTTTAGGGGCAATAGGATACAGTGTAAATACAATGCTTGAGCAAAATAGACTTAAAAGCTCCAATGAAGCCTATGAGCTTCTTCTTAAAGAGCCACAAAATGCAGCTGCACTTGAGACACTGAAACAAAAAAATGAAAAGCTTTATGAGATGGTGCGTTTCCAAATGGCAGTTGAGCACAATGATAAAGAGGCCTTAGCGCAACTTTCAAAGAGTAAAAGCCCTATTGTCGCAGATATTGCAGCATACCAATTGGCACAAATGGAAGAGGGTGTGAGTGCTAAAAGTGAACTCTTAAGTGGTTTTATTTTTTTACAAGAGGGCTATGCATTGCTTAAAGAAAAAAAGATAGCCGAAGCAAAAATTAAATTTGCACAGATTGATCCAAATTCTCCCCTCAAACAGATTGCACAAAATTTAGAACATTATCAAGGGTTAAAATAACATGAAAACATTGAGCGTACTCTTTTCTTTAGCACTTTTGGGTCTTATGATGGCAGGTTGTGGCACAAAGCGACAGTATTTTACACCAGAAACACTCTCTGGAAAGGTGAGTTACGATGGCTCATTGCCTGCTTCTATGGTTGATTCAACCCGTGAAGGTGCAACATTAGCAAACGGACAGATTATTACGAAAAAAGGACTTTCAAAAGTAACATTGGCTGAAGGTTTTATGTATCTTGGAGAAGACAAAGGACGTTATGTTAGTGCTTCACAATGTGGAGAACTCAGAATTATTGATGAAAACCAAAAGGAACTTTTTACTCAAAAATTTAGTGGTATTGTCGCTTCAGCAACCTTAAGAGACCATCTCTTGGCATTAGTTTTGGGTTCAAATGAATTACTTCTAGTAGATATTCGAGACGGTAAACATCTTTTAGCCTTGAAACAAGACAATGTGTTTGTTTTAGATTCTCGTATTGCAGCACCTTTTTTCTTAGGTGATTTGATTGTTTACCCTACGCTTGATGGTAAATTAATGATTATCGATGAAAAAACACGAAAGCCGATTCGTGATGTGGTGGTGAGCAATGAAAAATTCTTTGGTAACATCATCTATCTTCAAGTTTTAGGAGATCGTTTAGTTGCGGCAACGAAAAGTAAGGTTGTTTCTATCAACCCAAAATCGATGGGGCTTTTAGAAGCAGATGTCAAAGATGTGATTGTTTTAGAAAATCGTATCTTTGTCTTCACAAAGGATGGTCGTGTGATACTAACGGATCCTGATTTAAAAGTTTTAAAAGAGCGTAAATTTCCTTTTGCGACATTTGCAGGAACCATTTATGGTAACTTTGTTTACATGATTGAAAGAGGTGGGTATATTATCGCGACCGATTTAGATCTTATCTCTTTAAATGTCTACAAATTGCCAGATGAAATCGAAACGCATATGTTCACTACACGTGACACACTGTATTATAAAAACAACTTCTTTAAACTCAATCAAAAATAAGTATCGTTAAAGTTATGAAATCATGAAAAGTGTACTGGAAAAAATAGGCTCTGGTACGCTTTTCGCATCGCTTGTTACTATCGATAAAACGGTACTTCACACACGCAAAAAAATGACTATTTTAAGCGGAGTAGACCTCAAAAGTTTTTACCATCTTGTTTTTGATGTAGAGCAAAAAAGTCGATTTGTGATGAAAAATGTGAAAGAAATTATGGCATTAGAAGAGCAGTTAGTTTTACATGTAAACCATCGCTTTAAGCACAAACATCTTCTCTTAAGCGCTCCTTTATGCTCTCATGCGCAAAAGTGTTTAGAAGAAGAGGGTTGGAGGATTTATCGATGATTTTATGTGATATAGGTAATTCAACGGTTGATTGTTACCAAGAGGGTAAAGTATGGACACTTTCTCATGCACAGTTTAAAGATTTTTCAACAAAAGAGAGAGTCTATTATATTTGCGTGAATGAAGAGGTACTTTCTTATCTGAAGCATCGAGGAAGCTACGTTGATCTTGAACCTTATTTTGAATTTGACACCATCTATCAAGGTTTAGGCGTTGATAGAATTGCGGCGTGTTGCACCATCAATGACGGTATGATTGTCGATGCAGGGAGTGCGATTACGGTAGATATTATGTCTAGTGGAGTGCATTTAGGGGGGTTTATTTTACCAGGGCTTGAGGCGTATGCTAAGGCGTATCGTTCTATCTCTCCACGTCTTGATATGCCTATTAATCCAAGCATTGCCCTTGATGCATTGCCACAACGAACGAATGATGCTATCTCTTATGGTGTGGTCAAACCCTTGATTTTAATGCTAGAAGCTACATGTAAAGATAAAAGAATCTTTTTTACAGGTGGCGATGGAAAGTTCTTTTCCAAATATTTTACAAATGCTTTTTTTGATCGTACTCTCATTTTTAGAGGGATGCTTAAAACCATCAAAGAAGCTCATTTAGAGGAGTCTTAAATTATGTTAACCGTAGCCCTTCCTAAAGGCAGAATCGCAGACGAAACACTGGCTATTTTTGAAACCATTTTTCAAACATCCTTTCGTTTTGATGATAGAAAATTAATCTTAGAAGCCGATGGCTTTCGCTTTTTATTGGTACGAAATCAAGATGTGCCTGCGTATGTGTTGCATCAATCTGCGGATATTGGTGTTGTGGGCCTTGATGTTTTGGAAGAAAAAGATGAAGATTTATTGCGTTTGCTCGATCTTGGTATTGGAAAGTGCAAAGTGTGTGTGGGGATTGCAGAGGGAAAAGAGATTGATTACACAGCACCTGAACTTAAAGTGGCAACAAAGATGACCCATATCGCTCAAAAATATTTTTCTAAAAAAGCCATGGCTGTTGAGATTATTAAGCTTTATGGCTCGATCGAACTCGCACCCTTAGTTGGGCTTTCAGATGTTATCGTTGACATTGTGGAGACGGGCAGTACGATGAAGCAAAACGGGCTAAAAGTCATCGAAACCATTATGGAATCATCGGCATATCTCATTGCCAATAAAAATAGTTTCATTGAGAAAAAAGAAGAAATTACTACCTTATATCAAAAAATCCATGATGTTATCTCAAGTAAACAATAAACCTTTTAAGGTTTATTGTTTGTTTTAATCCTTACATGTAAAAGAGCGAATCAACATTTCAAGTTCTTTTTTAGTGACTTGATTGGCTACCACTGCATCAAAATAGTGAGTTTCTTCTCTCTTCTCTTTCGGGTCAACAAACATGATTGTATAAATCTTCTGTGTCTTGCCTTCGTGTGCAAGTGCTCCCAACCAATCACTCAACTCTTTTTCTTTATGCAACAGCATCTCTTTGTCGAAAAGAAGCAGATTATAATGGTGTGATGCAACCATCGCTTTAAAGGCTTCATACGAAGTGGCTTCATCAATATGTGTAGACCATTGCGATAAAATATGTTTAAAAAGCGTACTTTCCAAAGGACTTTTTTTAAGAAGAAGGATGGAGGTATCACGCATCGTATCAAGCGAAGGTGCTTTTTGGCAGAAAAAAAGTTCAAGAAGTGTGAGAAACTCTTTTGCGTGAAGCGGTTTTGTGATAGACGCATCCAACCCTTCTTTCATAAATCTCTCTTTATCTCCTGGCAACGCATTGCTCGTCATCGCGATGATGGGGATATGAGGGAGCTGATTCATCGCTTCGTAGGCTAAAATCTGATGGGTTGCTTCAACGCCGTCCATCACAGGCATTGCGATATCCATCAAAATCATATCGCATTCATCTCTTTTACGCCCTTCAACAGCTTCAAGCCCATTGGAAACCATAATAACCGCGAAGCCCAATTCTTCTAATGTCTTTTGAATCAGCTGTTGTTTGTTCTCATTATCTTCCGCAACCAAAATTGTTTGGCACACAGGCAAAGGTGTTGTTTTCAAAGGGGGATTTTCGATTAATGGTTCTTTGTGCGTTTGGGTATCAAGAGTGTTTTCAAAAACTTCTGGCAGGGAGCTATCTTCTTTGATGGTTACCTCTTTGGAGGAGGCGTTAGAGCTCCAAACAAAGATGAGTGAAACTAAGCTCAGAAGCCAAAGACTACCTACCAAAAAAAGTGTAAACATGAAGTCTGTTTTTAAAAGATTTTTTTCTCTCTCCAAGGTCTCTTCCACCAAAAGCGCTGATTCCACCAAAAGCTCAATTTTTTGTGTGAGCAAATCAAACCATGCGGTTGAACTGATAGGGTATTTTTCTTTGTGATGGGCTAAGAGTTCTGCTTTAGTGCGAATAATCTCTTCATCCAATTTAATATTTTCAGGTATTTTTGAGAGATTTTGAATGGCTGATTTGACGTGTGGGTGTTGCAATGAGGTGTAATTAAATGTATCTGAAGGTGAAAAAAGATTCATCCATATCACAATATCTGAAGCTAAAAAAGGAGGGTGTTGATTGAGCACTTTGGCGATAAATCCTCGCTCTTGCGCTAGGGCTTCGCTGTGCTTGTACAAAAGGGCTAGCGTCGAGGTGAGATTAGTTAGGGCAGAGGGCGTTTCAATGGTTTCAAATTCTTTGAGAAGATAAAAGGTTATATGGCTATAAAAATCAAAAAACATCGTATCAAACTCTACAGAAAAGGTATCAATAGCGTGGCGAATATCCATCAGTTTGGTTAAGGGAAGCATGATGGTTTTAAGATGGGGTGTTACATTATGTGTCTGAAAAAAGTCATAAAACTCTTTTAGCAGTCTGTTGACCTGTAATCGTTGTTCTTCTAAGTCCTCTTTTGAAAGCAAGCCTTTGCTTGAGAGATACGAAGCACTCAAATCGCGCTCTTTTGCTAGGGCAACGCTTAAAGAACTTAAAATCTTTGTACTTTCGATATTTTGGCTTTGTTCGGTAAACGTGTGAAGGTTTTTGTAAGCAAGAAAGGAAGCATAGCTTGCCATACTCAACAAAACAAGCAGTAAAAATGTGGCAATACGTTGGTTGGTTGATGTCATAGTAGCTTTCCTTCGATGATACTAGGAAGTGCTTTGATAGCGTCTTGAACTTCCGCTAGATGGTGTTGTGTAACGGCTTGATTTTTCTCTTCTAAGCTCCTTTGTAAAGCATTAAAAGAGTGATACAGTGTGTAGAGGCGAAACTGCAATGCAAGACTTTTGAGTTTTAGGATTTCTGCTAAAGCCTTTTGGGATGTACCTTCTAAAATCCACTGTGCGATAGCATCACTTTGAGTGAGAAGTTCATGGTAATATTCGTCTAAAAGTACGTGAAGCATCGTCGCATTAAGTCCTAGTATCTGTGCCGTTGCGTGAAGGTTAAAAGGTGCTTCAGGCGAAGCACACAAGGTTGGATCTTGCAATAAGTCTTCATGCGCATCCTCAGGATAACTTTCCATTGTAGAATCAAACACGATATCGTCAAGCTTGATTTGGTCAATTGAGGAGTATTCGCTTGGAAGTAGAGGTGTTTCATTTGAAGCTTTTTCTTCGCAAAGTGTTTTTACATGTAAAGAAGAGGAGCAGACGGTATCTTCTAGCGGCAGGTCGTTTTTGAGTTCAACCGTAAAATAGCACTGCATGGCATCGTCTGGGTTTTTTAAAAAAATTTCATCCACATGAAGTGATAATTCAATACATTTTCCTTGTTTATTATGGAGTAAAACGCGACGATTTGAAGTACCGCTGTGACGTGCGTAATCAATCCATGAAAAGGTGTCAAATTTAGAGATGTAGCCTGGTTTTTGGATAAATAGATCTGCCACATCAGAATGATAGGTGCGAAAATCTTCCATATCTTCGTAGCCAAGCCAAGATAACTCTTGGGACCCCATCCCTAAAAAATGTCCATTTTGAGTGTAAAGTAACACGAAAAATCCTTTAAACAAATCTTAACAAATCTTAACGAACTTAGACTTATAAAGAAGCTATTGGGCAAGATAATGAAAGAGAGTTTCACCCATCTTTTTACCTAAAACCACACACAACTCTTCACACGAAGCACTGTAAATCGCTTCAAACGATCCAAAATAATTCAGCAGTTTTTTAAGTGTCGCTTCACCGATATGTGGAGCCTTTAAAAGAGCACTTTCAAGATCATTGGTGCGTTTTTTCTTTTGATGGAAGCTAATCGCAAAACGATGCGCTTCATCACGCAATTTTTGAAGAAATAAAAGGCGCTTATCAGAAGGCGGTAAATCAAACGATTGTCTTTCATTGTGCACCGTATCGTAAGCCCTTCCTTTGGAGCGATTGGCTTTTGCATCCACTTTTTCTTTTGCAATCGCCAACAGGTCCACATGTAATCCTTTTTCATGTAGCAATGTTTTGGCAAGTTTCAAAAGGGTTGCCCCACCATCAAGCACCCATAAATCAGGAGGTGACTCTTTGGTAAAATCACTGATGCGACGTTCCAACATCTCTTTCATCTGCGCGTATTCATCTTTGGCATGGAGGGTGTATTTTCGGTAGCTTGCTTTTTGAAACTTCTCTTCCCACACAACCATTGCACCTACGGGTGCAACACCTCCTAGATGGGAGTTATCAAAGACTTCGATACGTTTAGGCACAGCAGTCAAATCAAAAAGTCTTTTAAGGCTCTCATCTAAAGCGTCTTTATGTTTATCAAGATGTTGAGAAAGCAGCGTGATTGCATTTTCCCGCGCAAGCTGTGTTAGTGAGAGCTTTTCACCTCTTTTGGGATGTGTAATGGTGATTTTTTGATTGAATTTTTCACTTAAAAATTTTTCCATCTCAGCTTGCTCACTAAAAGCGTCTGCCACTAAGATATGGTGGATTAATGCCGCATCCATGGGATGATAAAATTCAAAAAGGGCGCGTTGATACAGCTCATCTTTTTCAAAGCCTTGCGTATGGTGCACAATCGAATGCGACGTGGAGACGATTTTTCCTTCTCTGATAAATATGCGCATAATAAGCGCACTTGAACCCATAATCTCAATACCAAAGACATCATAATCCCCCAAAGAGAGCAGCTCAACATGCGTGGTCTGAATGGTGTTTTGAATGGATTGCATCATGTCACGTATGGTGGCCGCCTCTTCATAATTCATTTTAGAAGCGGCAAGTGCCATTTTTTCATCAAGTTTCGCTAAAAGCACGCGAGGATTGGACAAAGCATGTCGTGCTTCTTCGATGGTTTTAGCATACGCTTGCGGCTCAATACGTCCCTCACACGGAGCGGGGCATCGTCCTATTTGGTAAAAAAGGCAGGCTTTTTTACCCTTCACACACCCTTTTTTTTGCACCAACGGGAAGCTTAGATAAAGGGCTTCAAGCAAGGAACGTGCAGAGCTTGAAAAAGGTCCTACATAATGAATCTGCTTGTGCTGAATCACTTTGCGTGTGATTTCAAAGCGGGCAAAGGGTTCGCGCATATCGATGCAGATGTAAGGGTAGGTTTTATCATCACGCAATAGAATATTGTATTTTGGTTTGAGCTGTTTAATCAGGGTGTTTTCTAAAATAAGCGCATCATGTTCGCTGGGAACAACGATGTATTCAATACGTTCAACTTCGCCTATCATCTTAGCAATGCGTGCCGAAAGAAGAGGGGAGGGAGAAAGTGCGGGTGAAAAACGAAAATAGCTTTTGACGCGATTTTTAAGCACTTTTGCTTTGCCCACATACAGCAACATTCCTTGATCATTAAAAAACTGATAGATTCCTGCACTTAAGGGCGCTTGATGAAGTTTCGTGATTAGCATGAGGGGGTTTGGGTGATTTCTTGGCGAATGGCCTCAAAAAGAGCATGGAGTTTTGGATCTTCGCAGGCATTTTCAAAGGCACCTGATGCTTTTTCTACGTAAAAGATTTCGCCATTTTGGGTAAAAAGTTTTTCTTCTTCCTTGGTGTTTTGATGGGAAACAAAACATTGAATCTCTTTTACATGTAAAGAGGAACATTCGGGTGCATGAAGGCTCATTTGGCTTAATAGACTCTTTATTAAATTCCGTTTATAATTGAACTCCATTTTGGCGCACGGGTGATGGAAAACAAAAAAGAGTGTATCGTTTTTGATGTAAAGAAATTTAACCCACTGCGTGAAGCTAGAAGGCAGCAAACCAAGAAGCCTTTCAAAGCAACGCATTTGCTCACATTTTTGAAAAGAAGGTTGTTTAACCAAATGAGATATTATACTTCGAGAATCTTTCATGCGCTCATTATAACATGTCTAAGCTTTGCTTTATCGGGTTGTGGTTATAAAGGTGACCCCGTCTACAAAGACACAAAATCTCCTACTAAAACTGAAAAGAAACAGTAACGTTATCCATGAAAACATCGTACGATGTGTTGATTATTGGCACAGGTATTGCAGGACTTAACTGCGCCCTCAATCTTCCCAAAGAGCTTAATGTGCTCATCGTCTCTAAAGATTATGCATGGGAGTGTAATACCTTTTACGCACAAGGTGGCGTTGCCGTTGCCAAAGATGCCGATGATATCGCTTTACATGTAAACGATACGCTCAGTGCGGGAGCGGGGCATTGCAATGAAGAAGCGGTGCGCATCCTTTGCCAAGAAGGTCCCTTAGCCATAGCGTCATTGATGGAGCGAGGCTTTTGTTTTGATACAAACAGCGATGGAAAGCTGCTCTACACCAAAGAAGCGGCACACAGTACCAATCGCATTTTACACGCTGGAGGCGATGCTACGGGGCGGTATATTCATCTGTTTATGATGGAACAGCTTCCCTTCCCAATTTTGTATAACACGCAAGTGACAGACTTGCTTATTAAAGAGGGTATGTGTTATGGCGCACGCGTGAGTCATCATAGCAAGGTATTTAACTTGTATGCGAAAAAAGTGGTCATTGCCAGTGGAGGTGTAGGCTCTTTATACGAATACCACACCAACGCACGAACCATCAGTGCAGATATGCAAGGCATTTGTTTAAGCCATGGCATTGAGCTTGCGGATATGGAGATGATGCAGTTTCACCCCACCGCCTTTGTCTTAAGCCATGCGGTACGCAAACAGCTTTTAAGTGAATCGTTACGTGGTGAAGGAGCGCATGTTGTCGATGATGAAGGCAGACGCTTTGTGTTTGACTATCATCCAAGCGGTGAGTTAGCTCCTCGCGATGTGGTGAGCCGTGCTATTTTTGATTATAAGCAAAAGACGCATAAAGAGGTCTATTTGGATTTAAGTGGCTTTGAGCCAGAGCATTTTAAAAAGCGCTTTCCAAGCATCTATTTTAATATGCAAAATATCGGCTATGACCTCCCTTTTCAGCGCATTCCTATCTCTCCTGCTTTTCATTATTCGATGGGAGGAATTCGTACCAATATGCATGGCGAAGTGTTACATGTAAAGCATTTGTACGCCATAGGCGAAGTGGCACATACGGGTTTGCATGGGGCAAATCGCTTGGCGAGTAATTCACTTTTGGAGGGTTTAGTCTTTTCTAAAAGAGCTGCTTTGCACCTGATTTCATCTCAAAAAGAGGTACAGCCTATCATCTCATTTTCAGAAAAAGAAGCTATACTTATTTTTGAAGGAGATAAAATTCTCAAAAATGAACTACGTCATTTGATGTGGTGTCACGCAGGAATCGTACGGGATGAGGAAAACTTGCATTTTGCACTCAAACGGGTAAAAGAAATGCTAGAATTGCCCATTGGAAAATTGTTACGCTTGAGGCTTTTAGTTTCACAAGAGATTATTCAAAGTGCATTAAAACGAAAAGCGTCATTAGGCGCACATTTCATACAAAAGAGGAGTTGAGTCGATGAAGGTATTGTTGGTGTTGTTGGCGTTGGTCAACACAATTTGGGCAGCTGGAGGGGGTCAAGACTTGACAACTTCGTGGATTGGTCTTGTCTGTTTGGTCATTTTTGTGGTGGGCTACTATGCGGTAGCCGCTGAGGAACATTATCATATCAATAAAGCAAAACCTGCTTTATTTATGGGTACGTTTATGTTCATTTTGATTGGTATTTACTATGCTGCCAATGGAATGGATGCTACTGGATTACGTTCAGAAGTACAGCATCTTATTTTGGAAATCTCTGAGATTTTCTTCTTTTTATTGGTTGCGATGACCTATATTGAGGTTCTTATTGAGCGTCGTGTGTTTGATACGCTCAAATACAATTTGGTGTCAAAAGGATACAGCTACAAAAAACTGTTTTGGCTCACAGGTACCATTGCATTTTTCTTAAGTCCTGTAGCAGATAACTTAACCACAGCATTGATTCTTTCAACAGTGCTCATTACAATAGAAAAAGAGAATAAAAGCTTTCTTGTACCGGGTGCTATTAACATCGTTGTCGCAGCAAATGCTGGAGGTGCGTGGAGCCCCTTTGGTGATATCACGACATTGATGGCGTGGATGGCAGGTAAAGCGCCGTTTATTGACTTCTTTTTCCTTTTCCCAGCTTCTATTATTGGTTGGGGTTTAACGGCATGGCTTTTATCGTTGTATGTACCTAACGATATGCCACATTTTGATGCATCGACTGAAAAAAAGGTAACCATTGCAACGGGCGGTAAAGTAATCATTGCTTTAGGTGTTACAACTATTACATGTGCTGTTTTATCACAGCAAGTGCTCAATATCCCTCCAATGTGGGGAATGGTGTTTGGTCTTTCTCTACTTAAACTTTATAGCTATCGTTTAAAACGTACACGTGGCGAAGAGCTTAAAACGTTTCATTCTATTGGCAAAATAGAACACGATACTTTGCTTTTCTTCTTTGGTATTTTAGCTGCTGTTGGAGCCCTTCACTTTTTAGGATACTTAGGTCTTGCGGTACAGCTTTACGATAGTTTAGGTCCAACGGCTGTTAACATTGGTATCGGATTCTTATCGGCTATTGTGGATAACGTTCCTGTTATGAGTGCTGTATTAAAAGCCAATCCAGATATGGGAATGGATCAGTGGTTACTTGTCACATTGACTGCTGGAATTGGTGGTAGTTTAATTAGCTTTGGTTCTGCTGCAGGTGTTGGTGTTATGGGAAAATTAAGAGGTATTTATACCTTTGGTTCACATATGAAATACGCGTGGACAGTTCTTGTAGGTTATATCGTTTCATTAATTATTTGGTATGTTCAGTTTGAGATTCTAGGTTTTTATTAATAGCGTTCTTGCGGAACTCTTTACACGCCTTTAAAGCGAAGCTCTAAAGGCTACGTTAACACTGGGTTTTCTTCGGCAGAAAGCCTGCGCACCCTTGGTGCTTTTCCTTCTTGCAAAACTTATTTTGCAAGAAGTCTAATAATTTTTGGTTTACATGTAAAAAGGAAATAAATGAAAGAAGTCCCTATTTTAGTCTTAGATTTTGGTTCGCAATACACTCAGTTGATTGCACGGAAATTGCGAGAAAGTGGTGTGTATTGTGAGATTGTACCTTACAATGAGAAAATTGAAGATATCAAAAAGAGAAACCCTAAAGGAATCATTCTTAGTGGTGGTCCCGCATCGGTGTATGCAAAAGACTCCTACCACCCTGATGAGGCGGTGTATGCATTGGGACTTCCGATTTTAGGCATCTGTTATGGGATGCAACTTCTAACACAACATTTTGGTGGAAGTGTGATTCCTGCAACGCATCAAGAATACGGCAAAGCAGAACTTCAATTTGAAAGTGACCATAAAATTTTCAAAGACACAAAGTGCGGACAAATTGTTTGGATGAGCCATGGGGATAGAGTAGAAGCTCTGCCACAAGGTTTTGAAAAAATTGGTTTTAGTGAAAATTCTCCGTATGCGGCTATTGCCGATGAAAAACGCAACATGTATGCGTTTCAGTTTCACCCAGAAGTGTATCACTCAGAACAGGGAAGTAAACTTTTAAAGAATTTTGCAAAATACATCTGTGGCTGTGAAAGCACATGGAATATGGGCTCGTTTGCTAAAGAACAAATTGCAAAAATCAAAGAAAGAGTGGGTGATAAAAAAGTATTGTGTGGCGTGAGCGGTGGTGTGGATAGCTCCGTGGTTGCAACACTTTTGGCTGAGGCTATTGGCGATAAACTGGTTTCTGTTTTTGTCGACAATGGGCTCCTTCGTGCTAATGAGAGAGAACAAGTTGAAGCGATGTTTAAACAACGTGGTGTTCCTTTGATCACGGTGGATGCGAGTGAGCAGTTTTTGACACGTCTTAAAGGTGTTAGTGACCCTGAGATGAAGCGAAAAATCATTGGTGAAACCTTTATTCAAGTCTTTGATGAAGAGGCTAAAAAGCATGACGGAATCCAGTTTTTAGCGCAAGGGACACTCTACACCGATGTCATTGAATCGGTTTCTGTTAAAGGTCCTTCAAAAACCATTAAATCGCATCACAATGTTGGAGGCTTGCCTGATTGGATGACCTTTGAGCTCATTGAGCCTCTTCGTGAAATTTTCAAAGATGAAGTGCGCATTTTAGGAGCGGAACTAGGGCTTCCAAAAGAGATGTTGGGTCGTCACCCTTTCCCAGGTCCTGGCCTTGCGATTCGTATTATGGGAGAAGTGACAAAAGATGATTTAAAACTCCTTCGAGCCGCCGATGTGATTATGCTTGAAGAGCTTCGTGCGACTGGGTATTATGATAAAACATGGCAAGCCTTTACCGTACTTTTAAATGTGAAAAGTGTCGGTGTTATGGGAGATAACCGAACGTATGACAACACGATTTGTGTCAGAATCGTTGATGCAACCGATGGTATGACAGCAACCTTTGCACACATCCCTCATACGATTTTAGAGAATATTTCTAGACGCATTATTAATGAAGTCAATGGTATTAATCGTGTGGTATATGATATCTCTTCAAAACCACCTGCAACGATTGAATGGGAATAAAACCTATTTACCTCTTCAGCGACCAAGCCGCTGAAGAGGTGATTCACCTTCCTCTTTTTGAAATTCTTTATCCTCCTTTTAGCGTGGATATGACTCCTTTTGATGCACTCGTATTGACCTCAAAAAACAGCGTGAAAGCCCTTGAAAAAAATGGTATACACTGCTGGCGTGATAAACCATGCTACGCGATAGGTGAAGGAACAGCTAAAGCTACTCAAGAAGCAGGAGGTCATGTGGTTTTTACATGTAATGCTTCTTATGGAGATACGTTTGCACACGAGCTTATTCCGTTGCTGAGCAATAAAAACGTCTTTTTCCCACGGGCTAAAGAGGTAGTCTCTCCTGTGTATGACATTTTGCATCAAGCAGGTATTACGATTACACAGCAGATTGTTTATGAAAATGTCTGTAAAAAATACTCACTCCAAAGTGCTCCTCTCAAAGAGGCTATTTTAATTTTCACTTCACCTTCAACAGTGCATTGTTTTAATGAAAACTTTGCATGGGATGAGAGTTATAAGGTTATTGCGATTGGTAAAAAAACAGCCGCAGTCCTCCCTTTACATGTAAAACCCTATCTTCCTCTTAAGCAAACTATTGCGGCGTGTGTTGAACTAGCAAAGCAAATTAGAAGCTAAAATTATCTATAATTAATCTACTTGACTAAGTGTCAATGCATTGCCTGGGTGACGCGATAACCGTTTTCATGAGGGTCCAACAATTAGTAAAAGTGGAATGCGTACCTTTTTGGTGTGTCTGTGGTTTTGTTTGAGCTTTTTGTAAAGTGAGAGATTGCAGCCTAAAGAAAAAGTCGATTCCCAGAAGTTGGCTTATTTGGGCCACCTTCAATCACGGAACGCTCACTTGGGTTTTTTACATGTAAATTTTGGAGAATAATAAAATGAAAGTCATGGTTGTTGGAAGTGGTGGTAGAGAGTATTCGATGGGTCTAGCCCTCAAAAAAGATTCCAATGTACGTGAAATCTTTTTTGCACCAGGAAATGGAGCAACACCACAACTTGGAACCAATGTAACCTATAAAGATTATGAAGCTCTGGCTGAGTTTGCTCTTGCTAACAACATCGGTTTAACGATTGTCGGACCCGAAGATGCTTTAGTCGCAGGCATTGTAGATATCTTTAAAGCGAAAGGTTTAGTGATTTTTGGCGCATCAAAAGCGGCTGCTAGATTAGAGGGCTCAAAAATTTTTATGAAAAACTTTCTTTCTCGTTACGCCATCCCAACGGCTCGTTATGTCGAGACAAGTGATGCACAAAAAGCGTTTGACTTTATTGAAACACTTTCTTTACCTATCGTCGTTAAAGCGGATGGCTTGTGTGCGGGTAAAGGGGTGATTATCGCAAAAAGCAAAGAAGAAGCCAAAGAGGCCGTTGCTGATATGCTTAGTGGTAAAAGTTTTGGAGAAGCAGGCAAAGGTGTCGTTGTTGAAGAATTTTTAGATGGCTATGAACTCTCTGTTTTTGTGGTGTGTGATGGCGTGGATTATAAAATTCTTCCAGCAGCACAAGACCACAAGCGCTTGCTTGATAATGATGAAGGTCCAAACACAGGCGGTATGGGTGCATATGCTCCAACCCCACTTATTGATGAAACACTCTACCGTAAGATTGAAGAAAGAGTTGTTAAGCCAACACTTCTAGGTATGCAAGCTGAAAATGCACCGTTTGAAGGTGTCTTGTTTATCGGCATCATGGTGGTTAAAAATGAGCCGATAGTTTTAGAATACAATGTCCGTTTTGGTGACCCAGAATGTGAGATTTTGATGCCACTGCTTAAAACACCCGCTAGCGAGCTTTTCTACAAAGCCGCAACCAAAGATTTAAAAAACCTTACGATTGAATTTAACAAAGGTTATGCCATTGCTGTGGTTATGGCAAGCGAGAATTATCCTTACGGAAGCTCAAAACCAGCAGAGATTATCGTTGATAAATCAGTCCATGAAGGATTGGAACATACCCATATTTCGTATGCGGGTGTCAGTTTGGAAGATGATAAATTGTATGCAACAGGTGGGCGTGTCCTTTTATGTGTTGGCATGGGCGAGAGCATCCAAGTTGCACGTGAACGTGCGTACTTGTTGTGTGGACAAGTGCATTTTGCGGGCAAACAATTTAGAAGTGATATCGCATATCAGGCGTTGAAACAATGACGAATGAAGAGTTAATTGAGAAGTTTGAGCGTGAAAATATCACGTTAGCACCTTTAAAAAAACGAGCCTTAGCCTATTTGATTGATGAAATCCTTGTTTCATTGCTCTTTATTTTTATTTATGTTGACCAAATTCCTGACAATGCAACCACGGAAGAGACCATTACCATCATCAATAGCCTTGTTTTTTATGTGATGGTTCTTAAAGTTGTTTATCAAACTTTTTTTGTCTGGATGTATGGAGCAACCTTGGGAAGAATTGCTATGAAAATAAAGGTGATATCTTTAGGTGACCTTGAAAATCCTTCATTGTTGTTTTCTCTTAGTCGAGCTTCTTTTAGAATTATCAGTGAATCTATTTTTTATTTAGGATTTTTATGGGCAGTCCTCAATCCAAAACGAGAAACATGGCATGATAAAGTCTCAAATACGCTGGTGGTCAATGCATATTAAAATCATTTTTTTACTGACGCTCTGCATGAGCCATCTAATGGCAAACCCGCCTAAGGCTCCTCAAGACGTTGAAGTGTTGGCTCAAAATGTTACAAAAGAAGGCAACGTTATTCATGCGGTTGGTAATGTGGTTCTTTACAGCCCAAAATACCTTATTACCGCAGATGAAGCTTTTTACAATCACGAAACGGGTGATTTGGATTTGCATGGCAATGTGACCATGCAAGAAGGTGTAAGTTATGCTTCACGCAGTGGACATACCAAGATTAATCTTAATACGGATCAAGGAAATGCTTCGCCTCTTTTCTTTTTTGATGAAACATCTAATATCTGGCTTCAATGTGACACTGCGATTTTAGATGCCGAACTCTATATCACTCAAAAATCAATCGTTTCCAGTTGTAATACACAAAATCCTGATTGGAAAATAGAATTTAGTACGGGAGAATTGAATAAAGAAAGCAAATGGATGCACTTGTACAATCCCGTGTTTTATGCAGGCGATATGCCTTTGTTATATCTTCCTTATTTTTCTTTTTCCACAGATACGACAAGACGTACAGGACTTTTGAGACC
>JAGOZL010000023.1 GCA_018058685.1 Sulfurospirillum sp.
GGCCCTGCAGGCTTGAGTGCTGGATTGTATGCCACACGAGGTGGTTTAAAAAACGTTGTTATGTTTGAAAAAGGTATGCCCGGTGGTCAGATTACCAGTAGCAGTGAAATTGAAAATTATCCAGGCAGCCCTGAAATTTTAAGTGGACTTGATTTTATGGCACCGTGGTCAGAGCAATGCATGCGTTTTGGTTTAAAGCATGCTATGGAAGAAGTAACACGTGTTTCAAAAAATAGCGATGGTACGTTTAATATTGCCCTAAGTGGTGGGAAACAACAGATTGCAAAAAGCGTTATTGTTTGTACAGGTGCAACACCAAAACGTGCTAACTTCGAAGGTGAAGCAGAGTTCTTTGGACGAGGTGTGAGTACCTGTGCAACATGCGATGGCTTTTTTTATAAAAATAAAGAAGTCGTAGCCTTGGGTGGCGGTGATACAGCACTAGAAGAAGCACTTTATCTTTCACATATTTGCTCAAAAGTGTACTTAGTGCATCGCAGAGATACCTTTAGAGCAAGCCCTAGTACGGTTGAAAAAGTAAAAAATAATCCTAAAATTGAACTCGTGCTTAATGTTGATGTGAAAAAAGCATACGGCGATAAAATGGGCTTAAATGGGCTTATTGTCGTTGATAAAGCTGGCAATGAACGTGATATAGCCGTTCCTGGTGTTTTTGTTTTTGTAGGGATGAATGTAAACAATAGTATCTTAAAACAAGAAGATGGCCAATTTTTATGTGATATGGATGAAAATGGCAATGTGATTGTTGATTTGAGTATGAAAACATCTGTCCCAGGCTTATTTGCTGCTGGAGATATTCGTGTGCAGGCATCAAAACAAGTTGTTTGTGCGGCAGGTGATGGTGCAACAGCTGGTATTCAGTCATTAGAATACGTAAATCATTAATGAATGAAGGTATAAGAATGATAAATGTAGGAATTCATGGCGCTACAGGTCGTGTAGGAAGATTACTGATTGATAATCTTATCAAAGATACTGATGCAAGAGTATCGGTTTTACATGCCATTGATGATTTTGGTTTTACACCTCCTAAAGATGCAATGATTACAGATAGCGTTGAAGCATTATTGAGACAAAGTGATGTAGTCATTGACTTTACAATTTCTATGGGTACACAAACACTTCTAGAACAAGCATTAGTCAATCCTAAGCCTTTAGTTATTGGAACGACTGGTTTGGATGAGCATCAGCAAAATCTTTTAAAAGAAGCAGCAACATTAATGCCTATTTTATATTCGACCAATATGTCCTTAGGAGTTGCTGTTCTTAACCGTTTGGTAGAGCTTGCATCAAAGAGTTTGAGTGATTTTGATATTGAAATTGTTGAACAGCATCACCGTTACAAGAAAGATGCTCCTAGTGGCACAGCTTTAACTCTTGGTGAACATGCAGCTCGAGGGCGTGGACTGAATTTAGATGACGTACGCGTGAGTGGGCGTAACGGATTGATCGGAGAGCGCACAAAAGATGAGATAGCGATTATGGCATTGCGTGGTGGTGACATTGTAGGACGTCATACGGTAGGGTTTTACAATGATGGTGAATTTATTGAAATGAACCACACAGCTACGAGTCGTGATACGTTTGCAAAAGGTGCCATCAAGGCAGCAAAGTGGATTACGAAACAACCCAATGGTCTCTATACGATTAGTGACTGTTTGGGATTATAAAAAGAGGAATTTTTATGTGTGCAATTGTTGGGATATTTGATGTTAAGCATGCTTCTAAGATAGCATATTATGCACTTTTTGCAATGCAACATCGAGGGCAAGAAGCGACTGGAATTAGTGCGAGTGATGGAAAAAAGATTAGAACATTTAAAGACAATGGCTTAGTAACAGAAGTGTTCAATGAGCAAAATCTTGCTTTCTTGCACGGAAACATGGCGATAGGTCACAATCGCTACTCTACTGCAGGAAGTGATTCGGTACGCGATGCACAGCCCGTAGCTGCGAGTTACAAACTAGGAGATATCTCTGTTGTTCATAATGGAAATCTCATTAACAAGCACGAAGTTCGCAGTAAACTGATTGAGCAAGGTGCTATTTTTCAATCTTCAATGGATACGGAAAATATCATTCACCTTATTGCCCGTTCTCAAAAAAGCAAACTCCAAGATCGCATTGTTGAAGCGTTACAAGTGATTAAAGGTGCATATTGTCTTTTGATTCAAAGTCGCTCGAAAATGTTTGCTATTCGTGATCGTTATGGTGTTCGTCCTCTTTCTATTGGGAAATTTAAAGATGGTGGGTATATTGTAGCGAGTGAAACATGTGCACTTGATTTAGTGGATGCAGAATTTGTTCGTGATGTCAGACCGGGTGAAATGGTTATTTTTGAACATGGTAAAGAAACATTTGAGAGTGTTCAGCTTTTTGAACCAGATCCACACGTGTGTGCCTTTGAATTTATTTATTTTGCAAGACCTGATAGTGTCATTGAAGGTAAAAATGTCTATGCAACACGCAAAAAAATGGGTATGAAACTTGCAGAGCTCTCTCCTGTTGAAGCTGATTTTGTTATCCCTGTGCCTGATAGTGGTGTCAGTGCAGCTTTAGGGTACGCGCAACAAAGTGGCATTCCTTTTGAGATGGCAATCGTACGAAATCATTATGTTGGAAGAACGTTTATTGAACCAACGCAAGCAGTGCGCGATTTAAAAGTAAAGTTAAAACTTTCACCCATCCATAAAATCTTAGAGGGCAAAAAAATTGTCGTGATTGATGATAGTATAGTTCGTGGAACAACATCACGGCAGATTGTTAAACTCCTTAAACGTGCAGGTGCTAGTGAAGTGCATATGCGTATAGCATCTCCGACAATTGAACATCCATGTCTTTATGGTATCGATACACCTAGTTATAAAGAGCTTATCAGTGCGAATAAAAATGTCGAAGAGGTGAGAGAGTATATTGGTGCTGATTCTTTAGCATTTTTGAGCATTGATGCATTGAAAGAAAGTATTGGAAATGATATGAACTATTCTTTAGTTAGCTTTGATGGAAATTATTTTATAAAATAAAGATAGAGTTTTTACAATTTATGACGGTATTTGGGTAGACCCAAATACCTCCTATGTGTGTTATTTTGAAAAAGCTTTTTTAACGACAACTCAATTCATGTCTTACAACAGGTTTTTTGACTGCAGGAGGATAAGGCATCGAGATGGAAAAATTGCGCATCTCCCCTTTTTCTAAATCTCGCGCTATGACAAACTCTTTTTTCATAGAAACACTCTCTTCCAAAGGGGCTCTTGTAAATAGATCGCCTAAAAAAGATTTTGGAGTGTATAAAGAGGTATTCCCCACTTGCCCTTGTGTGTCGTTATAGATTTCGACTTCGAGTGTGCATTGTCCAATCTTAAATCCGCCAATATTACGAATTTGTCCAGAGAGGTTAAATGATTCGTTGGAAAGGACTCTTCTTTGTGTGATATTTTCAAGACGTGCTACTTTTGTGTATTCATCAAGTCCGTAAAGAGAGATAATAAAGACCATGATTAAAAGACCAGAGATAACACCAATGGTTGTTAAAGGAGATTTTTCATTGGGATTTCGCATCACAAGAATGATGACTAAAATAAAAAGAGTTAAAATAATAGAAAGTACTAACCAGTGTAATATAGTAAAATAAGTCATGTCAATAACACTCCGTTTTGATGTGTGCTACTATCTCTCCTTTATAGGTAAAATCATCAAAGATAGCTTTATACTCCAATATCTCACCTTTTGGTAAAGACCGCTGTACTAGTATCGACTGATTTGCAATTGGTTTTAATAGGTTAAGATAGGTGCGTATCCCTTCCTCTGTATTTTGTTTAATGATATTTGTTTGAATAAAACAACTTTTGAAATCTTTTTCTGAGAGGTTATGGATACTGGCTTCAACAATAACAGAATCGGAGAACGTAAGTTTCTTAACCATATGGATGTCTACGCTAGTAGGTCTTAGTAGCGTGTTAAGTTTGAGTTTTAATAAAAATGGTGCGATAAGGAAAAATAAAAGAGCACAGATAATCAAAAGAAGTGAAAAGGTTGAAGAGCGTTTAGCCACAATAGTGGCTAATACAATCAATATTAAAAAGGTGAGAATGAACCAGCCTAAAGCGAGATAATCGTATGTCTCTAAATGCCTAAGATAGGTCAAAAAAGAGATTTTGATTGCTTCAACTTTCATTGCGGCTATTTTTCTCCTCTATACCACTACGTCCAAAGCGGCGCTTGAGTTCATTTGAAATTCGCTCAGGATGAACATTCTTAGCACCCAATGCTACAAGCATGTGAAAAATAAGATCAGCTGCTTCGTAGATAATCTCGTCTTTCGAATTATCTTTACACGCAAAACAAAATTCACCTGCTTCTTCCACGACTTTTTTCAAAAGAGCATTGTCACCTTTTTGAAGTAAGGATGCTACGTAAGAGCTTTTAGGATCAGCGTGCTTGCGTTCTTGAACAATATGATAGATTGTATCGTAAATATCGTATTCGATTATTTTAATGGGTTTTGGAGCCTCTTGTGCTGTATCGACACGATTAAAAAAGCATGAGATGCGTCCTGTATGGCATGCAACACCCGTTTGTTCTACCTTTAAAAGGAGGGTATCACTATCGCAATCCAAATAAACTTCTTTTACTTCTTGGAAATGTCCACTGCTTTCACCTTTTTTCCAAAGCTTCTGACGGCTTCTGGAAAAGTAGTGTGCGATATTGGTTTGAAGCGTTACATGTAACGCTTCTTCATTCATATATGCCATCATTAAAACCTCTTTGCTTGTTGCGTCTTGGACAACAACAGGCAAAAGAGGGGATTTATTCCAATCAATATTTGAGATTAGAGATTTCATTTAGCCGCTGCACTAACTGCTTTTTGCGTATCTTTAGTATCAACCCAAATATTTGGTGTTGAGCCACCAGGTGTTAGGAAAATCTTAGCATCTTTGTTTTCACGCAATGCTTCGTTGAATTTTCCTTGAACTTCGATTTGACGCAAATTTAAAAGAGGCGTTGAGATACTATCACTAATTTTTTTGTTTGCATAGGCTTCTGCTTCTGCTTCTATTTTAAGAGCATTGGCTTGACCTTGCGCATTGATTTCTCTTGCTTTGGCTTGACCTTCCGCTTCTGCTGCACGTTTTAGTGCTTCTTGGTTTGTACGTTCAACTTCGTATTTGGTTCTCTCAACTTCTTGACGTGCTACTTGAACACGCTCAATTTGTTCTTTAATTTTTGTTGGAAGCATGATTTCACGTAATTGTACCGTTAAAAGCTCAACAGGTTGACCCGGTTGCGCATCAATTGCTTTTCGGATACCTTCTTCAATATTAACCGCAATCTCATTACGTTTTTGTGGAAGTTCTTCGGCATTAAATTTACCAACGACACTTCGTGTTACATCACGTACAACAGGATTAACGATTTTGTCTTCCCATGACATACCCCATGTCGCAATGGTTTGTGGTGCTGTTGAAGGCTCTAATTTGTACTGAACGGTGAGTTCAATAGAAACAGGCAAACCTCTCGCATCCAAAACAGAGATAGCGGCATTTCGTTTAATCCCTGAGCCTCTTTGCATCACTTCACCCAAATCTTCTGTAGAAGAGTAGTTCATAATACGTACCTTAGTATCCACAATAAAGACTTGTTGAATAAAAGGCAAGAAGAGATGAAAGCCAGGGTCCATAGGAATAGGTTCAAACTTACCTGTCGTTGCTTTAATCCCCATTTCACCTGAGTTAATGATCACAAAAGGCTTTGCAATAACAAAAACAACAATAAGACCGATGAGAACATACAAAAGTCCTGCTTTTTTACCTAAGTTTTTTAAAAACTCAGGCGGTTCCATATTAAGAGGAGTACGGTTGTCATTGTCACCACCACCGCCACTGCTTCCACCATTCTTTTTCTTAAAATAATCATTCAAATCTGCTGGCATAAAATTTCCTTTGTTTTTTATTAGAGTTCTTGCAGAACTCCTTACACGTCTTTAAAGCAAGCTCTAAAGGCTACGTTAACACTGGGTTCTCTTCAGCAGAGTGCCCATTTTCATAAAACAACGTTTTATGAAGCTTTCACGTAACAGGTTAGATATACGTTAAAAAGTGTTTGTATTTTGGGTTGCGTCCGTAGACCACATCAAAATAAGCTTTTTGGAGCTGTTCTGTCATTGCACCTCTATTTCCATTACCAATGACGTAATTATCTACATCACGGATGGGTGTGACTTCTGCGGCGGTTCCTGTAAAAAAAGCTTCATCAGCGATGTAAACTTCATCTCTTGTGATGCGACGGCGCTCAATAGGAATGCCTGCCTCACGAGCAAGTTCTAAAACCATACCTTGTGTGATGCTCTCTAACGATGTGTCATTTGGAGGAGAAATCAGAACACCATCACGAACAATAAAGAAACACTCTCCACTGCCCTCAGCGATAAAACCTTCTGCATCGAGTAAAAGAGCTTCTTCGTAGCCTGCTTCAATGGCTTCGTATTTTGCTAATTGTGAGTTCAAATAGTTAGCCGCTGCTTTTGCTTTGCCCATCGTTGATGTGACAGGGTTTCTGGTAAACGAAGAAATTTTAACACGAATGCCTTTTTCCAAGCCTTCATCGCCTAAGTAGCTTCCCCATTGCCATGCCGCAATAGCAGTATTGACCGGTGCTTTGACGTGGTTAAGTCCCATGATGCCGTATCCTAAATAGATAAGCGGGCGGATATAGACGTTGGATTTAAAATCATTCGCACGTAAAAGTTCAATGTGTGCAGCTTCTAAGGCTTCAAGTCCAAAGTTTGGATTGATGCGGGTGATCTTAGCAGAGTTTAAAAGACGTTTTGTGTGCTCTCGTAGCTTGAAAATTGCCAAGCCATTTTCGGTCATATAGGCACGTGTTCCTTCAAAAACGCCATTACCATAATGCAATGTGTGGGTTAAAATATGTGTTTTAGCCTCATCCCATGGGATAAGAGTTCCATCCATCCAAATATACTTTGCTTTATCCATTTTTTTCACCTTCGTGTTTTATAAAGAGGTTCCATAATAGCCAAATTTTCATTAAATATTCTTTTAGGCTATAATTTTGGAGATGAAAATAAGGGGTTTGATATGCGTGCGTACAGCTATTTTGGTTCTACATGTAAAGAAAATACTCCACTAAAAGAAGTCTTGAGTCCTTACCATCACATGGTCGTTTCGTATGTCAATGTGTGTACGAAAGAAGATGCACACATGGTTTTAAACATAGCCAAAAATGCTTCAAAAATCGCCAAAACGATACCTTTGCATCAGCGTATTAGTTGGCTTTTAGATGTCGCGCAAAAACTTGAACGCCTTAAAGAAGATTTTGCAAAAACCATCACCGATGAGGTTGGAAAACCGATACGTTTTTCGCGCATCGAAGTGGAGCGTGCAGTTGAAACCATCAAACTCTCTGCTAACGCTATGCTCCATGTAAACGGGCAAACCTTTGATACCGAAGCGATGCCTAGTGGGAAGAAAACGCTTGCTTTTTACAAACGAGAAGCGGTTGGTGTTGTTCTTGCTATCACCCCCTTTAATTTTCCCCTCAATTTAGTTGCGCATAAAATTGCTCCTGCACTCGTAGCAGGTAATGCGGTGATTTTAAAACCAAGCTCGCAAGCACCTCTTTGTGCCTTTAAACTCGCACGACTTTTTATCGAAAGCCCCTATGCAACCAAAGATGCGTTAAGCCTTATTTACAGTGGGTTAGGGGTGAATGAGGCTTTAGTTGAGAGTGAAATTCCTCGGGTGATTAGTTTTACAGGCAGTGTGGGTGTGGGAAAAGAGATTACATGTAAAGCGGGAATTAAAAAAATCGCTTTAGAATTAGGTGGAAATGCAGCGACCTACATTGACACATCTGCTAACAGTGCACAAGCGGCACAGCGGTGTGCTTTTGGTGCGTTTATCAATTCAGGACAAGTGTGTATTTCATTGCAACGCATCTATGTGCATGAAGCGATTTATGAAGCCTTTTCAAACGCTTTTGTGGAAGAGACAAAAGCCTTACGTGTCGGTTCTCCTTATGAGGATGAGACTTTCATAGGGCCTATGGTCAATCAAAGTGCTGTTGAAAAGGCGCACCGTTGGGTAAAAAGTGCGCTGGATGAGGGGGCAAAGCTCTTGCATGGATTTACATGTAAAGATTTGATGTTTGAGCCAACCATTATGGGAGATGTGCAAGAGGAGATGAACATTGTGTGTGAAGAGGTGTTTGCGCCCATTGTTTCACTTATCAAAGTAAAAAATTATGAAGAGGCAAAACAAAAGATGAATGCTTCAGCGTATGGCTTACAATACTCCTTATTTTCGAATGATTTAGCGATGGTAAATGATGCGATAGAGCACTTTGAAGCAGGAGGTGTTGTGGTCAATGATATTCCCACCCTTCGTTTTGATGTGCAGCCTTATGGGGGCATTAAACACAGTGGGATTGGAAAAGAGGGACCGTATTATGCGCTCTTAGATGATTACACCCAAATCAAATCTGTGGTAATATGTTAAAAAATATCGTTACATGTAAAAAGGAAAAGAGATGGTAAGTATCGGAAATCAAGCGCCTGCTTTTAGTTTACCCAATCAAGACGAAGTGGAGATATCGCTTCGTGATTTGGAGGGAAAATGGGTTGTGCTCTATTTTTATCCCAAAGACAATACGCCTGGATGTACGACTGAAGCGTGTGACTTTACGCAAGCGGTGCCACTTTTTGAAGAGCTTAATGCCGTCATTTTAGGGATCAGTCCTGATAGTCCTAAAAAGCATCGTAGTTTTATTGAAAAACAAAACTTAGACATTACGTTGTTAGCGGATGAAACAACGGAAGTGGCACAGGCGTATGGTGTGTGGCAGATGAAGAAGAATTATGGCAAAGAGTACATGGGCATTGTGCGTTCAACGTTTTTAATTGACCCCAGTGGAAAGATAGCGCATGTATGGAATAGTGTCAAAGTAGCAGGTCATGCCAAGGCAGTCAAAGAGGTTTTAGAGAGCTTACAAAAGTAAGCTCTTAATGAGTGATACCAATAGCACAGCCGACCCATTTTTCGCGGATAGCGTCACTTGGGTGAATTTCTCCTTTAACGATTTTGTGTGCGGGAATTTTATGCTGTTGGGTCATATTTTGCATGATGGCATCCGCACGCATATGTGCTAAACGATGAAGCGCTTCTATCTCCAAAGGAAGTTTCGCGACAATGGTACTTTTTAGGGCTTCATTCACAACTCCTCTGTCCGCTTTTTGCTCTTCAAGTGTGCGCATCAATGTTTCATACGCTTCTTTGGAGAGATGTTTAATAAAGAGCTCTTTTAGCGCTTTACTGTAGCTATTTTCCCCCGCTTTAGCATTTTTTGTCATCGCTTCTATCTGTTGTGCGAGCCTGTTTTCTCTCAATGCTAAGCCATCAGCTTCTTCATTGTAGCTAGGGGTAATGCTCAGTTTTAACTCAGGTTTTTTCTCCAAGATTTGTCGGTATTGCTCCATTTTTTCTTCTTCCGAAGCGATAAGCTCAAACGCTCCTGCTGCAAAATCAATGCTTTGAAGCGACTGGGTTTCAATGCCTAAGATGGAACCAATCAAGCTAAATGGTGAGGTAACGATGCCTCCGATGAGATTACCAATCGCTTTCCAAACGATGGCGCCATAACGAAATTCTGGGTCATTTAAATCTCCGCTGACGGGGAGGTTAAGATCGATTTGTCCTTTAGAATCTTTTAAAATAGCAATCGCAAGTCCCAAAGGCAATGAGGTGGCTTCATCACTTTCTATTTTTTCACCTAAGGTGAGCGAGTCTAAATTGATTTTATTATCTCCCTCCATCAATCCTTGTTTGATTTTATAAGAAAGATCCATCGAGAGTTTTCCTTTTTGAATCGCATACCCAATAAATTTTCCCGAATAAGGTGTAAGAGAGGGCATATCGATATTTTTAAAAAGAATTTTAAGGTTGGCTCTGTTGGTAAAATTAAAAGGCAATAACGAACCTCCGATTTTTGCATAGCCGTATTTATCCACTTTACCTTCAAGGTTAAGAACGGAAGGTCGAGCACTTTTTGTATCGAGTGCTGAAAAGGAGCCATTTAAGTTGTGAATGAGTGTGGCAAAAGGGATAGGCAAAGAAGCATCTTTAAAACGAGCACTTCCTCCTTTTAATGTCACCTCTCCAATACGCATGTGCATCTCTTCTTTTTTTTGAGAAGAAGCAGGCGAGGTAGGCGTGGATTTAAAAAGTGCGCTAAAATTGGTACTTTTATCTTTTTTAATATCTAAGTTGAGGTAAGGTTTAGTAAGAAGAATTTTATTTACATGTAAAGAAGAAGGATGCGTTGCGTACATCACCTCACTTAATGAGAGTTTTTCCCATGCTAGTAAAGATTTCTTGGACACATCGTTGATGTTAAGAGATTCTATATGGATATCTCCTTTGAAAAGAAGTTCTATCGTTTTTTTGAAGCTTAGTTTGAGCGTTGATTGTGTCGATAATACTCCATGTGTCAGTGCAAACGTCACATAAGGGTTTAAATAAGGTTGTGTTTTTATCAAAGGCAATGCTTGTGTGTTAATGCTTGTCTCTAACGTATTGGATGCAAGGTTGAATGAACCATCAAGGGAGATGTGACTGTTCTTGTCGATAAGGCTTGAAAGCGTATAGTGTATGGATTGATTGGCATCCGTAGAGAGATTTTTGGCTTCGATGTTAAGCTCACTAAGCGTTGTTTTATTGTTGAGTACATTTTTATCAAGAATGTCCATAACACCCTTTTCAAGGAGCAATTTTTGAAGTGAAACGTTCCAAGGAGATGACGTATCATTGGAATCAACAGAATCAACCGTTTGAGTTTTGGGTGTAAAAAGTGTGGCAAGGTTGATGGCATAGTTTTTTTCAAGGACTAACGAAACAAAAGGTTCGTTAAGGCTAAGAGATTCTAAAAGAAGTGTATTTTCAGGCCAATGCAGGCTTATTCCTTCTGCTTTTGCTAAAGGAATTGAGAGAAATTTTTGTTCTTTTGGGTCATGGAAAAGAAATTTTTCTAAAAAAATATGTGCCTTTTCAATACCGATTTGGGGGCTTTTTTCTGTAAGGTTAATGGTAAAAGGCAAGCGTGCGGAAAGTTCTCCTTCTTTAAGCTGTGCAGGGAGGCTTGGAAGAAGATAGTTCCATAAAAAAGGAAGCGGAAAACGGCTAACATTGACTTCACCGTGAATGATAAAAGGGTTAAAGGAGAGACTACTTGCCAGTGTAATTTTTTCTTGATTATCGAAAAGCAGATGTAACGCATGGATGCTAAGGTCATCTTTTTTAAAGTTTAAATTATTAACGGTGTAATGCATCGGCCCAAATTCAAAGATAAACGGTGTTTCAAGACGAAAATCGGTAAATTTACCTTTCGTTGCATTAAGTTCAAAGTGCTCGATAATGAAAGGTAGTGCTGTGCTGTTCGTGTGGTTGTTTTCTTCTGTTTTAGACTCTTTAGTAAAGGATGTAAAAAGAGTTAATAAATTCAAAGTACCATTTTGATCGATTTGAACATCGATAAAAGGTTCATGAATTAAAAAAGTGGTGACAACAACCTCCTTTTTAAAAAGAGCTAGAGGTGAATAGTCCACGTAAAGTTGTTTAAAGCCCAAAACGGATGCATTGGATGCTGAAAGCAATGAGAAATTGTTTACATGTAATTCATATGTCAAAGGGTTAAATTGGAGATTTTCTAAAGCGATAGTGAGGTTAAAGTGCTCTTTGATGAAGGAAGGTGCTTTCGTTTTCACAAGCCACGGTAGAAGTACGAAACCACTGAGTAAGTAGAGTAAAGGAAGTATAATTATCCAAAACCAAATACTTTTAAGATACGTGATAACCATGATACGCTCCTTATCGAAGTTAGGACTATTATACAACAAAAGGGCATCTATGTTATAATTTTTCCACTCCAAATGATAAAGAAGTACGATGCTAGTTCATATTTGCTGCTCTGTTGATAGCCATTTTTTTCTTCAAAAATTGCAAAAACTCTATCCCCATGAAACGTTGATAGGATTTTTTTATGACCCCAATATTCATCCTATGAGTGAGTACCAACTGAGGCTTTTAGATGTGAGAAGAAGCTGTCAAAAATTAGGCATTACACTGTATGAGGGTGTGTATAATTATGAGGGATGGGTAGAAGCCGTACGAGGTTTGGAAGAAGAACCAGAAAAAGGCAAACGCTGTGAAGTGTGTTTTGATAACAGGTTAGAAGAAAGTGCACGAAAAGCTCTTGAAATTGGTCAAAAAATGCTCACAACAACCCTGCTAACAAGCCCTAAAAAATCACTTCAACAGTTAGCGTACTCTTTAAATGTCATTACTGAAAAATATGGGCTAGAGAGTGTTGTTCCTGATTTTAGAAAAAATGGAGGAACCCAAGAACAATTTGCTCTTGCCAAAAAAGACCAACTCTATCATCAAGACTATTGTGGCTGTTTTTTTGCACTCTCTAAACAGCGTGATATGCAACAACGATGGTGCGATGAACTCTGCGCACCTTTAAACGCACAAGTGCTTCCCTCTTCGATTGAAGATCGCATGGATGTGTATGAAAAAGTAATCGTTGCGGAAGCACACCAACAGAACTTTAAGCTTCGAAGAGAGAAGTTTTTAAACTATCGTCTTTTACGTGCTTGGGTCAAGAAAAATAGTGAGGGTGTGATACCTAGCTATATTCTTTTTTACTCGACGATAAAAAAAGAATCGCTCAAAGGGCGCATTGAGTCTATCCGTAACGATGTTGGATATTTCACCAAAGAAGAGGTGCTTTTTGTCTCTCTTGCGTCCTTTAATAAAACGATGAAAACAGCATTTAAAAACGTCAAAGAGATGCTGTTTAACCCTCCTTCTATTGCGGCTGAACTTCATTTTAGAGCACAATTGCTCCAAACACCGTATGTGTCACTCTCCGCCATTATTATTCTTGATGAGCTTTGTGTGGATGCTTATGAACTCTATTTAGCAACCAGAACCTATCCTGACATTAGAGAAAATTTAGTATTAATTGGATACAATAATTGAATTTTGTTCATGAAGGTTCCATAAAATGATAGATGTTGTAGAGATTCAAAAAATTCTTCCTCACCGCTTCCCGTTCTTGCTCCTTGACCGTGTTACGGAGCTTGTTCCGCAAGTTTCCATCGAAGGCTATAAAAATGTGACCATTGGAGAACAAATCTTCCAAGGTCATTTTCCTGATCATCCGATTTATCCTGGTGTGATGATTATTGAAGGGATGGCACAAGCGGGCGGCGTGCTTGCATTTAAAAGCATGGACGCAGAAGGTCAAGAAAATACAAAAGAAAAAGTAGTTTATTTTATGAGTATTGATAACGCTAAGTTTAGAAGCCCTGTCAAACCTGGAGATAAGCTAGTATATAAGCTCACGGTTCTCAAGCATCGTGGGAATATTTGGGTGCTTGATGGTAAAGCATATGTGGACGATAAACTGGTTGCTGAAGCAGAGCTTAAAGCAATGATTGTGGACAAGTAAGATGGCAACCATACATCCTACAGCCATTGTCGAAGAAGGTGCGAGTTTAGCTGCTGATGTGATCATTGGTGCGTATGCGTTTATCTCTTCAAACACGATTTTGAAAAATGGCGTTGAAGTGATGCAAGGTGCTCAAATTTATGGCAATACAAGAGTCGGTGAAAGTACCAAGATTTATCCGTATGCGATTATCGGATTGCCTCCTCAAGATATCAGTTACAACGTTGAAGATGATGTTCGCGTTGAAATTGGGCGTAACAATACCATCCGTGAATTTGTAACCATTAATGCAGGAACACGCAGTGGTGGAGGACTTACAAAAATTGGGGATAATTGTTTTATTATGATCTATTGTCATGTAGCACATGATTGTAAAGTGGGCAATAATGTCATTATGGCAAATAATGCAACCCTCGCAGGACATGTACACATTGGTTCATTTACAGTGATTGGTGGAATGACACCGATTCATCAGTTTGTGCATATCGGTGAGGGTGTGATGATTGGTGGCGCAAGTGCCGTGAGTCAAGATATTCCTCATTTTTGTTTGGCTGAGGGTAACCGCGCGGTGATTCGAGGGCTCAATAGCGTTGGGCTTAAACGACGCTTTGCGAAAGAAGACATTGTTGCGATTCAAAGTGCGTATCGCGCTTTATTTAGAAGCGATAAACCTATAAAAGAGACAGCAGCTGAACTCATTGTGAGCAGTGAAAATGACAAAGTGGTGCAAATGTGCCATTTTATTATGGAGTCCAAACGAGGTATTCCATTTGAGAGGAAAAATAATGGTGAATAGAGAGTGTAGTTTTTGTGGTACCAAAGAGAGCAGCGATACAAGATTGATTGCAGGGGATGATGTTTTTATTTGTGAACATTGTGTGATTTCTGCGCATAAGATTTTCTTTGGAGATATGCAAGAATCCGTCGTAAACAGTGATGAGACATTTAACCAAGAGCTTTTAACCCCAAAAGAGCTTAAAAAAGTTTTGGATGATTTTGTGATTGGGCAAGATCAAGCAAAAAAAGTCTTTTCTGTGGGTGTCTATAACCACTATAAACGTATTTTTAAACAAAGCAATGTCAAAGATGAGACAGAAATAGCGAAGTCTAACATGCTTTTAATTGGGCCAACAGGAAGCGGTAAAACCTTGATGGCACAAACACTCGCTCGCTTTTTGGACGTACCTATAGCCATTTCAGATGCAACCAGTTTAACAGAAGCGGGTTACGTGGGTGAAGATGTTGAAAATATTTTGACAAAACTTTTGCAATGTGCCAATGGCGATATTAAAAAAGCAGAACAAGGTATTGTCTTTATCGATGAGATTGACAAGATTGCGCGTATGAGTGAAAATCGCTCCATTACCCGTGATGTTTCGGGTGAAGGCGTCCAACAAGCCCTCTTAAAAATCATTGAAGGCAGTGTGGTCAATATTCCACCAAAAGGCGGACGCAAACACCCTAATCAAGATTTTATTCAAATTGATACCACCAATATTTTATTTGTGTGTGCTGGGGCATTTGATGGATTGGAAGAGATTATCAAGCGACGTATTGGTAAAAATGTACTGGGTTTTGAGCAAGAAAAACGGACAAAAAGCCAAGATGAAGGACTTTTTGATTTGGTAGAACCAGATGATTTGGTGCATTATGGATTGATTCCTGAACTTATTGGTCGTTTACATGTAACGGCAAAACTTTCTCCTATTACCCAAGATGACATGGTACGCATTTTAACAGAACCTAAAAATGCAATATACAAACAGTATAAAAAACTTTTTGCAATTGATAACGTAGAACTCTCATTAGACAAAGAAGCGTTTGAAGCGGTTGCACAGATGGCGATTAAGCGTAAAACAGGCGCTAGAGGTTTACGAAGTATTATGGAAGAGATAATGGTAGATATCATGTATGAGCTTCCTGAGCTTGATGGGTATGAAGTGGTGATTAACAAAGATGTTATTGTCAATAATGAAAAGCCACTCTATATTAAAAAAAATAAAAAAAGTGCGTAAAAAAGGATTATAGAGATGATTTTAGACAAGTTAATAGGATTTTTTTCAAGCGATATGAGTATCGACTTGGGAACAGCCAATACGCTCGTGCTCGTCAAAGGCAAAGGGATTATTATCAATGAACCCTCTGTTGTTGCAGTACAGCGTAATCGTTATGGAAAACAAAGTATTTTAGCTGTTGGTAAAGAGGCTAAAAACATGGTGGGTAAAACGCCAGGTGATATCGAAGCGATTCGTCCAATGCGAGATGGTGTGATTGCTGATTTTGATATGACAGAGAAAATGATTCGTTATTTCATTGAAAAAGCACATCGTAGAAAAAGCTTTTTGCGTCCACGTATTATTCTCTGTGTGCCTTATGGTTTAACACAAGTGGAGCGAAAAGCAGTCCGTGAATCTGCTATGAGTGCGGGTGCACGTAAAGTCTTTTTGATTGAAGAGCCTATGGCGGCTGCGATTGGAGCAGGACTTCCTGTTCGTGAGCCACAAGGAAGTTTAGTGGTTGATATCGGTGGCGGTACCACTGAAATCGGTGTCGTCTCCCTAGGTGGTTTGGTTATTAGCAAATCAATTCGTGTAGCGGGTGATAAAATCGACATGGCGATTGTGGATTATGTCAAGAAAAAATATAACTTATTGATCGGTGAGAGAACGGGAGAGGAAATCAAAATCTCTATAGGTACAGCCGTTCCTATGGATGAACCTTTAGTCTTAGTTGTGAAAGGGCGTGACCAAGTCAGCGGACTTTTAAGCCGAATTGAGCTTACGAGCGAAGATGTAAGAGATGCGATTAAAGAACCTCTTAAAGAAATTGCGGATGCGCTTAAAGATGTCCTTGAGGTCATGCCACCAGATCTTGCAGGAGATATCGTTGAAAATGGCATTGTTCTCACAGGAGGCGGTGCGTTGATTCGTGGATTTGATAAATACCTCTCAGATATCGTTAAACTTCCTGTTTTTGTAGCGGATGAGCCACTTTTAGCTGTTGCGAAAGGTACGGGTAAAGCATTGGAAGAGATAGAGCTTTTACAACAATTGTCGAATGAATAAACTAAAAATATTCCTATTATTGGCTGCTTTTGTTTTTGTATCGCTTCGATACGGACCAGAAGCACGCCATCTCATAGGCGGCGTAAACCAAAGTATTTTAGAAACATACGTCGAAGCGAAGATGGCGCTATCAAATAAGATTAGTGAGCATATCGCGCAGCAAGAAGAGATCAAACGTTTAAGGCTAGAAAATCAAAGTTTACAAAAATCAGCGGTTTTGTCCATTGCCTTTGCAGCAAAACTGAGTGATTTGCTAAAAGAGCATAATAGCACAGGGTATCATCCTGAGGTTAAGTTAGTCAGCTCCATTGGGTATGCTAATTTAAATGACTATGGAAAAGTGTGGTTATCATTTGATGATTTTAACACGAGTCGTATTTACGGACTGCTTTCACAAGGGTATGCCGCAGGTATCGTCGTTGCGAATGACGGACATCCTCAAGGCTTGTTACTCAGTGATCCTAAGTCAATTTTTTCTGTTTATCTGGGCAATCAAAAAATGCAAGGCGTTGCTCAAGGAAATCGCAAAGAAGTTCTTGTCAAATACATTTCACAGTGGCTTCAGCCCCAAATCGGTGATGAAGTGGTCACGAGTGGATTAGACGGTATCTTCTTTGAAGGGATAAAAGTCGGTGTTGTAACACACGTCATCGAAGAAGAGTCTTCTAAGACAGTAGTTGTTAAACCTTATATGGTACCTCACGTCCCTGCATATATGCATGTTATTACAAAACATTAAGAGTATTCAATTCAGTATTTGATGAAAGATTGAATTGAATATTACATGTAAATTAAAGGAATACAATGCCAAAGCGTCAAGATATTAAAACCATACTTCTTATTGGATCAGGTCCAATCGTTATTGGACAGGCATGTGAATTTGACTATTCAGGCACACAAGCGGCAAAAACACTGAAAGAATTAGGATACCGTGTTGTATTGGTCAATTCTAATCCTGCTACCATTATGACAGACCCAGAATTTGCTGATAGAACGTATATTGAGCCGATTACGCCAGAAGTCATTGCTCGAATTATTGAAAAAGAGGGTGTGGATGCGGTTTTACCGACCATGGGTGGTCAAACCGCACTCAATGTTGCGATGAAAATGCATGAGCTTGGAATGCTTGAGGGGATTCAGTTTCTAGGAGCCAATCCTGCGGCGATTAAAAAAGGTGAAGACAGACAAGCCTTTAAAGAGGCGATGATAAAAATTGGCATGGACTTACCCATTAGTGCGTATGCCTACAACCTAGAAGAAGCGTATGTTGCGGCTGAAAAAATTGGATTTCCTCTTATCATCCGTGCATCGTATACCCTTGCAGGTGGCGGTAGTGGCGTGGCGTATAACATTGATGAGTTTAAAGAACTAGCGATGGCAGGTCTTGATGCAAGTCCGATTAATGAGATTTTGATTGAAGAATCGCTTTTGGGTTGGAAAGAGTATGAGATGGAAGTTATCCGCGATCGTGCCGATAACTGCATTATCGTCTGTTCTATCGAAAATTTTGACCCGATGGGTGTGCATACGGGCGATAGTATTACTGTAGCTCCGGCACTTACGTTGACCGATAAAGAGTATCAGCGTATGCGAAATGCCTCATTTGCTATTTTACGTGAAATCGGTGTGGATACGGGTGGAAGTAACGTACAATTTTCTATTTGCCCCAACACTGGACGTATGACCGTTATCGAGATGAACCCACGTGTAAGTCGAAGTTCTGCTTTGGCTTCTAAAGCAACAGGGTATCCGATTGCTAAAGTGGCAACGCTTCTAGCCGTTGGTTTTACACTCGATGAGATTAAAAATGACATCACAGGAACGGCAGCAAGCTTTGAGCCTGTTATTGATTACATCGTGACTAAAATCCCTCGTTTTACATTTGAAAAATTTCCTCATGCGGATTCTACACTGACCACATCGATGAAAAGTGTGGGTGAAGTCATGGCAATAGGTCGAACGTTTAAAGAATCTTTCCAAAAAGCACTCTGCTCACTTGAAACCAACCTCAGTGGTTTTGAGGCTATGAAAGTTGATGAAGAAAAACTCAAACACGAAATCCGTCGCCCCAATTGCGATAGAGCACTTTACGTGGGCGAAGCGTTCCGCAGAGGCTATAGCGTAGAAGATGTTTTTAATCTTAGCAAAATTGACCCTTGGTTTTTGGGTCAGATTAAAGAAGTTATTGATTTTGAAAAGAAAATCGATATGTTTATCTTAAACGATGAAAAACTCTTACGCCAAGCTAAAACTATGGGTTTTTCAGACAAGATGATTGCTAAACTTATTAATAAAGAAGACAATTTAGAACTCACTTCAAACGACATTTATTTTGCGCGTACAAAATTGGGAATTGACTTTGAGTATAATGAAGTTGATACGTGTGCGGCAGAGTTTAAAGCACTCACGCCTTATCTTTACTCCACCACGAATGTCACAAAGCTTCCTTTACATGTAAAGAATGAAGATACTCAGAAAAAAGTCATGATTATCGGCGGAGGGCCTAACCGTATCGGTCAAGGCATCGAGTTTGACTACTGTTGTGTCCACGCCGCGTATGCGCTAAATGACATGGGTGTGAAAACCATTATGTACAACTGTAATCCAGAAACCGTATCAACCGACTATGACACGAGTGATATTTTATACTTTGAACCGATTGATTTTGAACATGTCAGAAGTGTTGTGGAAAAAGAAAATCCAGATGGTATCATTGTTCATTTTGGTGGACAAACACCGTTAAAATTAGCGAAACGTTTAACAGTGATAGGTGCAAAAATTATTGGTACAACGGCACGTGTGATTGATATGGCAGAAGATAGAGAAAAATTTTCAAAGTTTATCACTGAAAACAATATCAAACAACCCAACAACGCGACTGCAACCAGCGAAGAAGAAGCCATTGAAAAAGCTAAAGAGATAGGTTATCCTGTTCTTGTACGTCCTAGTTATGTTTTGGGAGGACGTGCTATGCGCATCGTTTACAACGAGAGTGAGCTAAGAACGTACATGAACGAAGCGGTGAGTGTAAGCCATAATTCGCCGGTGTTGATTGACCAGTTTTTAGACCGCGCTATTGAAGTGGATGTGGATGCGATAAGTGACGGTCAAGAGGTCTACATCGGTGGTATTATGCAACATATCGAAGAAGCGGGCATTCACAGTGGAGACAGTGCGTGTTCTCTGCCAAGTATTAGCCTAAGCGACGCCATTTTGGCAAAAATAGAAGCACAAACCAAACAAATCGCTCTCAATCTTGGCGTTGTAGGTCTGATGAACATCCAATACGCTATCTATCAAGACGATGTTTATATGATAGAAGTCAACCCAAGGGCTAGCCGAACGGTGCCGTTTGTCAGCAAAGCCACAGGTATTCCTATGGCAAAAGTAGCTACGCGTGTGATGTTCCAAGGAAATTTACGAGAAGCACTCAAATTTTACGATAAGTTTGATGTGGTCAGAGAAGAAAATGGCATCTTAAAAGCGAAGAAGTTTGACCATGTTGCCGTCAAAGAAGCCGTTTTCCCGTTCAACAAACTCCAAGGTGCAGACCTTATCTTAGGACCTGAGATGAAATCAACGGGTGAAGTTATGGGGATTAGTAAAAATTTTCCAGCCTCTTTTGCGAAAAGCCAAATCGCTTCAGCTAACGTGCTTCCAAAAGAGGGCTCCGTATTTATCTCGTTGGTTGACATCGACAAATCCTTTGCAAAAGAAATCGGCACAAAATTTGAAGCGTTGGGCTTTAAAGTTATCGCAACGGGTGGTACACACAAAGCATTAAAAGAGGCAGGTGTGAATGCGGAGTTTGTCTATAAAATCAGTGAGGGTCGCCCTAATATCGAAGATAAACTGAAAAATGGTGAAATCGCTTTGGTAATTAACACCAGCGATAACAAATCAAGCAAAGACGATGCGAAGAAAATTCGCCAAGCAGTACTGCGCTTTAAAATTCCTTACTTTACGACCGTTGCTGCAGCAGCAGCTGCAACCACAGCCATAGAGTACATCCAAGATAAAAGTGCCTTAGAGCCACGTGCACTTCAAGATTATCTTAACTAAAAACGCATGAACCCCGACCTTGTTTATCTAGCGCAAACAGAAACAACGGCGGGGTTTCTCTCCCAGAGTGCTCAGGCACTCATCCAAACCAAAAATCGCCCCAGCTCAAAAGCCTTTTTGATGAGTGTCGATTCACTCTCAACGCTTCGTTCCTTTACTCGTGTTCCCAAAACACATAAGAATCGTGTGCGTAGAGCTTCAAAAACAACCTTTGCTTATCCGTGTGGACTTGCTATTCGTGTCGTGAAAGATAAAGAGCATTTGGAGTTTTTAAAAAAACTCACCTGGAGTTATTCTACTTCTTCAAATCCCAGTGGACAAGGGTTTGAGAGAGCTTTTGCATTACAAAGAGCGGATGTTATTGTTTTTACATGTAAAGATTTTTTTGAAGATAAACCCTCGTCTATCTTTAAACTAGGGAAAAGTGCTCTTAGACGCTTAAGATAATTCACTTTTCATCGTCATAATTTTTTCTATACCAATTCGTGATACAATAGTCATGAAAACAATATATTGGTAAAAAGGAGAAATCATGCCATTGATCAAGATTCTACTAGCAATATTCTTATGTGCCTCGTTTTCATATGCTGAATCCGTCGCTGAAAAAAGAAAAGCGATTAACACGGATAGTCAAGAAACACTCACAATGCTTTATAAAGCCTATCCAAGTTCTAAAAA
>JAGOZL010000084.1 GCA_018058685.1 Sulfurospirillum sp.
TCTTGGACATTGCTTTTGATTTTATCGTAAAGAAGCGTTTTTGGCATAAGCGCAATGGTGAAAAGTTCACTATCCGCCAGTGCGATAGGGCCGTGTTTCATCTCTCCTGCTGGGTAACCCTCAGCGTGCAGGTAGCTAATTTCTTTGAGTTTTAACGCACCCTCCAACGCCAATGGGAAAAAGATATCGCGTCCAATAAAGAAAAAGCCATGCCCGTGCAAATAGCGCTTCGAGAGGCGGTGGAGTTTTTCATGGATATTTTCATCGACTTTTAAAATGAGAGGAATACGTAGTAATGTTCTAATTTCATTTTGTAGGGTTTTTTCTTCGATGCAAGCGCGTTGGTGTGCAATGTAAAGACTGAGCAACCACAGCGTGACCATCTGCGTTGCAAATGCTTTTGTACTGGCGACCCCTTTTTCAATGCCTGCACGTGTAAGCAAGGTTGCATCGGCGGTGCGCACGATGGATGAGTTATCGACATTACAAATAGCAAGAGTCGGCATACCGCTTTTTTGTGCCATTTTAAGGGCTTCTAGGGTATCGGCGGTCTCTCCACTTTGTGAGATAACAATGAAGAGGGTTTTCGCATCAAGAAGAGGCTCTTTGTAGCGAAACTCACTGGCAATTTCGACATTGCAGCGGATTTTACTTAAGCGCTCAAACAAGTAACTTGCCGCTAACCCTGCGTGATAGCTTGTACCGCAAGCACAAATTTTGATGGCATTGATGTGGCTAAAGTCAAATTGTGAGAGCTCATCAAGAACGATTTCATTCTCTTTGATACGTCCCATTAAGGTTTCAGCCACAACACTGCTTTGTTCATAAATCTCTTTTTCCATAAAGTAACGGTAGCCATCTTTTTGTGCGGAAAGTTTGTCATGGGTGAGTGGTTTAAAATGAAGGGCTTGGGGATTGCCTTCTTTTAAGAGCGTGACACTTCCACTTTTTGCCCAACCGTACTCGCCATCTTCAAGATAATTAACTTCTTTTGCAAAGCCAATTAAAGGGGCATCAGAAGAGCCAAAAAAGATTTCACCTGTATCGGCACGTCCTAAAATCAAAGGAACAGCATTTTTTGCAAAAAAGATAACATCGGGTTCACGCTGGCAAATGAGCAATATGGCATACGCACCGTGTAAAATTTCAACGGTTTTTTCAAAGGCACGAAACGTTGTATTGCCTTCACCCACAAATTTTTCAAACAGATGAACGATGACTTCTGTGTCGGTTTGGCTTAAAAATGTTGTATGTTCTAAGTAGGTTTCTTTAATCTCTTTATAATTTTCTATAATTCCGTTATGAATGACGTATGAAAACTCACCCCAATGCGGGTGAGCATTGGCTTCGGTAGGTTTGCCGTGCGTTGCCCAACGTGTGTGCCCGATGCCTAACCCAAAGCCATTTGAGTTAAAATCAGCTGTTTTGGTATCAAGATTTGAGAGTTTGCCAGTGGCTTTAAAAGAGTTGATTTCTCCGTTTTTTAAAATAGCAATTCCCGCTGAGTCATACCCTCGGTATTCAAGCTCTTTTAAACCGTTGATTAAAAAGTCACGTTTTTCTTTCTCTCCGATGTAGCCGACGATTCCGCACATATTACTTACCTTCTTCATAAAAATAGTCTAAAACATTCTTCTCATTTTTACATAAACCGACTGTTTTTTCGATTAAAAGGAGGTTTCTTGTTCTGTTTTTAATCGTTTGGATTTTTGCCATCGCGATATCAATGCCGTGTTCATCAAACATGCTCATGATGTATGCCATCAAACCGTTTTGATTTTTAGTGTTGATATGCATGAGGGCATATGATTTGGAGTGTTCACAGTCCAAGTCTATCTCACCGCGTAAAATCGTTGGCTTTTTCAAAGTGACTTTTTTGCTCATATCAAAAGAGTTATCAACCAATTCACGAATCAGTTCGATATCGCTCTCATTCACTTTTTCATTGAAGTCAATCTGGAAATACTTTTTGTTGTCAAAGAGCTTATAAATATCCATATGTGCCAAATCCAAATAGGAGAGTTTTCCTAAAAGATAGCCGATATTAAAGCTCTTTCCGCGAATGACGGTAATGCCAAGATGGGTTTCATTGGTGATATGGAAACGGTAGCTCTCCTCAGGCGTTTCATCGGCAACTTTTACGATTTGGACAATTTCGTAGGATTTTTGTTTTAAAAAGAAGAAGTTTGATTGAATGGAAAGGGTTTTTTTCTGTAACGCTTTAGAAAGTGCTAAAAACTCAGGGCTTTTCTTCAAAATATTTTCTCTGCGTAGACGTCTTGCCGTCTCATCAATGAGCTCTTCTTTGTTAAACATCTCCATCGAAAAAGTGTAAAACTCACGCAATAACTTAGCACTAAAGCCTGAGTAGATGTTATCATTGACCGCGTTCATATCCGCATAGGTGAGAATGTAGAGCATTTTGAGGATTTGTGGGCTTTGCAATTTTGATATAAAGGAGAGAACCACGTTTTCATTGTAGATATCTTCCCTGCTTGCGGTGTTGCTCATCAGTGTGTGGTAGCGAATCAGAATCATACCTGTGTTAATCGCTTCTTCTGAAAACCCTAGTTTCATGGCGTAAACTCTAAAGATTTTAGAGCCTAACTCACTGTGGTCTCCTTTGCGCCCTTTGCCAATATCGTGCATAAAAACGACCAAACGCATCAAAGCTTTTCCCTCAGGGCACAAATCATCAAAGAGCGATTTGATAAAGGTGTCGTTGATATTTTCTAAATGATACAAGCAGTGCAAAGAGTGCGTGTCGACAGGGTAGCGGTGATAGCCATCAAATTGCGCGAGATTGAGGATGTGCTTGAGTGGTTTGATGAGTTGCTGTAGCAAATTGGCTTCATACAAAACACTAAAGATGGTGTACATGTTAGGATTAAACAAGAGGGCTCGAAACTGTTTGTAGGTTTTTTTTGAGTTGTGCGGTGGAAAAGAAGCATTTTTGATGTAATGCACATAGCTGATATCAAAGGTTGTTCGAGGGTCATCAAAGTGTTGTAACTGCTCTAAGACGACACTTAAACTCGGATACGGTTTTTTAAAAGAGGCGATGACATGGTGGTCAACTTGGTATAAGCCTTTTTCGATACGCCCTTGTCTGAGTTGTTTGATTTTTTGAATATCACAGAGTAAAGATGAGGTGAGTTTTTGTGTAAAGATTTTACATGTAACGTCTACTGTGTGCATTGCCGATAAGGTTTTGGAAGAGAGTTGCATTTGTGCGTTTTTCAAAATCTTATTTTCAAAGCCTAGTTTGTTTGCGACATCGGGAATCAGCTCAAGATTAAGCACATCTTGTTTTTTCTTGGCACTTAAGTGCAAGGCAGAGCGCACACGGTATAAAAACTCTAAAGAACTTCGAAACTCTTTGAACTCTTCTTCGTTAATGACTTCAGGCACTAAATCACGCAAACGAATACTGCCAAATAAAATTTTACAAATCCACGAAAGGGTATTGGCATCGCGCAAACCTCCCACACCTTCTTTAATGTTGGGTTCCATATTGAGAGGGTGTTTTTCTCGTCTTTCTTGATGGGCTTGCAAAATTTGGGTGATAACGCTCTTCTTTTCCCACTTTTGGATTTTTAAGAGTTCGCGCTCGGTTTCCATCCACAACAGTTTGGAACCGCATAAAAAGCGGGATTCTAGCATGGCTGTTTTGATGGTCAAGTCTTGATTGCTCGCATCACACAGCTCTTCAACTCGGTGCGTGCGGTGTCCTAGTTTAATGCCCGCATCCCATGCCAAGTAGAGCATCGCTTGGATGAGCGGTTCGATGTTGTAGCCCGGAACGGCTTTGTAAACGACCATCAAATCCACATCCGAATAGACACACAACTCTTCTCTGCCATAACTTCCCATCCCCACCAACACGATGGGAATGGCATTGGCAAAGGGCATATAGTTGCCAAAGTGTTTACGAAGGGTGTATTTGTAAATGATGGTGATGAACTGATCAATCTGTTTGGTGTGTTTGACTAAGAAGTCCTTGCCTTGGTTTTCCACAAAAATTTCATTGAGCGAAGAGAGATAGTGTTTGATGTGCTCTTTAATGAGCTTGGATATCTCAAAATCATTGGCATTTTTATCGATTAAATCTTCGATGAGCTCTTCTAAATCAACCATTATTTCCCCCAAAAGCTTTATGCTATAATACCCAAAAACAGCTTGCTGTAGTTTACATGTAAAGGATAAAAATGATGCAAAAACCGTATTTGAGAGCATTTCCTGACGATAAAGGCTATTTTGGAAAATTTGGTGGAGCGTTCTTGCCTCCTGTGTTGGTGGAGCAGTTTGCAAAAATTGAGCAAGCCTATTTGACGATTGGTAATTCACACAATTTTATCCGTGAATTGCGTGATATCCGAAAACACTATCAAGGAAGACCTACACCTGTGTATTATGCGAAGCGTTTAAGTGAATACGTTGGAGGGGCTAGAATTTATCTCAAACGTGAAGATTTAAACCATACAGGAGCGCATAAGCTTAACCACTGTATGGGCGAAGCATTGTTAGCCAAATATTTGGGCAAGAAAAAGCTCATCGCAGAAACAGGAGCTGGACAGCATGGCGTGGCATTGGCGACGGCTGCTGCGTATTTTGGTTTGGAATGTGAAATTCACATGGGTGAAGTGGACATCGCTAAAGAGCATCCTAATGTGGTGAGGATGAGAGTTTTAGGAGCCAAAGTTGTCCCTGTAAGCTTTGGTGCAAGAACACTCAAAGAAGCGGTGGACTCAGCATTTGAAGCTTATTTGAAAGACCCTGAAAATTCTATCTATTGCATCGGCTCTGTGGTTGGCCCTCATCCGTTTCCTAAGATGGTGAGAGATTTTCAAAGTGTTGTAGGCATCGAGGCTAGAGAGCAGTTTTTGGAGATGACGGGTAATTTACCTGATAATCTCGTGGCATGTGTTGGTGGTGGAAGCAATGCGATGGGACTTTTTTCAGCCTTTATCGAAGATCCGTGTGAGCTTTATGGTGTTGAACCTGGAGGAAGTGGTACAAAACTTGGCGAACACGCAGCGAGTTTAACCTATGGAAGCGAGGGCATTTTGCATGGGTTTAACTCCATCATGCTCAAAAACGAAGCGGGTGAACCAGCGGCGGTGCATTCTATCGCTAGTGGATTAGACTATCCTTCTGTTGGCCCAGAACACGCCTATCTTAACTCCATTTCACGAACCAAAGTAGGTATCGCTAATGATAAAGAAACCATTCAAGCCTTTTACGATTTAAGCCATTATGAGGGCATCATCCCAGCGCTTGAGAGTGCCCATGCGGTTGCCTTTGCGATGAAATTAGCCAAAGAAAAACCGTATGAATCTATCTTGGTCAATCTTAGTGGAAGGGGCGATAAAGATATTGATTTTGTGGTGGAAAATTATAAGCCTGAGGATTATTTATAAAAGGTAAAAAGGGGGTTAAAAATCAAACCCCTTTTTACATGTAATGTTTAATAACTCATCGAACCTGCGTTTAAAAGACCAATGGCAATGGAGATAAATGCCATTAAAATTCCCACTGAAATATCGCCATCGTTCATATGTTTTTCCACAGAAAATTTCCCACCTAAACGGGTCATAATCAATGCAAAAAGAAGTTGAATACTCATTGCGACAATCGCCCATATGACGAAATCACCGTAAGAGATAGAATTAACCAGTGCGCTGTAAAGAGGAATACAAAGTCCTACAATCGCTCCTCCAAATCCTAATGCAGAAGCCGTGTTATTTTGGGTAAAAATCATCTCATAATCATCATAAGGTGTGACTTTGGCATACAAGAAGAGAAACAGGACAAGAACGACTAAAGCGGTCACGAAGAAGAGAGCAAACGAGAAAAACGCATCTAAAAACATAGTATAGCCTTTTTGCGAATTATAGCTAAGAAAGTTTAAGATGAGAAGCTCTTCTTTTTTAACCTCCATTTATAGTTAAAGTTGCTAAAATCCATTTTTAATTTCACTTTATGAAAGTAGCGAATGACTCTTATCGAAAAGTTAGAGAATAATGAACGCTTAAGTTACGAAGATGGTGTGGCTTTATACGAGCTTGACCTTTTCACACTTGGGCATTATGCCAACATGCGGCGTCGTGCAAGGCATGGCAACAAGGCTTTTTTCAATATAAATCGTCATATCAACCCTACCAATATCTGCAAAGATATCTGCAAGTTTTGTGCATTTTCTGCCAACCGTAAAAATCCAAACCCCTATACCCTGAGCCATGAAGAGATTTTGAGTATCTTGGATGATTCTGTTAAAAACAGAGGCATTACCGAAGTACACATTGTCTCTGCGCACAATCCTGATACGGGGTTGGAGTGGTATTTGGAGATTTTTTCCAAAGTCAAAGCACGTTTTCCTTCTTTACATGTAAAGGCTTTAACGGCTGCGGAGATTAATTTTTTAAGCGAAGAGTATGGGCTTAGTGTGGATGCGGTTATTGAGAAGATGCTTGAATACGGTGTCGATTCTATGCCAGGTGGTGGCGCTGAGATTTTTGATGAAGACGTACGTGCTTTCGTGTGCAAGGGAAAAGTCACCTCTCAAGGTTGGTTAGACATCCACCAAAAGTGGCATGAAAAAGGTAAACAGTCCAATGCCACGATGCTCTTTGGGCACGTTGAAACGCGTGAACATCGCATCGACCATATGCTTCGTCTTCGAGAGTTACAAGATAAAACGGGTGGTTTTAACGCGTTTATTCCTTTGGTGTATCAACGTGAAAATAACTATTTACATGTAAAAGATTTTCTAAGCTCCACAGAGATTTTAAAAACCTATGCAATTAGCCGTTTGATGTTAGATAATATCGCACATATTAAAGCCTATTGGGCGACTTCGACGATTAATCTAGCGTTGGTTGCCTTAGAGTATGGCGCGGATGATTT
>JAGOZL010000024.1 GCA_018058685.1 Sulfurospirillum sp.
TCTAACACCGCCTCCGCTCCCAACGTAAAAGGGGCATCACCCGTTTTTTGTAGCCTTTTGAGTGTTTTAGCATACACCTCTTTGTGGGCGGAGTGTTCTTGGTCGATATGCTCTAAAAATTTAGCAAGTGCATTTTTACGAAAATCGCTTTTAATGGGACCAGGCTCAATCAATACAACATCCACACCACTCTCATAAAGCTCCAAACGAAGCGTATCGGCAAGCCCTTCGATGGCAAATTTGGAAGCATTGTACGCCCCTCGGTAACTCATCGCCACAAAACCTAAAATGGAGCTGTTGTAAATGATGCGACCGCTTTTTTGCTTGCGCATGTAAGGGATAACGAGGTTGGTAAGCTCTTGTGTGCCAAAAACATTGGTTTCAAACTGTTCACGAAGTACATCACGCCTCAAATCTTCCACAGCACCAGGTTGCCCGTAAGCGCCATTGTTAAACAGCACATCAATATGACCACCCGTTTGGGAGAGCATCCAGACAAGCGCCTCGTGCATACTTGATGTATCACACACATCCAGCCTAAAGGCATTGAGCCCCTCAGACTTTAAGCGTTCTACATCTGCCTCTTTGCGACACGTGGCAAAAACGGCGTAACCTAACTTTTGAAGCCCATGCGCACAGGTGTAACCAATGCCTGTTGAACAGCCTGTAATAAGAATGGATTTTGACACGATTAGCCTTTACATGTAAAAAAGGAGGAGGCTCAAGGCTTTACATGTAAAGCCTTGAGCAAATAGCATTATTTAACTTCGAAAGTCTCTTCGGGTTTCATTTCGATGATTTTCCACGGAAGCCCTTGAACATTGAGTTCATCCATAAAAGGTTTTGCGTCAAACTGTTCCATGTTGAAAACGCCCTTGCCAGACCATTTGCCCTCTAACATCAGTTTTGCTCCAATCATCGCTGGAACTCCCGTAGTATAACTCACCGCTTGCGCACCCGTCTCACGGTAGCACTCTTGATGGTCACAGACGTTGTAGATGTAAATTTTGCGTTTTTTGCCATCTTTTAGACCTTCAAACACACAACCGATGTTGGTAAATCCAACCGTTCGAGGACCTAAACTTGCAGGGTCTGGAAGCAAGGTTTTCAAAAATTCAATCGGTACAATTTTCATACCTTTATGCTCGACCTCATCAATGCGAAGCATGCCGATATTTTCCAAACACTTCATGTGCGTGAGGTAACTTTGACCAAAGGTCATAAAGAAACGAATACGTTTTAGCCCTTTGATGTTAAGCACTAGCGATTCTAACTCTTCATGGTAAAGTAAATAACTGTCTTTTGGTCCTACTTCTGGGTAATCCCAGACCATTTTTATAGCAACAGGTTCTGTTTCTATCCACTCGCCATTTTCCCAGTATCTTCCTTTGGAGCTCACTTCTCGAAGGTTAATCTCTGGATTGAAGTTGGTTGCAAACGCATATCCATGATCGCCCGCATTGCAGTCTAAGATGTCTATGGTATGAATCTCATCAAAGAGGTACTGCTGTGCATAGGCACAAAAAACGTTCGTTACACCTGGGTCAAAGCCACTGCCCAAAAGCGCCATAATGCCCGCATCTTTAAAAGCGTTATCTCGTGCCCATTGCTCTTTGTACTCAAACTTCGCAAGGTCTGGATGTTCATAATTAGCCGTGTCTAAGTAAGGCACTTTGGTTTTCACACATGCGTCCATAATGGTCAAATCTTGGTATGGAAGAGCGATGTTAAGTACGAGTGCTGGTTTTACTTGTTCAATCAATGCGACCAATGCGTCCACATCGTCCGCATCAATCGCTGCAGTTTCAATGTTTACATGTAAAGACTCTTTAATCTCCGCTGCGATTTGGTCGCACTTTGATTTGGTTCGGCTTGCTAAGACGATTTTACTGAACACTTCGCTGTTCATTGCGCATTTTTTGGTAACCACACGGCTTACACCGCCCGCACCAATAATTAAAACTGTTGCCATGATTTTCCTTTTAGGTTTCATTATGAGGCTTCTTTAATAAGAGCTATTTAAAATAGCCATTATCAAAAAAGCCTAGTCTATTTTACACTTTCTTGATTACTACTTTATTTCATAAGAGTTTGTAAAACCCTTTAACACGTCTTCGAAGTAAAACTCCAAAGACTACGCTAACGCTTAAGTTCTCTTAGGCAGAGTGCCCACGCACCCTTGGTGCTTTTATTTTAAACTATTGATAACGATATGCGCTAACTCAAGCGCTTGTGCTCGGTGTGAAAAGGCTTTTTTGACACTTTCATCTAACTCGCCTAAGGTTTTGTCATACCCACAGGGTATAAACATCGGGTCATACCCAAAGCCATTTTGACCTCTTGCCTCAGACAATGCCTCTCCGTGCATCCAACCATGCACACAAAACTCTCCCTTCGCACATACAAGCGCAATGGCTGCGGTGTAAAACGCAGGTGTTTTTGCCACACCTTTTTCTTTGAGCGTTGCAATCAGTTTGTTTAAATTTGCCTCTGAACTCGCACCCACACCTGCATAACGCGCACTGTAAATACCAGGAATGCCTCCCAACAAGGGCACGCTAATCCCACTATCATCGCTTAAGACGATAGCGTTTTTATCGTCTAGTTTTTCATAAACAGCACGTGCTTTAATGAGCGCATTTTCTTTAAACGTAGTACCTGTCTCTTCAATCTCAAAAGGCTCCATAATATCACTGTACGCAACCACTTCATACTCATGTATCCATGCTTGAAACTCTTTTACTTTACCTTGATTGGACGTAGCTAAAACTATCTTCAAACGGTGCTCCGCAAACTTTAGATGAATCTATATTGTAGCGAGATTTTGTTTAAATTTTAGGAACCATCAGCCATACTTCAAGGGGTGCTTTAAGCTCACCGGCTATCCATTTGGCTCGCTCTCCATACCCCATAAACATATCGGCACGATTGGGTCCTTTAATCGCTCCACCTGTGTCTTGCGCAAAAACAAATTTATGCACACTGTACACGGCAGATTCGCTTTTAATCGCCACAAGTGAACCAAGAGGAATGTAGCTTCTATCCACCGCGATGGAGCGTTCAGGTGTAAGCACTAGTCCTAAGCTCCCTGTCGCTTTTTGTTCCATTTTTCGAAAAAAAACATAGCTTGGATTGGTGTTTAAAAGCTCGTCTATCTTTGAGGGATTTTTATCTAACCACGCACGAATGCTTTGCAAAGAGACCTCTTCCACAGAGGCAAAAATACCTCGGTTCATCATCTCACGCCCTAAGGATTTATAACTATGCCCGTTACTATCGGCGTACCCTATAAAAATAACCCTACCATCATCTAACTCCACTCTGCCTGAGCCTTGGACTTCCATAAAGAAAAGGTCGATTTTATCGTCCACATAACAGAGAATTTCCGCATTGAGTTTACGTTTTGTTATCTCTTCGCGCGTAAAGTAAGGAAGCATCTTGCCTTTGACGGAGCGCCCTCGCATCTTTTTATCATTTTCACCCACGATGCTCACCAAATCTTTGGGCTTTCCATACACAGGGTACTTAAAACGCTCTGTCTTTTTCAAACTACCATACAAGAGTGGCTCATAATAGCCTGTCAACATCGAGCGTTGCGTGTTTGGTTCAACCCTTTTAAGCTCAAAATTTTCTTCAAAAAAAGCTTTGGCATCTTTTACATGTAAAGATTTATGGCACGCTTCGGGATAGACTTTTTTTGTAAGATTTGCTTCACAATTATGACGAAACAGCTCTAAAAGTTCATCAAAATTCTCATTTTGGCTTAAAATATCAAATTTTTCAAGAGGGGTGATTGTTTCAGTGGGAGTCGCTTGACTTAGAACAGAAGATTTAGGAGCGCAACCGCTCAACAAGGCTAAAGAAACAAAAGCAAAGGCTAAAAAAGGGTACATTTTTCTCCGTTAAAAAAAGGGGCTCTTGCCCCTTGGTTCTTATTTTCTAAGGCGTGCTAGTTCTGCTTTGATACTCAAAAACTCTGCATCAATTTTGGTGTGTTCTTGCACTAACCAGCGGTTAAGTCCAATATAGTAAAGGGTTACAAAATAAATTGTGGCACCACCCGCAAATCCAAGTACATGTAAGATATCCATCTGTTATCCTTTTTTTGGTCTGTATTTTGGAAGATTATAACATAAAATAACCTTTCTCATAGATACATTTGAAAACTTCATAGAATTTTCAAAGTTTAACAAAGGTAAAATCTCTCCTAATTAAATATGAAGGATATCTCTAGCATATGCTCAAATCCGTTTTTCCCTTAAGCCTTATCATCTCGCTTCGTTTTTTAGGTCTGTTTATCGTCCTTCCCGTCCTCTCTGTTTACGCACTGGGTTTAGAGGGCTCTAGTGAAATCTTAGTCGGTATCACTATTGGTGGATACGCCGTAACGCAAATGTTACTTCAAATTCCTTTTGGCATCCTCTCCGATAAGATAGGGCGTAAAATCACTATTTTTATTGGGCTCGTCATTTTTATCATTGGTTCACTCATCTGTGGTTTTGCTGAACATATCTACACCCTCATGGCGGGACGTTTTTTACAAGGTGCTGGAGCTATTGGGGCGGTGGGTACTGCGATGATTAGCGATATGGTTAAAGAAGAGGTACGTGCTAAAGCGATGGCGATTATGGGAGGAAGCATTGCCGCGAGTTTTGCGCTCTCCATGATGTTAGGCTCCATTATCGGGGGATATTATGGTGTGGATAAGCTCTTTTTTATCACCACTGCCCTTTCCATTTTAGCAATTATTATCCTCTACACCAAAGTACCAAACCCTCCTAAAATTATCCACCATTACGGTGCCGATGAAGCGGAAATCAAACATATTTTCAAAGACAAAGATTTGATGAAGATGAACATCACCAACATGCTGCAAAAAGGGATGATGACCTTAGCGTTTATGGTCATTCCTATCGTGATGATTCAAGAGTATGGCTTTGCTAAAAGAGAGCTCTGGATGGTCTATCTGCCTGCGATGATTTGTGGTGTACTTGCGATGGGACCTTCGGCGATTATTGGAGAGAAAAAGCATCGCGCCAAAGAGATGCTTATGGTCGGTGTCGTCTTTTTTGGTCTCAGCTATTTATTGATGGGGTATTCCAAAAGTGCCACATGGTTTATCACGGGTGTCGTGGTCTTTTTTATTGGCTTTAACATGCATGAACCCTTGATGCAATCCATGGCAAGCAAGTACGCAAAGATTCATCAAAAAGGAGCCGCACTTGGTGTGTTTAACTCCTTTGGATACGCAGGAACCTTTGTGGGGGGTGTTTTTGGAGGCTTCTTTTTAGAGCATTACGGCATCATGCAAATTGCATGGGTCATGTTTTTAGTCTGTGTGGCGTGGCTTTTTCTCATTGCTTCATTAAGACATCCAGGTCTTAATAAAAATCTCTACTTAGCCTACGACACCATCGACCTTTCACGTGTACAACATCTTTTACATGTAAAGGGAATTATTGAGTGGTATAAAAATGAAAGTGAACAGATTTTGGTCGTCAAATACGACTCAAAAGCAACCGATAAAGAGACCATTTTAGCCGTTCTTGAGTAAAAAAGATGGCTTACCTTAGCCTTTTTTTAACCGCCTTTGCTTCTGCTACGTTGTTACCAGGTGGAAGTGAAGCGCTCTTTGTTTATCTTCTTGGTGAAAAACTAAATATCTTTTTCTTGCTTCTTTTTGCGACCATCGGCAATACCTTAGGCTCTTGTGTGAACTTTGTGCTTGGAAAATACGCCTCAGCCTTTGCCCTCTCCAAAGGCTACATGCGTGAAAAACATCTCAAAAAAGCTTCATCCCTCTTTGAAAAATACGGAGCACTTAGCCTACTTTTTTCGTGGCTTCCTATCATTGGCGACCCGCTCACCTTTGTCGCTGGCATGGTGCGTTATACATGGTGGAAATTTGTCATCACCGTAGGCATTGCAAAATTGGCGCGGTATGTTTTTGTCTATCTTGGATTTTTAGCTGTTATGTAAAATAAATGAATACAAAGAAGTTTTAATGAATCATCCTATCTCCTGCGAATTTTACGACCAACTGATGGTTGCTATTCAAAGAAAAATTCCCTCAACCATTGTCTATATAAAAAACGAGCAAAACACCACTGTCAAAGACATTGTTACAGAATTAACAATGATATATTATGAAGAGTTTTTAGTGTTAGAAGGTGGGGAAAAAATCAATCTTCAAACAATTGTTTCGTTTAATGGAAAGAGGCATAAAGAGGAGTGAAATAAACTTGATTAAAACTCATTTCCCTCAATACGATTGATACGAATATCTACCATCTCATCACTCTTCGATGCAACGTATATTTCAATGGGACGACAACACACATAACAATCCTCAACATAACTCTCACCTACTTCGCTACTGGGTTCAATGAAAATAGAAAAACTCTCCCAGCAATAAGGGCATGTTATGGTTTTATCGAACAGTGTGTTATCCATAAAAATCTTTCAAAAGTTAGTTTACACGTAAAGATGAAACGAAATTTTTTCGGTATTGCCAGACGCTTATAAGTCTAACAATACCACATCCACCATCTCGCCTTTTTCAATTTTCACAACATCTTTTTCCACGCGTAAAAGGGAAGGATTGTCTAAAAGGTTATTCAAGATAGCACTACTGCCCTCTTTTTTACCTTCTAAATCTACAATGAGTTGCCCTTGATTAAAGCGAAGATTGCAGGCGGTAAATTCAACAAATTTGGAGCGTTTTTTATACAGTTCACCCATGTACGCTTTTAGTGTCGGTAGCGCAAAACTTTGTGCGCGCATTTTACGAAGCAGTGGAGCGATGAACAAGAAGGTACATACCGAAGCGCTGTAAGGAAAGCCTGGTAGTGCGTAGATATATTTATGACCCGATTTCACCACACGGATGTGACGTCCTGGTTTCATGTACGAACCATCGATGATATTTTCAATGCGCATATCGGTCAAGATGCTTTGAATAAAATCAAAATCCCCGACACTTCCCCCACCTGTCGTTGCAACGATATCGCTCCATTGTAAAGCTTGGCGTAGCTGTTGCTCGATGAGAGAGCGGTCATCACGGATAAGCTTAAAACGCATCGTTTCACAACCAAGTTGGCGCAAGATGGCTTCAACGGTGACATGATTTGAACTGCGAATCTGCGCTGAGGAGCGTTTTGGCTCACCAAAGTCTAGGATTTCATTGCCTGTTGAGAGGATTGCAATACGAGGACGCATAAAAACTTCGACTTGTACAAGACCTAGTTCTGCCATCACGCCAATCTGCGCAAAGCCGATTTTCGTCCCTTTTGAAATAAGCACTTCACCTGCTTTATAGTTTTCTCCCACAGGGCGAACCGCAAACCCTTTAGGCACAGCAGAGGTGATGTGTACCATACCCTCTTTGACTTCGACATTTTCGATAGGAATGAGCGTGTCACTTCCCTCACTCATGAGTGCGCCTGTAAACGTTTTGACACATTCGCCTTTTTGAACAACACCGTGTGTTTCGCTCCCCGCAGGCACAAAGTCACTGAGGCGAAGAGCACCTAATTCTTGGTCGATAAAACGAATGGCATACCCATCCATCGAAGAGGTTTCATGGGTAGGATTGTTTTCGTGAGCTACAATATCAACCGCAAGAAAACGCCCTAATGCATCGCCAATAAAAATATTTTCAATACCAAGTTCCGTTGTAATAGACTCTTCTAAAGCCTTTAAAGTCTCATCAAAAGGGGCAAAAGAGCTACTCATGCATCTGCCTTTAAGAGTCCAGAGCCTTGGAGAATATGGGAGCGCTCTTTGGCGTAAATTCGCTTGCCATCCACCAAGTCATACTTCCAAATAGGCGCATTGGCTTTAAAATCTTCTACAAAATCATTAATCATAGAAAGTGCGACTTTACGTTTTGGAGAGACAACCGCAGCGATGTAACTTGAAGTATGGTTAGGGACATCACCACGGGAGTGTGCCATAAGAAGATACGCGTTTTGTGCTTTGGCTTTTGCCTGCCATGCCTCAAACCAGCTGTTTAAGATAGGCTCATAAATGTCAAAACTAAGTCCCTCAATACCATCTTCATCACGTACAATTCCAACAAAAGGGATATACGCACCATAATTTTTATCTTTGATACTATGATACCACTTATTTAAAATCGCCTCTACATGTAAAGGTCCATCATGCAGTTCTAGCATGCATCAACCTCCACAAACGGGTGGTAAAAGGGAGATTTTGTCTTCTTGTGAGATAGGCATATCGAGGTTACAGACTAACGTATCATTCACCGCAACGGCACAAATACCGAGCCAATTTTGAAGTTCCGCATCGTCTTTAAAGTAGTTTTTGAGTTCTTGAAGGTTGCTGATATCCACTTCAATGCTTGGTCTGCCCAAAGGGCCTAAAAATTCGATTTTTGCCACAATACATCCTTAGTTTTTACATGTAAGACGTATTGGAGGGCAAAATCCCTCCAACCGTTTTAGATAGGTAATATTCGTATATTTTTACTTAATTTCTCTTGTAGTACCGCTTCAATAGCAAAAAGAGTGCCTGTTGAGCTACTCGCACACCCACTACATGCTCCCAAATAACGGATGTAAACATCGGTCACACCACCATCGCCATCTTTGATATCTAAGATTTCCATATTTCCGCCATCCATGACGAGCATCGGACGGATATTTTCATCAATCACCGCTTCAATTTCTTTGAGCTTTTGAACCACGGTCATCTCTTCAAAACTGATGGTATGGCTTCCTGAGATTTTAGCGTTGGAGAGCGCTAAAAGTCTATCGTGTTCCATCTCAGCACGTGTATCTTTGAGGATATCAACCAAATAGTATTCTCTGTCTTCATGACCACCAGGTTTTACACAGGACTTACAAAATGCACCCGCTTTGGTGTAATTGGTAATCTCTTCTACGGTCGTGAGGTTGTTGATTTTAATCACTTCTTTAATCGTTCCAAGGCTCACACGCGCACATTCACACACGATGATTTCATCTTCAAATGAAGCAGCATCCACACCTTTAAATGAAGCAGCAGCAGCTTTGATAACATCGTACGCCATAACCGAACAGTGCATTTTTTGTGGTGGAACAGCGGGGATATCTGGGGTATCTCGCATTGCTTTTTCAACATCAATATTCGTGATTTTAACTGCTTCTGATACGGTTTTGCCGATACAAAGTTCAGCCATCGTATCAGAGCTCGCAATCGCTGTACCACAACCAAAACTTTTAAATTTTGCCGCTTTGATGATTTCCGTTGCTTCATCGACAATCCAGTAAAGTCTTACCGCATCGCCACAACTCTCTGCACCAAAATCAGCAATGATGAGCTTTCCACCCATCTCTTTTGCATCTTCTTCTGTAAGTTGTCCCATATTTTTAGGGTTGTTCATCAAATCTTGTACTTTTTGGCTGTATTCTTCCCAAATGGAGCCGCCAATCAAACTATTTTTTGCCATTTTTTATCCTTTAATTCTTTTACATGTAAATTATAATTTGCTAACGTGCCACTCTGGCGCATAAGCATACGTACTTGAAATCGCACGAAGTCTCTCAACCGCTTTATGAATCACATCAATCGCATAATCTATCTCTTCTTCTGTGGTAAAGCGTGAAAGCGAAAGACGAAGTGCTGTGTGCGCTAAGTCTGCTTCTGCGCCGATGGCTTCCATAACAGGATTGGACTCCAAATTTTCACTGGCACACGCACTTCCTGTGCTCGCTCCTATGCCATTCTTATTCAAATCCCACAACATTGCTTCACCTTCAATACCTTTAACGCTAATTAAAATTGTATTAGGGACACGTTGCTCTTTGGTTCCAACCACAAACGTTTCAGGGATTTTCAAGAGAGCATCTTCGAGTTTATCGCGTAATTTTCGTACATTGCTTTTTTCAAAATCAAGCGCGGCTACAGCAAGTTCCATCGCTTTTCCCATACCCACAATACCTGGGACATTGAGTGTTCCACTACGGCGTCCACCCATTTGTTCCCCGCCATGAAGTAAGCTAGTGAGCTGTTGTCCTGCGCGGATGTAAAGACCGCCTACCCCTTTAGGACCATGAAATTTATGGGCTGAAAAACTCATAAAATCAACATTGGCCGCTTTAACATCGACAGGAATTTTACCAATGGCTTGGACACCATCGGTATGAAACAAAACACCTCTTTCTTTACAAATGGCACCTATCTCAACAATAGGAAAAATCATTCCTGTTTCATTGTTTGCCCACATAATAGAAACAAGCGCTGTTTTATCAGTAATAGCCTCTTTTAAGGTTTCTACTTCTACCACACCATCGCTATTGACAGGTAAGTACGTTACTTTAACACCCAGTGTTTCTAAAAATTTACACGAAGAGATAACAGCAGGATGTTCAACTTCGCTTACAATGATATGGTTTTTATCTCCGTTTAAAATTTTGTCATAGTAAACACCTTTAATGACCCAGTTAATACTCTCAGTGGCACAGGAGGTAATAACGATATCATCTTCATCGCTAGCATTGATGCCTGCATAGAGTTGATCCATAGCCGTTCTTAGCGCAGGATGGCTCGCACTGCCATATTGATGTAGGGAGTTTGGATTGCCATACATTTGACAAAAGTAGGGAACCATTTCGGCGAAAACATGGGGATCAACACAGGTTGTTGCGTTGTTATCTAAATAAACTTTCATAAAAAACCTCTCTGTCACATAATAGGATAAAGTTTATCCTAATTTTTTTTGAATACTATTACTTTATAGATTAAAAAATACTTATGCAATAATCTGTTTTAACTCATTAATCGTCGTTTCAAATTCAAATATCTCTTCGGGGTTTTGTTGCAAGAAAAGATTCATCTTATCTTTTTTACTTAAAGCCAAATCAAGCTCCTTATCATTGCCTTTTTCATAAGCTCCAATACGCACTAAAACTTCATTTTCTTTCAAAATTGAACTCAACCTTTTGAACTTTTGAGCTGCTTTTTTATGCTCCACTTCAATCACATCGCCCATAACCCTCGAAGCACTGTTTTGAATACTAATCGGCGGATAAATCCCATAATCGGTTAATTCTCGACTTAAAACAATGTGCCCATCTAAAATACTACGCGACTGATCCGCTATCGGATCACTCAAATCATCCCCTTCAACCAAAACCGTAAAAAATGCTGTAATAGAGCCTTTTCCTTCTTCTTTTCCTGCACGTTCCATGAGCTGAGGCAAAAGCGCTAAAACCGAAGGTGGATAGCCTTTTGACGTTGGAGGCTCACCCAAAGCCAAACCAATCTCACGCTGTGCCATCGCAAAACGTGTCACAGAATCCATCATAAACAAAACATCTCTGCCTTGCTCTTTAAAATACTCAGCAATGCTCATCGCTGAAAAAGCACCATACTTTCGCATCAAAGGCGAATCATCACTTGTAGCTATGACGATGACAGTATTGGTTAAATCACCACCTAAGTTTTTTTCAATAAACTCTGGCACCTCACGTCCACGCTCACCAATCAAAGCCACTACCTTGATAGGGGCTTCACTTCCTCGCACTATCATACCCATTAAGGTTGATTTACCCACACCGCTCCCTGCAAAAATACCCATTTTTTGCCCTTTTCCACACGTCAAAAGAGCATCAATGGTTTTTACGCCAACTCGAAAAGGCTCGTTAATCAAACCCCGCTTCATAGCATCCATAGGAGCCTTCATAATCGGTGCAAAAGAGCTTGCACTAATCATTCCTTTGCCATCTTTGGGACGAATGAACGGATCAACCACGCGACCAAGCAATTCTTCCCCCACAGGAATCATCATTCCTTGTTCGCTGATAAAAACTTTATCCCCAATTTTAAACCCTTCTATAAATCCAAAAGGAGCAATAAAAAAAGCATTACGATCTACTTCGGTCACCATACCTAATTCACTTTTTGAACCATCGAGTGCTATCATTTTTACAATATCACCAATACTTGGGCGCAGACCTTGTGCTTCTATTGTTGTTGAACTTATTTTAGTAATCGTCCCAAACATAGGAGAAAGGTTTTTATCACGTAATTTTTCACGAATTTTGCGTAGTGGCATTAGTAACGGTTAGCCTGTGGAGCATTAATGATGTCAAAAAACTCTTTTCTAGTATCTGATTTGAGAAACATCCCACGCAGTGCTGATGTGGTTGTATTGGAGTGTGTTTTTTCCACGCCTCGCATCTCCATACACATATGCCGTGCTTGAATGACCACACCCACACCTTTAGGCGCGATAACATCATCAATGGCTTTAGCTATTTGCTCGGTAAGTTGTTCTTGAATTTGTAGACGTCTCGCAAAAACATCGACCATGCGAGGAATTTTCGAAAGCCCTACCACTTTTCCATTAGGAATATATGCCACATGAGCGCGCCCGATGATGGGTAAAAGATGATGTTCACACATCGAGTAAAATTCAATATCTTTAATAATTACCATTTGATCATTGTCGCTCTCAAAAAGTGCTTCACCTAAAACATCATTGGGGCTTTGCTGATAACCCGAAGTCATATGCTCATACGCTTTAAAAACCCTATGAGGAGTTTTTACAAGACCTTCACGCTCTGTATTTTCACCAATAATTTCAAGTATTGTCTTAATTGCTTGTTCAAACTCTTCTCTTCGTTGCATGACTTCTTCACTTCTATTGATTTTAGAGGAATATTCTAGCTCGATTTTGCTTTTTAATGGATAAAAAGCAACTTACAAGTAAAATTTTGCTATATTTGAGCGAAATTTTATATCGAAAAGGGATTTTATGCAAATTAAAGTGAACCGCATTAACAGTGCTAATGCTTCTGTTGAAGCAACTATTTCATCAGCACTTCTCCAAAAAAAAGAAGAAAAGCTTATCGCATCAGCTTCTTCAAATATGAAAGTTGATGGTTTTAGAAAGGGCAAAGTTCCTGCTCATTTAGTTAAAGCACGCTATGGTAAACAACTTAAAGACGACGCACAAACAGAGGCTCTAAGAGACCTTTACAACCAAGCACTTGCAGAGCTTTCAATCAAGCCTGATGCCATTGTAGGAGAGCCTAGTTTTTCTAAATTTGAAGAAAAAGAGGGCGGCTTAGAGTTAGAAATGAAACTTTCCATGAGACCAACCGTCATTGTAGATGGATATAAAGAGTGTGTACCTGAATACAAAGCACCTAAAGTGACTAAAAAAGAGATTGGCGAGCGCCTAGAAAAAATGATGCAACTCACAGCAGGTCTTAAAGATGTTGAAGAAAAAAGAGCTGTTGAAAAAGGTGATTTCGTTATTATTAATTTTGAAGGATTTTTAGACGGTGTTGCGTTTGAAGGTGGTAAAGCGGAGGGCTACACGCTTGAAATTGGTAGCAACTCTTTCATCCCTGGTTTTGAAGATGGCATCATCGGTATGAACGCTGGTGAGAGTAAAGATATCGAAGTCACTTTCCCTGAAAATTATGGCAAAGCTGAACTTGCAGGAAAACCAACGGTTTTCAAAATTACACTGAGTGCCATTCAAGTCAAAGATGTTCCTAAAAAACCAACCGAAGAGATTTTAAAACGTCTTTTACCTGGTGTTGAAAATCCAACAACTGAAGCACTTGAAGCACAAATCGAAGAAGAATTACGCAATGAAAAATTAGGAAAAATCTTCAACGAAGAGGTAAAACCTAAATTTGTTGAAAATATTTTAGAAAAGCTCTCACTTGATCTTCCTGAAAATATTGTCGAGCAAGAAATTGATCTTCAAATGCGTGGTGTCTTTAATAAAATGGATGAAGAAACTATCAAAGAATATTCTACAAATCCTGAAAAAATTAAAGAAAAACGTGAAGAATTTAGAGAAGAAGCAACTAAAAGTGTTAAGCTCACTTTTATCGTTGATGAATTAGCACGCGCTGAGGGTATTAATGTAAGTGATCAAGAAGTATTGCAAATGATCTATTTTGAAGCCATGCAACAAGGCGCAAATCCTAAAGAATACCTAGAGTATTATCAAAAACAAGGTATTTTGCCAGCGATTAAAATGTCTATCATTGAAGAGCGACTCTTTACGAAGCTTTTTACAAAAGGTAACTAATGAGCTATTATGTCCCTGTCGTCGTTGAAAAAACAGGCCGCGGTGAGCGAAGTTACGATATCTATTCACGTCTTTTAAAAGACCGCATTATCATGCTTAGTGGCGAAATAAATGATGCTGTTGCCTCATCTATCGTGGCGCAGCTCCTTTTTTTAGAAGCGGAAGATCCTGAAAAAGATATCTATATCTATATCAATTCCCCTGGTGGTGTCGTCACCAGTGGTTTTAGTATCTATGATACGATGAATTACATCAAACCTGATATTTGTACGATTTGTATTGGTCAAGCCGCTTCGATGGGTGCATTTTTACTCAGTTCTGGAGCAAAAGGTAAACGTTATGCGCTTCCTAATGCACGTATTATGATTCACCAACCTCTAGGCGGTGCGCAAGGTCAAGCAACGGACATTGAAATTCAAGCTAAAGAAATTTTACGTCTTAAACAAGTTTTGAATGAGATTTTGGCAAAAAATTGTAATCAGAAGCTACCCAAAATTATCAAAGATACAGAGCGTGATTTTTTCATGAGTGCCGATGAGTCTTGCGAATATGGCTTAATTGATAAAGTGTTGAATAAAAGTTTTAAATAAAAGGCAGAAACAATGGTTCGTTTCAATAAAGACAAAGGTAAAGCGGGAGTTTACAACATCGACACCAAGGATGACGTCGAAGCTCCTCCTAAAGAGCCTGTTGTTCCATCGCAATCTTCTAATGGCGAACTTGAAAAATTTTCTGCAACTGTTCTTAAAGTGATGGGGGATGAAGGCATTCCCCCAACACCAAGTAATTTTCAAATCTATTTTGACAAACTTTTAGAAACAAAACCAGCTCCTTTTAAAAAACGTATTAATGATTTTTTAGAGCTTGAAATGACGAATAACGATGAAAACCATGCGCGTATTGAAAAAGAAGTTAAAGAAGGATTTGCACAAGTTAAAAACATTATGCAAGTGGTCTCTACTGTCTATAAAAACCTCAACGTCATGCAAGAAATTGTCAAAAAACGCTCCAATGAATTACAAGTCAACCCTAACCAATTAGCTGTTCAAAACATCGTTTCATCATTGGGCGAAGATTTAAAAAAGATGTTTGAACTCACAACAAAACAAATTGAACTTTTAAAAGAGTATTATCAAAAAGCAACCACTATTTTACAAGAAGTTGAAAGTCAATCCATTTTTGATATTAAATTTGGTGTCTATAACAGACGTTATCTTATGAAAGCTATCACCGATGAGATTAAACTCATTAAAAATTACACACATCCTAGCTCTTTAGTCCTTGCACGTGTTAAAGAAAGTTCATTGGAAAAAGTGATTAATAAAAAAGATAAAGATACTGTTCTACGCAATGTCGCACGTTTATTACTCAAAACATCTCGCCGTAGTGATATCGTGGCACATTTTGGAGAAGGTGCTTTTGCCATGGTCTTAAAGCATACGGACATTAACAGTGCTAAAAAAGCATGTGATCGTATCAGTGAACTCGTTTATCAAACAAGCTTTTTTGTGGGGACTACTGAAGTTGAAACCGATATAGAACTCGCTATCATCGCACTCGATACAGAGCACTCAACCGAAGAGTTTTTAAGTGCCTTACTAGAAGCACTGCCACAAACAGGAAGAAGATTGCTCCCTTATCTTGTTTGCACACCAATTGAACCTGAAGAAGATGAAATAGAAGAATGATTCGAGAAGTTTTAGTTTATCCCAATAAAGTTCTACGTGAGGTGTCTAAAGATGTCACCTCATTTGATGCCTCTTTGCATAGTCTCCTAACAGATATGTACGATACAATGGTTTTTAAAGAAGGAATTGGTCTTGCGGCTATCCAAATTGGTGTTCCACTCAATATTTTGATTATTAACTTAGTCGATGAAGAAGGCATACAAAAGATAGAAAATCTTTATGAAATCATCAATCCTTTCATTTTGGAAAAAGATGGTTTAACGACGTATCAAGAGGGTTGCTTAAGTGTACCCGGCTACTATGATGAAATTGAGCGAGCTGAACATATTAAACTACGCTATTTTGATAGAAATGGAATCCAGCACGAAGAAGAGTTTACCGATCTTATGGCAATTGCCGTACAACACGAGATGGATCATCTCAAAGGTCGTCTTTTTATCGAAAAACTCTCTTACTTAAAACGTAAAAAATTTGAAAAAGAGTGGAAAAAAAAGCCAAAAGTAGGTAAATAGATGGACGAAGCCGCCCTACTATCCAAGGTGAAGCACGCAAAATGTGCAACCTTGTTTGGTAACAAAGCCTACGAAGTTGGTGTTGAGTCTACCTTAGTACGAGCTCTTCCAGGATTCAGTATTGTCGGAATTGCAGACCAATCTATCCAAGAATCACGCGAGCGTATCAAATCAGCCCTTTCTAGCATCAACTTTCAGTTTCCTGCTCAAAAAATCACTATCAACCTCTCTCCTTCGGATCTTAAAAAAGAGGGAAGCCACTTTGATTTGGTCATCGCCCTACTCATTGCTATTCAAAAAGAACGCTTTACATGTAACAATTTTTTCATCTTTGGCGAACTGGGGCTTGATGGTAAAGTCAAGAAAACCAATGCCATTTTTCCTATCATCTTATCTTTAGCCTCACACACACCAAATCTTCGTGTTTTAGTTCCTCATGAACTTCTTTCCAAAGTACACCAAATCCCTAATATCGAAGCATTTGGTGTTGAGACACTGAATGATGCTGTGCTCTTTTTTAAAGAGAAACGCTTTGAGCATGAAACACCTATCTCTCGCCAAAATTTTTGTGAAAATAGCTTAGAAATCGAAGGTAAACACTATTTCTTTAGCACACAGTTTCCACTTGATTTTAACGATGTTTTAGGGCAACACAGAGCTAAACGCGCAATGCTTATTGCTGCGGCGGGTATGCACAACCTTCTGATGGAAGGAAGTCCGGGTTGTGGTAAAAGTATGAGCATCAAGCGTCTTCGCTACATTTTACCACCTCAAAGTATCGAAGAGATACTCGAATCAAACGCTTATCAATCACTTCAAGAAGAGGATGTGGAGTTAAGCCCTTTACGCCCTTTTCGCTCTCCTCATCACACCTCCTCTCGCCCTTCCATCTTTGGTGGGGGAAGTTCACAAAGCCGTGCGGGTGAAATTGCCCTCGCGCATAATGGCATTTTGTTTTTCGACGAATTTCCCAACTTTTCTAAAACGGTTTTAGAGAGTCTTCGAGAACCTTTGGAAGATCATCGTGTTCTCATCTCACGGGTCAATACCAAAGTGAGTTACGCCACAAAATTTCTGTTTGCCGCGGCTCAAAATCCCTGCCCCTGCGGAAATCTTTTTAGCCAAACGCATGAATGTCGTTGTTCTGAAGTCGAAATTAATCGCTATAAAAACCACATTTCTGAGCCAATTATGGACAGAATCGATCTGTACATTCAGATGAGCGAAGAGCATTCCAAAGAGCAAGGTCTCAGCTCAAAAGCGATGTTTGAACAAGTGCTAAAAGCCTTTGTCATGCAAAAAAGTCGTGGACAAAATGAGCTCAATGGCAAGCTGGACGAGCACAATACGATGCGTTTTTGCACCCTCGAAGCAAAAGCAAGTGAAAGTTTGGAGATGGCGCAAAGCCGCTTGGGATTGAGCCAGCGAAGTATTCAAAAAGTGCTTCGCATTGCGCGTTCCATCGCCGATTTAGCGCAAAGTGAGCTGATCTTACAAGAGCATCTTTTAGAAGCGTTGAGCTTCCGTAAGCGTTAGGAGAAACCGATGCAGTACGTCTATGAAGAAACAGCCAGTTTAGATAAGCGATGTTATCAAACTTTTGACTTAACACCTGAAATCTTGATGGAGCATGCGGGACTTGCACTTGCACGCGCTGTGAAAAAAAAGCTTACATGTAAAAAAAGTGCGCTCTTTGTCTGTGGTATGGGGAACAATGGCGCAGACGGCATTGTCGCCGCACGTCTGCTTCATGGTGCTTACACGGTCAGCCTTTACCTTCCTTTTGAGCTCAAATCTGAGCTGGCTAAACTGCAACTCGAACGTGCCAAAAAGGTAGGTGTTCCCGTGGTCAATGAGCTCATCGATGCCGATATTTATATCGATGCACTCTTTGGCGCAGGATTGAACCGAACTTTGGATGAACTTACATGTAAACTGCTCGAAAAACTCAATGCAAAGCAAGGCTACAAAATTGCCTGCGACATTCCCAGTGGCATTTTGAATGATTTAACGCTTAGTTCTGTAATCTTTCAAGCCCATGAAACTGTGACAATGGGCGCCTTGAAACTGGGTCTTTTAAATGACACGGTTAAAGATGCCATAGGCGATATTAAAGTCGCCAATTTGGGCATCGCTCGAAGCCAGTATGAAACACCTAGCTCTAACTTTCTGCTTCGCAAAAGCGATCTTAAACTGCCTCTTCGCATCAAGAAAAATACCAATAAAGGCACTTTCGGACACGTTGCTATTGTGCAAGGCTCCAAAGAAGGCGCGGCACGATTAGCGGGTATGGGAGCGTTTCATTTTGGCGCTGGGTTGGTGACACTTCTTGGCGAAAAGCCAAAAAAATTGCCTATTTATCTCATGAACAGCGAAACACTACCCAAAAATGCCAATGTCATCGTTGCAGGCATGGGGCTTGAAATGCCTTTTGATGAAGTGGCACTTAAAACACTTTTGCTTTCCAATGATTTGCCTCTGGTTATCGATGCTTCATTATCGCACCATCCGCTGATAAATGAAATCATCACATCCCAAAAACCCGTCGTTTTAACCCCACACCCCAAAGAATTTAGCGCAATTTTAGAGCTTACATGTAAAGAAAAAATCAGTGTTGAAGCGATCCAGCAAAACCGCTTTGAACACGCCAAACGCTTTAGCCTTGCCTTTCCTCATGTTGTACTGGTTCTCAAAGGGGCGAACACTATCATCGCACACAAAGGGGAGCTTTTCATTAACACCTATGGCATGCCGTCCCTTGCAAAAGGTGGCAGTGGCGATGTCATGTCTGGCATGATAGGTGCACTTCTCGCCCAAGGATACACCCCAAAAGACGCGGCGATCAGTGCCTCTTTGGCGCACGCACTCGTCTCTAAAAAGTTTACATGTAATAATTTTGCGATTACCCCGATTGATATTTGTAAAGGTCTTAAATGGTTATAAAGAAAATTGCTATTTTATTTAGTGGAGAAGGCAGTAATTTGGAAAAATTGCTCGCGGCTCTTCACAACAAAGTATTTGAACACTGTAAAATTGAAGTTGCAACCACCATTTGCAATCGCCCCAACGCCGCAGGAATCGAAAAATCACGTGCGTATGGCATTGAACCCGTCATTATCGATCATACGCTCTACGAGAGCCGTGAAGCCTTTGATGAAGCCCTCGTGAGAGCCATCCATAATAGCAAAGCTGAACTTACCGTACTGGCTGGCTTTATGCGCTTTCTCACTCCTTATTTCACAGAGCATGTTAAAGCGATTAATTTACATCCCTCACTCCTTCCGCTTTTTAAGGGAGGCAATGCTATAAAAGAGAGCTTTGATTCACCAATGAAGGTCGCTGGTATTAGTGTTCATTATGTCAGTGAAGAGCTTGATGGCGGTGAAATCATTGCACAACGCTGTTTTGAGAAAGTTGAAAGCATGAGCTTAGAAGCATTTGAAGCCAAAATCCACGCACTTGAGCATGAACTTCTTCCTGAAACCGTTAAAAATTTACTCAATAAAGCGTAAACTAGGGGTAAAAAAGCCTTTCCTTGACAAAAGAAGCGAGTTTAGCTAAAATTTCAGCCTTGTTTTAAGAAGTTCGGGGCGTAGCGCAGTCTGGTCAGCGCACCTGGTTTGGGACCAGGGGGTCGAAGGTTCGAATCCTTTCGCCCCGACCATTTAATCAAGGCAATTATGGTGGGTGTAGCTCAGTCGGTTAGAGCATCAGGTTGTGGTTCTGAGGGTCGTGGGTTCGATCCCCATCACTCACCCCATTTTTAACAATACGCCGTTGTGCGCTCGTAGCTCAATTGGATAGAGCAACGGACTTCGGATCCGTAGGTTGTAGGTTCGACTCCTTTCGAGCGCACCACCCAAAAACTCCGAACAGATGCGCTCTTAGCTCAGCTGGATAGAGCAACGCCCTTCTAAGGCGTAGGTCACACGTTCGAATCGTGTAGGGCGTACCACCTTTAAGACGAAGCTAAAGCTTCGCAAAATTTACTACTGTTGTGTGCGGATATGGTGAAATTGGTAGACACGCCAGACTTAGGATCTGGTGCCGAGAGGCATGGGAGTTCGAGTCTCTTTATCCGCACCATCCCT
>JAGOZL010000085.1:0-2193 GCA_018058685.1 Sulfurospirillum sp.
GCAGTACTTTTTTTCATCATCAAACTCCATGATTTAATCTTAAATAAAAATTACGTTAAAAATGTAAAATTTATTTTTATGGGAGAAGCTTAACGGAAAAAAATGAGTAATTAATGAGGTGGTTTAACTAAAAAAAATGATTTACATGTAAAAAAAAGAGGTTGTGAAAAAGAGAAGAAAAGGGTGGTTTAAAACACCCTTTAAGAAAATATTAGTGTTGTGTTTCGTGGCAATAGGGGCATTTTTTAGCGGCAAGAGGAATTTCCATTGCACACTCTGAACATGCTTTTGTTGTGGGTTCAGGTGTTGGGACTTCTTCTTTTTTCATGAGTTTCCCATACCCTTTTATCATCATAAACATGACAAAACCTAAGATAACAAAAGAGATAGCGTCATTGAAAAAGACACCCAATTTTATGGCGGGAGCACCTGCTTTGTCTAAGTCTGCTAAAGAGATATACTCTTTACCATCAAGAGCGATAAACAAAGAGGAAAAATCAACATTGCCCAATAATAAACCCACAGGAGGCATGATGATGTTCGTGACCAATGATTTGACCACCGTGGCAAACGCCGCACCAAAGATAAAACCTACCGCCATATCGACCACATTGCCTTTAATAAGGAAGTTTTTGAACTCCTTTAGCATCACGTCTCCTTTTTAATACAGATGTCCCATCTGCTCTTTTTTGGTTTTTAAATAGCCCTCATTAAACGTGTTTGATTCTATCACCACAGGCACGCGCTCCGTAATTTCAATACCTTTGAGGCTCTCTAATTTGCGTGGATTATTCGTTAAAAGACGAATAGCGTTAATCCCAAAATGCTTTAAAATAAAGACAACAATTTCGTAGGTACGCTCATCGGCTTTAAAGCCTAATTGATGGTTGGCTTCGATGGTATCAAAGCCTTTATCTTGAAGGGCATAAGCATTGACTTTATTTAAAAGCCCGATATTTCGTCCTTCTTGACGCAAATAAATCACCATGCCACCTTCTTTTTCAATCAGTTTGAGTGCGTATTCGAGTTGGTCACGGCAGTCGCATTTTAAACTTCCGATGGTATCACCCGTTAAACATTCGCTGTGAATACGCACGAGCGGATTTACATGTAAAGGCTCTTTATAGATGACTAAATGCTCTTTGATGCCCTCTTTGAAGGATTGAATTTTAAATGTTCCAAAGCGGGAAGGGAGGTTTGCAACCTCTGAAATGTCGATTTTCATTTTGTTTTATATCCAGTTATGCTAAAATCACTACTTTTTATAACGAAAATCTAATTTTAACAAAGATAAGGCAAGAGAATGTTTAAAAGATTTAGACGACTTCGCATGAATGCAACGTTACGCTCACTCGTTCGTGAAACACACTTAAGTATGGATGATTTTATCTATCCGTTGTTTGTCAAAAGTGGGGAAGGCATTAAAAAAGAGATAAGCTCAATGCCAGGGGTTTATCAGATGAGTTTGGATGAGATTTTAAAAGAGTGTGGAAATTTACAAGAACTTGGCATTAACTCCATTATCTTATTTGGTATTCCAGAAGTCAAAGACAGCGTGGGAAGCGATGCGCTGTGTGAACATGGCATTATCGCGAGTGCGGTTAAAGCCATCAAAAAAAGCTACCCAACGATGTTTGTCACAACCGATTTGTGTTTTTGTGAATTTACCGACCATGGACATTGTGGCATTTTAGACATGAAACATGAGAGTGTCAATAACGATGCAACCTTAGAAATTCTAGCCAAACAAGCGCTCGTTCATGCACGTTCAGGTGTGGACATGATAGCACCATCTGGCATGATGGATGGGATGATAGAAGTCTTACGGGAAGCTCTTGATAGTGAAGGATTTATCAATCTTCCGATTATGAGTTATTCGACCAAATTTGCCAGTGCCTATTATGGACCGTTTCGCGATGTAGCCGAATCAGCACCCTCTTTTGGTGATAGAAAAACCTACCAAATGGATCCAGCCAATCGCAGAGAAGCCATTGCAGAGTCTGTCGAAGATGAGATGCAAGGAGCGGATATCTTGATGGTAAAACCAGCATTAGCCTATCTTGATGTGATTCGTGATGTACGCAATGCCACCTCTTTACCCTTATGCGTTTATAACGTCAGTGGAGAGTATGCGATGCTTAAAGCGGCGGCAAAAGCGGGTGTGATTGATTATGAGCGTGTAATGATGGAAAC
>JAGOZL010000085.1:2293-6759 GCA_018058685.1 Sulfurospirillum sp.
TGATTCGTGATGTACGCAATGCCACCTCTTTACCCTTATGCGTTTATAACGTCAGTGGAGAGTATGCGATGCTTAAAGCGGCGGCAAAAGCGGGTGTGATTGATTATGAGCGTGTAATGATGGAAACAATGCTTGCGTTCAAACGTGCGGGAGCGGATATTATCATCAGTTATCATGCTAAAGAGGTAGCAGACGTTTTAAGGAGAACAAAATGAGACATTTTTTGACATTAAAAGATTTTTCAAAAGAAGAAATTTTAGAGATGATTGATTTAGCGATTGCCATTAAAAAAGAGGCGAAAGCAAAAAAATATGTGCCCTATTTGAAAGACCAAACACTCGGGATGATTTTTGAAAAAAGCAGTACAAGAACTCGTGTGAGTTTTGAAGTAGGCATGCATCAGCTTGGAGGAAAAGGACTTTTTTTATCCTCAAATGACTTGCAACTTGGACGTGGAGAGCCGATGAAAGATACTGCGCGCGTGATTAGCCGTATGGTGGATATGGTGATGATTCGCACCTTCGCACAAAGCACTTTAGAAGAGTTTGCACAGTATTCTCGTGTTCCTGTGATTAGTGGGTTGAGTGATAGCTACCATCCTGTGCAACTGATGGCAGATTATATGACGATGGTGGAATATGGAAAAGATAAAAACCCAATCGTAGCGTATGTAGGAGATGGGAATAATATGACCCATTCATGGCTCATGATGGCTTCCAAGCTAGGCTTTGAGCTACGCATCGCAACGCCAAAAGGGTATGAGGTGGATGCTAAGATTTTAGGCGATGCGCTTAGCTTTGCTAAGACAAGTGGAGCCATTATTAAAATTAGCAATGACCCAAAAGAGGCGATTGCAGGTGCTACTGTTGTCACCACCGATACATGGGTTTCCATGGGGCAAGAGGCGGAAAAAGCCAAACGTGTGGCAGATTTTCAAGGATATATGGTTGATGATGCTATGATGTCTTTGGCGGATAAAGATGCTATATTCTTGCATTGTTTGCCGGCGTATCGTGATTATGAAGTAAGCGAGAGTGTCTTTGAAGCCCATGCCGATGAGATTTTTGATGAAGCAGAAAACCGTCTTCATGCCCAAAAAGCCGTGATGGTATGGCTTGATAAGCACAGGTAAATGATGACTAAGAAGAAAAATAAAGAGTTAATGATGATTGACAAGATATCAAAAAGTTTAAGTGTAACCAAGCCTAAAGAGCGAACCTTGTTAGAGATAGAAGCTACAGATGATACCGATACAAAGCTATTGCGTTTAAAAAGTGGCAGTTGGAACAGCAAAAAAGAGCCATGGCTTGTTATGGATGAGAAGCAAAAACTGCATGCACTTCTTTCCATGGACTCGCTCACAAAGATTGTTGAAAATTTTAGACAGATGGAACAAGAAGCTTTTTCATTGAAGCTTGAAAAAAGTATTTTACAGCAATTACCGCTTGATTTTAACGATGTCTGGGCGGTGGCGATGGAAGAGATTAAAAAGCAGAAAAAAACAGCGGTGGATTTTGACAAGGTGATTCAAAAAATCAAAAAAGAGCACCCCAATCTCTTTTTAAACCTACAAGATTTTTACCTCTCTGAGGGTGTGAATGTCATCCAATCCGCCCAAAACACAAAAGGGACATTATGATTGATTTTGACAAATTTTCGAAATACTCCAAACCAGGTCCTAGATACACCTCTTATCCTACCGCTCCTGAATTTCACGAGGGTTTTGGTGCTAAAGAGTATGTGGAAATTTTAGAAAAACAAGATAAAACACGTCCGCTTTCTTTATATTTTCATCTTCCTTTTTGCCGAAGTGCCTGTTATTTTTGTGGCTGTAATGTGGTTTATACCAGCAAAGAAGATAAAAAAGAGCGCTATATTGACTATTTGGAAAAAGAGTTAGCGATTTTAAGCACACATCTTGATACTTCACGTGAAGTGATTCAGTTGCATTTTGGTGGCGGAACACCGACATTTTTTAGCACCGAACAACTGACACGCATCATCGCTTCGATTAAAAAGTATTTTAAAAATTTTAGTCATGATGCCGAAATCAGCTGTGAAATCGACCCTCGTTTTTTAAGTGATGAGCAGTTAAATGTACTGACGAGCAATGGCTTTAATCGCATCAGCTATGGGGTACAAGACTTTAACGATGAGGTTCAAAAAGCAATTCACCGTATTCAGCCTTACGATGTCACACAAAATGCCGTTACGATTGCTAAAAATGCAGGGATTAAGTCGATTAACATGGATTTGATTTATGGGCTTCCTTATCAAACGTTTGAGACGTTTCAAGAGACCCTTCGTTTGGCGGTTTCCCTAGACCCGACGCGTTTAGCGGTTTTTAACTATGCACACGTGCCATGGATGAAAAAGTCGATGCGCAAAATCGATGAGACGACCCTACCGCACCCCAGTGTTAAACTTGCCATCATGCGCTATACGATTGATTATTTGGAGAGCCACGGTTATAAGATGATAGGGATGGATCACTTCGCAAAACCTGATGATGAACTTTTCTTAGCCATTGAAAAAGGGGAGTTGCACCGTAATTTCCAAGGCTATACTACTAAAGGTGGCGCAGACCTCATTGGTGTTGGTTTAACCAGTATTGGTGAAGGTATAGCGCATTACGTTCAAAACTACAAAGAGATGGATGCGTATGAAAAAGCCATCGATGAGGGAAAACTGCCTGTGCATCGAGGGCTTGTTCTAAGTGCGGATGATGTGCTTCGCAAAGCGGTCATCATGGAGATGATGAGTAACTTTAAACTCAATATCGAAGGCATTGAAAACGCTTTTGGTATCAACTTTTTTGACTATTTTGCCGATGCAATTGAAGCGTTAAAACCATTTGTTGAAGAGGAATTGGTTGTGGTTGATAAAGAGAACAAAAAGATTTTTGTGAACACAACGGGTACACTGCTTATCCGCAATATCGTCATGCCTTTTGATGCTTACTTGAAAAAAATCCCTGAAGACAAACGTCGCTTCAGTAAAACGGTATAACCATGTTTAAATTTAATGTAACGAGTGATGCCTGTGTCAAGTGTGGTAAGTGTATTCCTGTCTGTACCATTCACGAAGTCAACCGTGATGAAGTGACCAGCCCAAGAGGTTTTTTAGACCTTTTAGGAGCGTATCAACGAGGCGAATTGGAGTTAGATAAAAACGCAAAAAACATTTTTGAGAGCTGTTTTTTGTGTACCAATTGTGTGGATGTCTGCCCCAATGATTTACCCGTCGATATGCTCATCGAGCAAGTCCGTAACGATATTCGTCAAAAATTTGGTCTGGCGTGGTATAAAAAACTGGCGTTTTTCTTGCTTCGCAACCGCAATATCATGGACGTTCTGGCACGCTTTGGGTACATGTTTCAAACGTGCGGGTTTAAAATGGTGGAGAAGCAAAGTTCGATGTATTTGCGTAATTTTCCTATTATTAAGATGGACAGACTTTTCCCAAGTTTGAAGAAAAAAACATTTCTCAACTCACACCCTGATGTCATTTATAATGGAGGCAAAGGGAAAGTGGGTATTTTTATCGGGTGTTTGGCAAACTACATGTACACCGATATCGGTAAGTCGTTACTTGAAATTTTAAAAGTCTTAGAGATTGATGCGTACCTTATCAAACAGCAAAAATGCTGTGGTGCACCCCAATACTTTACAGGAGATTTTGACAGTGTGGATGCACTTGCAAAATTTAACATCGAGTATATTGAGGGTTTTAAGGATGAGTTAGACGCCATCATCATCCCAGAAGCGACCTGTAGTGCGATGATAAAAGCAGACTATGTACACTTTTTTCACGACCAACCTGAGTGGCAAGCCAGAGCAAAAGCGATTGCTCCACACATCTTTATGGCAACCGAATACTTAGAAAAAAAGACCAATTTAGCTGAGATTTTAGCGACCAAATCACGCATCAATGAAAGCATCACCTATCACGACCCGTGTCATGCGAGAAAAATGCAAGGGATATGGAAAGAGCCACGCAATCTCTTGTCTAAAAACTACATCTTAAAAGAGATGAGCGACCCTAACCGCTGTTGTGGTTTTGGAGGGGTTACCATGCAAACAGGCAACTACCGTTTTGCCAAAGCCGCAGGACTTCCAAAAGCCGCGATGATCAAAGAGACGGGGGCTGAATACGTGAGTGCTGAGTGTAGCGCGTGTAGAATGCAGTTAAGTGATGCTATGCACGGACAAAAAGTCGATGTTATCTTTAAAAACCCGATAGAACTCATTGCTAAAGCGTTGAGAGAAGGGTAACTCAATTTTACATGTAAGGTTTAACAGCCTTACATGTAAAAGGAACAAAACATCATGAAAAAAACAAATCTTTGCCCCTGTGGCTCTCAAAAACCCTATGAAAACTGTTGCGAACCCTATCATAAAAATCATAATGCCCCAACGTGTGAAGCTCTGATGCGTTCACGCTATAGCGCATTTGTCTTTGGTTTA
>JAGOZL010000003.1 GCA_018058685.1 Sulfurospirillum sp.
TTTTAAGAGTGGTTGATAGCTCTTTTTTGGCGGTTTGATATTTACATGTAAAGCTTTGTTATAATACTCCAAATCATGACAAAGGCTGTGTGATGGAAAAAGAGCTTCAGAGTCTTCAAAAGTTTTATAACATCGTCATTGAGTTTTTAACGACGTACAGTTTTCAGCTCATTGGAGCATTTATTATCGTGCTTTTGGGCTGGTTTGCTTCGAAGTATGTGTATGCGCTTTTGATGCGTATTTTTGAGAAAAATCATTTTGATATGACACTGGCTCGCTTTTTGGCAAGTGTGGCTAAGGTGTTGGTTTTAGCGGCGATGGTTGTCGTGGCATTGGGAAAAATTGGGATTTCTATCGCTCCCTTTATCGCTGCCATTGGTGCGGTTTCTTTGACGGCGGGTTTAGCGCTTCAAGGCAGTGTGTCAAACTATGCCGCAGGGGTTTTGCTCATCATCAACCGTCCTTTTAAAGTGGGCGATACACTCTCCGTCGCAGGAGTGTATGGCGTGGTAGAGGAGATAAAACTTGCCTACACCGCCTTACGAAATGAAGACGAAGAACTTATCACCGTGCCTAACAAACAGATGATAGGCGATATATTGGTCAACTCATTTGAGTTTCGTGTCGTTGAGGCGGTCATTGGTGTGGCGTATGAGGGAAATCCTCAAAAGGCGATTGAGATTATCAAAGGGGTTCTTGACTCGTTTGATGAGGTTTCAAAAGAGCACAAGCCCGTGGTTGGCATCGCGAAGTTTGGCGATAGCGCTATTGAGCTAGGGCTTCGTTACTGGGTACCCACAAAAAGTTTTTTTAAGAGCCAATACGAAGTTAATCTTGCCATTTATACTGCTTTACATGTAAATGGTATTACAATTCCATTTCCGCAAAGAGAAGTTCGCATTTTAGGAGAGAAGTTTGATTCCAAAGAAGTATGAGTTTGTGACATTTGCTTTTTTTATGTCACTGTTTATGAGTTTTTTAATGTCGTTTGTGATTACGTTTATTAACGTTGGGTTGGTGGACAATTTTATTATTTTATGGCTTCAAGCCTTTTGGAGAGCCTTTATCGTAGCATTTCCTGCGGTGATGACCGTTGTGCCTTTGGTGCGAAAGCTCGTTAAAAAGTTGGTTAAGCAAGGATAAATTCAAGCAACATAATCCCAATAGCGATGGCAATAAAGATGATAACCACCCAATCAAGCACTTCGCTGTGTTTATGGTTAGACAGATCTAGCACCATGTCGATATCATCTTTAAGCCCTCTTAGTTTGTATTCGACAATCTCATAGCGATCTTTAAGCTCTAGCATGGATGAGAGTTCATTGTAGAGATTTTCCGCTTCTTCATTTTCCCATAAAATATTGGGTTTATCAAGCAAAAAAAGTTCAGTCACCATGTCGTATTGGATGAGGGTCAGCTCACTGGCAAAGCGTGTAAGGTGCGCTCGTTTTAAGGGCGAATAGCTACTGCTTAGTTCAATCAACTGTTTGCTTTGTTCAAAATAGATTTCTAACGCTTTTTCATGCTTCTCAAGCCCCACACTTTGAGAAACAACAAGGGCGATAATAAGAAGGAACAGAGGTGAGGGGATTTTGAGTAAAATGTAGTCATTGTTGATTTTACATGTAACGCTCAAATTAGCGTCAATACGAATAGGATAATCTTGATAAAGATAAAACTCTTCATAGCGATGCGCATGTTTAAGAGGCAGTTTATGCAAGGCTTCGAGAATAGCTTCACGGGAATAGTTGATAAAAGTGATGACATTAAACTGCGTAAAAACGATGTAACGCTCTTGCTCGTGTGCAAAAAATGCTTTTTCAATCCCCTTTTGTAAAGAACAGCCTAAAGATGTTTCTATCGTTTGACGGGTAAAAAGTTTAGGCAGTGCGATGGAGATAAGATTTAGCTGAAGCATGGCTCACACTCCTAATGTTTAAAAAACTCTACCGCCATCACGACGATTTCAATACCGATAAGAATGATAATAATCCACTCTAAAAATTCACTGTGCTTGTGATTGATAAGGTTGAGCACTCGAGCGATATCATCTTTGAGGTTACTGAGTTTAAACGCAACAATCTCAAAACGATCTTTAAGCTCTAAAATAGAAGCAAGGCGGTTGTAGAGATCTTCTGCCTCAGCGTTGTCCCATAAAATATTGGGTTTGTCGAGTAAAAAAAGATCGGTTAGCATCGCATGGCGTATGAAGGTTAGCTCCTTCGCAAATTGCGCTAATTTAGAACGCTTGATGAGCGAGTGTCCCTTCGTCATATCCAAGAGTCGACGGCTCCTCGCAAAGTGCTTTTCTAAATCTTGTTCATGTTTTTCAAGCCCCACACTTTGTGAAATCACCAAAGCGATAATAATCAAAGAGAGGGGAGATGCCTCTTTTAAGGTAATGGACTCATTGGTAACGTGGCAAGCCTTAGATAATGAAGCATCGATGTAGATAGGATAGTCTTGGTAAAGTGTTGTGTGTTCATACCGATGTGCTTCAGGAACATCAAGCTTCTTAAGGGCTTCTAGCATTGCTTCTTTGTCCCAATTGATAAAGGTGAGGACATTAAAAGGGGTATAGATAAGGTACGTTCCTCGGTACTCGGTATAAAAGGCTTTTTCGATTCCTTTTTTAAACGAACACTCAAGTCGTATCTCTATTTCATGGCGTGGAAGCAACGACGGAAGGGAAATAGAGACCAGCGAAATGAGTCTAGACATCAATCAGCCTTTTGAAAAAGAGACTTTACATCTTCAAGCATAAGATACATAGCAGGCACAAAAATCAATGAAATAACCGTTGAAAAAAGTATACCATAACCCAAAGAGATTGCCATTGGGATCATAAATTTCGCTTGGATAGAGGTCTCATAAATCATAGGCGCTAAACCGCCAAACGTAGTAGCCGTGGTTAAAAAGATAGGACGAAAACGTCTGGTTGCCGCTAAAACAATTGCTTCATAAGGCTTATGCCCCTCTTTTCGCATTTGATTGGCGTAATCGACCATCACGAGCGTATCATTCACCACCACACCACACAAGGCGACAATGCCCATGATGCTTATCATGCTAAGGCTATAGCCTAAGAGTAAATGCCCCAAAAATGCACCCACAATACCAAAAGGAATAGCTAACATAATAATGAGCGGTTGGGTATAACTCGCAAAGGGAATGGCAAGCATGATATACAAAATCGCAAGCACAAGGATAAAACTTGTCATCAAGCTTTGACCACTCTCTTTAGCTTCGGCTTGCCTGCCTTGGTAGGAGATTTCAAGTTCAGGATATTTTTGCTGAAGCAAAGGGATAAAGTCTGTATCAAGGGAGGCGATGATTTGAGGCGTGTTGCGCTCAGGTTCGACATTTGCAGTAACATTTATCACCCGTTTTCCGTCTCGTCTAAAAATCTTCGTGTAAGCATTTCCCTCGATACTACGCGCCACGTCACCCAGACGAACAAAGCCGCCAGAAGGTGTTTTGATGGTGATTTCATCAATGGCTTGAAGGCTACTGCGCTCATGCTCACTTTGTCTGACCATGATTTTGACTTCGTTACGCCCTTGTTGCTCACGGATGGACTCTTTTCCATAGGTACTGTAGCGGACTTGACGCGCGATTTCATACGCACTTAAGCCCAACTTTTGACCCAAAGGAAGCAGTTCAAAATCAATTTGGCGTTTTCCCGTTGCAATGCCATTGTCAATATCTTTCGCAATGGAAAATGTTTTTAGATGTTCCGCTAACTCATTGGCAGCACTTTCAAGCAGGTGAATATCTCGATGGCTTAACTCTACGGTTAAAGCAGAGCGCCCACCTCCTGGTCCTCCAATATCCTTTTTAAGAACCAAAGAGTCAACGCCAGAGAGTATACCGATGTTTTTACGCCATCGTTCATTAAACTCACCGGTAGAGATGGCGCGTTGTTGCTCATCGATAAGGTAAAATGTCACTTGGATGGAGTTTTCATTGATTTGGCTTTTGTAGCCTTGATTGAGGTTGGGTTCATTGACATCTTCGATGGTTTTTAATCCTGCGAGAATAAGCTTTTGATTGATGGCTTCTATCGTCGTACGAGGAGCTCCGATAGGAACGCTTACATATGCGACGGCACGGTTGGACTCGACACGTGGCATCATCTCAAAGCCAAGTCGCCCGCTTTTAGCATAAGCTAAAACAATAACCAATAAAACAATACCGATGGTAATCGTGGTGTAGCGATTGTTGATACAAAATTTTAAAAAAGGTTGATAGACATTTTCAACCCAACGATTAAACGCCATCGCCATCTTTTGTTGGTTTACATGTAAAAAGTGAACCACGCCTGTTTGCGAGACTTTTTCTTTAAAGGCAAGATGCGCTGGTAAAATAACGATAGACTCTAACCACGATATTGCAAAAACCGTTGAAACAACGATGGGAATCGCATAAAATATTTTACCCAGCGTTCCTGGTAAAAACATCAAAGGGATAAAGGCAACAATATTGGTAATAATACTAAAAGTGACAGGCAGTGCGATATCTTTGGTTCCTTGAATCGCCGCGTCAATGTAGTTCATACCCCGTTGTTTGTATTCGTAAATATTCTCACCCACAATAATCGCATCGTCCACGACGATACCAAGAGCGATGATAAAGGCAAACATGGAGATCATATTGATCGAGATACCAAAATACTCTAAGAAAAGCAGTGAGCCTAAAAATGACGTTGGAATACCAAGCGCCACCCAAAAAGCAAGTTTAAATTCTAAGAAAATCGTCAAGATAACCAAAACAAGCAAAAGCCCAACAGCACCATTTTTCAATAACAGTTCAAGCCTCGCATCGTACGTTTTAGAGTTATCATCGTTAATTACAATAGTGTAAGGGGTTGGAAGCTCTTTTTTTAACACTTCGACAACATCCATCGTTGCTTTCGAGACACTTTTGGGTGTTTCTGCGCCTAAGCGGTACACTTCGATTTCGATGGCGGGTTTGTTATTGTAGGTGTAAGCGGTGTTGTCATCGTAAAATGTGTTGGCAAGGGTGGCAATTTCGCCTAAAGTGACACTTACGCCTGTATTGCTGGTAAGAATTGGAAGTTTGGAAAATTCTTGTGCGTTGATTTTACGTGTTTTAACACGTAGTAAAATTTCTCCAGAAGTGGTTTTAATACTGCCACCAGAGAGTTCTACGGACTCTTTTGCGATGATGTCTGAGACATTTTGAATCGATAAACCATACTTTTGCATGGCAAGTTTATCAAGCGTGATTTCAACCTCATGGGTTTTAACGCCAACAAGTTCCACTTGGCTGATGTTTGAACTTTGTAAAAGTCTATCGCGTGTTTTTTCAGCAAATTCTCTTAAAACATGAGGGTCATTATCGCCAGTAATCGCTAGTGAGACCACGCGACGTTTACGTGAACTCATCGAGATAATAGGTTTTTCAGCATCTTCAGGAAATGTTGAGATACTATCGACTGCTTGTTGGATATCTTGGTAGGTTTTGGTTTTATTCCCTTTTTCTAAAAGCTCGGCAATAATGCTCGCACTGTTCTCTTTTGCTGTAGCGGTGACTTCCTTTACCCCTTCAATGCTACGGATTTTTTCTTCAATGGCTAAAACGATGCCTTGTTCCACCTCTTCAGGACTCGCTCCTGGATAGGCAACAGAAATCGTGACCATGTCCAAATCAAACTCAGGAAATACCTCTTTTTTGATGAAAAGACTCATATACACGCCACCTAGCAGAAAGATGAGCATAATGATATTTGCGGTAACTTTGTTTTTAACCAACCATCCGATGATAGAATCAGGCTCTTTTTGACTTAGCATCATTCGCCTTTTTTCGCTTTTTTCATGGCAGCAACGTCAATGACATCCATACCCTCAACCGCAGTGGTTAAGTAAGTCGTGATGATTTTATCCTCAGGACTAATCCCTTTTGCGAGTAGAACACTTTTCTCGTCTTTGGCGATGACTTCTACGGGTTTGATGGTCAGTTTATTCTCTTTGCTCATGACCCAAACGGTGTTATTGGCGCGTAAAAATTGCGTGGGGATCACTAAGGCATTCTCATACTGTTTGGCATGGATTTCTACGTTGAGGGTATCGCCTAAGAGAAGTGTTTGATGTGGAGAATTTTCTTTTTTTTGCAATCTCAAAGGGTCTAAAATCTCAATAATGACTCTAGCTTGTTTTGTTGTTGCATCTAATTCAGGTAAAAGTTTGATGATTCGTGCATTAAAATCTAAGGTTTTTTTGGAGTTAGAAAGCGTTACATGTAAAGATGAAAGCTCTTTATTTGAGAGTGTGTCTAAAAACGAGAGGTACGCTGTTGGAATGCTTGCATAGAGCCAAAAACTGTTTATTGCAACGATTTCAGCCACACTGCTTTGAGAGGTGATAAAACTACCAAGTTCGGCTGATTTTTTGGTGATAATACCATCATAAGGAGCGCTAATAGCACTCTCTTTTAGGTTGTTTTTTGCATTGAGCAAGGAAGCTTCAAGATGTGCGATGTTCGCTTTAACTTGTGCGAGTTGTGGCTCACGTAGTATGAGTGAGCGATTGAGTCCTGTGGGATTGAGTCCTGAAAGTTCAAGTTCTTTGAGTGCTGAGGCTTGTTGTCCAAGTTCTATTTGCTCGCTGGCTTTGGCAGAGTCTAGTTGAGCCTTGGTTTGGGCGAGAGCGAACTCATAGTCATTTTTATCGACTTGGGCTAGAATTTCGCCTTTTTTAACGATACCACCAGGAATAAATGAAGGGCTTGTTTGGATGATTTTCCCAGAAACTTTAGCGCTAAGCGTGGTTTTAGAAGAGGCTTCGACCGTGCCTATGGAAGAGATGATGACATCGTGAGAGGTTGGCTTTATCGTTGTGGTCTCTACCATCACTCCGCTAGCGGCTGGTTTTTGCATTTGGGCTTTGGGTGCACTAAATAAAAGGTATTTGATGCCAATCCCTCCTAAGACAATCACAAGTGCTGAGACAGCGATATTGAGTAAAATTTTTTTAGTTATCATAATTTCTCCATTCTTTTTCAATGTCATGTTGGATAAAGCCACCACCTAAAGCACGGTGCAAGGCGATGCGGTATTTGATGTGTTCAAGGTGTTTGGAAAGCGCTGTTTGTTGTAACTCTTGTAAACTTTGTTGCGCGTTTAAAACACTTAAATACTCCACAACGCCAAAGAGGTATTTTTCACTTTGACGCTCTAAGATAGCGTTTGCAAGCGTTGTGCGATGGCTTAATTGGCGCATATAAACCTCAAGATTTTTTTCACGCTCCAATGCCTCATTGACATCGTAAAAAGCTTGTAGCATGGTTTGTTTATAGCTAAGTGATCGCTCTTTTGAAAGCGCATGGGCTTGAATGACGAGGGCCTCTTTTGAACCGCCATCAAAGAGCGTACCACTAAGACTTGCAACGGCTGAGCCTAAAATAGTATCAAGGAGGTCTGAGAACTGCGCTACGGTTTTTGTACTGCTAAGAGAGAGCGAAACGTTGAGGCTTGGGTATTGGTTTTTAATGGCTTCGGCTAAAGAGGCGTTGGAAGCTAGAAGGTTATAATAAGCTTGTTTTACATCAGGACGACCCAGCAGTCTTATCGCAGGAATACCCACTTCAGGTTGAGGTGGGAGTGTGATAAGCTTTGCGTGTGATTCAAGAGGAAGAGGACTGAGTACTGAGCGACCCAACAGAAGGTTGATGGAGCGTTTTTGTGCCTCAATATCGCCTTGAAGTGTTGTTTGTTGAGTTTTTAAAGAGGCGATGTACTGTTCTTGTTGCCACACATCGGTGATGGAGTTCTTTCCGCTTTGGTGTTTGAGCTTTGCGATGCTAAGAATTTTGCGCGCAACGTTTAATTGTTCTTCTAAAAGGGACAAACTTTGTTTTTTATACCCAAGAGTGTACCACGCATTTGCTAGTTCAGCCACAAGAGAAATGCTACTAACATGTAAGGCTTCAAAAGAGGCTAAAAAAGAGGCTTCTGCGGCGTTTAACGCGTCATTTTTCTTACCAAAAATATCGATTTCATACGAAGCACTGAGGGTTGCTGTGTAGCTGTCTTGATACGATTCGACACCTTTGAGCTCTTCTTGAACACTGGCTCCCATGCTAGCTGCTAAGGAAGGACCTTTGAGTGCTTGTTTATTATGAACTGTCGCGTAGGCTTGCAAGATGCGCTCTTTAGCGGCTTTTAAGCTTAAACTCTCTCTTAAAGCATCAGACACAAGGAGGTCAAAGTGCTTATCACCTAACTCCATCCACCACGTATCGGTTTGCATAGTTTGAGTTGGGGGCGTGGGAAGAGGAGGCGGTGTGGGAGCAATACACCCACTTAATAAAAAAACTAAGCCCAAAGAGGCTAGTTGACAGGCGTGTTTCATTCAAACTCCATGATAAATAGTAGGAAAATTATACCTTGAAGCATATTAACAAATTGTAACGATGAATCAGCTATAATTTTTCAAAAACGAGGAGAGATGATGAAACTACTCTTAATAGGTGCTGGAAATATGGGTGGAGCGATGCTTCAAGGCTTACATGTAAAAGACATTACCGTTGTTGAACGCGAAAACAGTAGAGCACATACCTTAAAAGAGCAGTATCCATCACTTAAAATTGTTCAAGACATTCCTTCGTTGGAAGGGTATGTTGTTATCTTAGCGATTAAGCCACAAGCCTTTGGTGGACTTCAAACCCAAGGGGTTGCAGAAGCGGTTATCTCTATTATGGCAGGAGTAAAGCTAGAAACACTTAGAAGCGGTATTAAGGCAAAGCAGTATATCCGTTCCATGCCAAACATGGCGGCATTGGTGTGCAAATCAGCAACCTCTTTATGTGGTGATGCTTCGTTTAAAGAGAGCGCCATTGAGATTTTAAGTACTATTGGAAGGTGTTTTTGGGTAGAGAGTGAAAAAGAGCTTGATATCGCTATGGGTTTAACAGGGTGCGCGCCTGCGTGGATGGCTCTTGTTGCAGAAGCACTAAGTGATGGCGCTGTCAATTTGGGAATGAAGCGAGAGCTGACCTATCCTATGATTGCGGCATTGCTTGAAGGCATGGGTGAAGTGTTGAAAAATGAACATCCTTCACTTTTAAAAGATAAAGTGATGTCCCCTGCTGGAACAACAGTAGCAGGATATGCCAAATTGGAAGAAGGTGGCGTGCGAGATAGTTTTATCAAAGCAATGGAAGCTTCGTATGAGAGGGCAAAAAGTTTAGGAAAATAAAGTAAGAGCGACTCTTTAAAGAGTCGCTTCGTAAAAGGCTTATGCGACTTTTTGGGTTGTTTTCTTTGTTGTTTTTTTCTTCGGTTGTTGGGCTTGTTTTTTCGTAGGGGCAAGCTTTTGAGGTTTTTCGTTTGTCTGCGTTACACCAGGGAGAACATCATCAAAGATAGTACGAATATCTCTCCAACGTTGTTCAGAGTTAAGCATGACTACTAAAACATCTCTGCCATCTTTTTGCGCACGTGCGATTAAACAAGGACCTGCTTTTTGTGTAAAACCTGTTTTGATGCCCACAGCGTATTTATAATTGTTCAGCAGTTTATTATGTGTATAAGCGGCATAATTTCGTTTGGTGTTGAGGGATTTGAAGTCGTGTCGTTTTAGTTTTGCCATCTCATTAAAAGCGCTATTTTTAATGGCATATTCACTCATTGCTAATAAATCTTGCGCTGTAGAGTAGTGGTTTCCGATGTCAAAGCCACAAGGATTAGTAAAATTAGTATTTTTCATACCGATTTTTTTTGCTTTTTGATTCATCATGCCCGCAAATTTATCAACGTCACCATCACCCAAATAAACCCCTATTGCCATTGCCGCATCGTTTGCCGACATCACCATCGCCGCTTTGACCAAGTCTCTCAAATAAAATTTTTCACCCACACGCAAGTTTGCTTTGGTAGGTTCTACTTGAATCATTGGCTTTGTGATGGTCACAACATCATTCATTTTGCCACTTTCAATGGCTAAAATAGCCGTCATGATTTTGGTTAAACTTGCTGGCTGATTGACTTTATGAGCGTCTTTAGAAAAGATAAGTTGCTTAGAGGTCATATCTTTCGCGATAATCGCATCGACATTTTTTTTAATGCGTTCAGATGTTTCTTTATCAAGGTACATAGCATTTAAAGAGGATGTTAAAACAAGGGTGCTGCAAAAAAATGTTAGGAATTTACCAATCATACGACTCTTTCATGTGTGGGATGAGGCTTATAAGCGCTTAGAGATTTTAGTCAAAACTTCTTAAAAACTTGCTTTTAAATCGGCACATAGGGATTAATTTTTAAACGATGGCTATTTTTTAAACAATAAGCGTTATATCTTTTAAGGTTATAACGCTATACTTTTGTCAGCGTTATATACTATGACTATATAAGGATAACAATGCTAGGTGTTATGCAATTTGATAAACCAGAGCTTCTTGAAAAACGTATTCGTCTCCTAGAAGCGATTGGAGAATTTGGCTCTATTAGCAGTGCTGCGAAAAAAGTAGGGCTTAGCTATAAAGCGGCATGGGAAGCCGTTGATACCATGAACAATCTTTCACATAATCCTTTAGTCGTGAAAGTAACAGGGGGGAGTGGAGGGGGCGGAACGACGCTTACAGTCCTTGGACAAGAGATGGTTAATAACTACACTATCTTAAAGCATGAGTATGAGCGGTTTATCAAAACGCTTTCACATATCTCAGAATTTAATATTGAACATATGAAAAACTTACAAAGGATTGCCATGCAAATCAGTGCGCGAAATCAGCTGATGGGAAAAATCGGCGAGATAAAACAGGCTAAGGTCAATGCAGAAATTCATATTGTGCTTAAAAGTGGTGTGATTTTAGTCTCGACCATTACCAATTCCGCTGTGGAAGAGATGGGTTTATGTGTGGGGGATGAAGTAGTTGGCGTCATCAAGGCTTCGTCGGTTTTAGTGGCGAGTAATGACAACATCGCTACGAGTGCGCGCAATGTTCTTAAAGGTATCGTTTGTGATATCAAATTTGGAGATGTCAATGCGCAGGTGAGTATGGATGTTGGTGAGGGGGATGTTATTGTTGCGACGATAACGTCTGAGTCTGTGAAGCGCTTAGGATTTAATGTCGGCTCATCGGTCTGTGCGATTATCAAATCAAGCAGTATTATTATTGGAAAATAAAAAGGAGTTCTTATGTTGAAAATTTTACTTAGTAGTATGGCTTTATCGGTCTCTTTGCTTGCGGGTGAGATTAGCGTTGCGGTTGCGGCAAATTTGAGTGATGCGATTGAAGCGCTTAAAGCCGAGTTTGTTAAAACAAATCCTCATACGAAAGTCAATACAGTTTTAGGTGCGAGTGGCAAATTTGCAACACAAATCAAAGCAGGTGCGCCTTTTGATATTTTCATGAGTGCCGATATGAATTTCCCTGAAACATTGTACGCAGAAAAATGGGCAGTCACAAAACCTATGGTTTACGCCAGTGGTGCTTTAGCGATGGTGAGCACAAGAGGGGTTGATTTGAGTAAAGGAGTGGCGCTTTTAGAGAGTGCTAGCATTGAAAAAATCGCTTTGGCTAACCCTAAAACAGCGCCTTATGGAACAGCGAGTATTGAGGCCTTTAAAAACGCAAAGGTGTATGAAAAAATCGAATCAAAGCTAGTGTATGGCGAGAGCATTTCGCAAGCCTTACAGTTTGCGACAACCGCTGCAGATGTTGGTTTTGTAAACAGTTCTGCCTTTTATGGTGAAAAGATGAAACGTTATGTTGAGGGGGTTCACTGGGTCAATGTCGATGCGAAGCTTTACACGCCTATTGCGCAGGGTATCGTGATGCTCAAACAAGCTGAAAATAACGCTGATGCTAAAGCTTTTTACACGTTTATTTTAAGCGCACAAGCAAAAGCTATCTTCAAATCGTATGGATATTTGGTCAATGAATAAGCTACCTGCACGTGTCACATCTATTGAAGGGGAACAAAACCTTCATATTATTAGCTTTGAAGCAGAGGGCTATCGTCTTAAAATGATGGGGCTTGATTTGCCTAAGGGTTTACATGTAAATACAAAAGTAACTCTTGGCATCAAGCCTTTTCATGTGGCGATTGCGAAAAATTTAAGCGGAGAGCTGAGTTATTCAAACCAATTAGCTGCGACGATTGTGGGCATTGAAAATGGCGCATTGCTTACGAGTTTGATTTTACATGTAAAAGGCTTTGAGATGCAAAGTTTTATCACCTGTGCTTCATCAAAACGTATGAATTTGCAAGTTGGCGACGCGGTTGTTTTGCTCATTAAAGCCAGTGAACTCTTTGTGTTAGAGGTGCATGATGCGTGAAATACTCTCTTCTTTGGAATTTGCTCCCTTTTTGCTTTCGTTTAAATTAGCGGGGATTACGACAGTGATTTTATTGAGTGTTTCTCTTTTTATCGCTTGGTATCTTTCTCAAACACGCTCACGCTATAAGCCTTTTATTGAAGCAGTTACGGCATTGCCGATTGTTTTACCGCCTTCTGTGTTGGGTTTTTATATCCTTTTGACACTTTCTCACAACTCTCCTGTTGGCGCATTTTTTGATGAGGTTTTTGGAATAAAATTGGTGTTTAATTTCACAGGGCTGGTGATTGCCAGTTGTTTTTATTCGCTTCCTTTTATGGTGCAACCACTTCAAAGTGGTTTTGAAGCCTTACCTAAGAATATGCTTGAAGCCTCTTATATCGCAGGTAAAAGTAAACTTGTCACACTTTTTAAAGTAGCGCTCCCTAATATTAAACCATCTCTTTTGAGCGCCATTGTGATTACCTTTGCGCACACAGTAGGCGAGTTTGGTGTGGTGTTGATGGTGGGTGGGAGCATTCCTGGACAAACAAAAGTCGCTTCGGTGGCGATTTATGAGATGGTGGAGATTATGGATTATGCTTCTGCGCATATCTACAGTGGCATGATGGTGTGTATGAGCTTTTTGGTGCTTTTGGTCGTCTATCTTTTCAATCGTAAACACGCGCACCACTTTGGAGGTGTGGCATGATAGAGATTGCTATCTCCAAAGAGCTTTTGGGCTCTCTTGGGAAAATGGATTTACATGTAAATCTTTGTATTGAAAAAAATAGCTTTGTCGCTTTGAGCGGGCAAAGCGGAAGTGGTAAGACCACGTTACTTCGCATCTTAGCGGGTTTGGAGAGTGCGCAAGGAACCATTCGTGTGGACAATGAACTTTGGTTAAAAGGAAAAGAGGCTTTAGCACCTCAAAAACGAGGGATTGGGTTTGTTTTTCAAGATTACGCCCTTTTTGCCAATATGAGCGTTCTTGAAAATCTTTTATTTGTTTGTAACGATAAAGCGTTGGCATGGCATCTTTTGGAGATGACAGAACTGAGTGAATTAGCCAAGCGAAAACCCCAAACGCTCTCAGGTGGGCAAAAACAGCGTGTGAGTTTATGTCGTGCGATGATGAATCGCCCTAAGTTACTTTTGATGGATGAACCGCTCTCTGCACTTGATCCGATGATGCGTACAAAGTTACAGCATGAGATTTTAGCACTGCATAAGGAGTTTGGTACGACAACCATTATGGTGAGTCACGACCCTAGTGAGATGTACCGTCTAAGTTCTCGTGTGGTGATACTTTCCCAAGGTAAAATTATCCAAGATGGCGATGCTAAAAGTGTGCTTCTTAAAACGCAAGGCAGTCAAAAGTTCTCCTTTGAGGGCGAATTGCTTGATATCATCAAAGTCGATGTGATTTATATTGCGATTGTCTCCATCGGACAGCAAATCGTCGAAGTGGTTTTAGATGCGAGTGAAGCTTTGGATTTACAGGTCGGCGATAGTGTGAGTATTGGAACAAAAGCCTTTGCGCCGATTCTTCAAAAGCATCAAAAAAGACTTTAGTTTATTTTTGTTACAATCATTTTAAAGAATAAAGGCTTGATAATGATGGATATGATACGTGAGGATATTGGGCTTATTGATATGACAACCGTTGGGTTGGAGATAGGGCATCAAAATGCCAAAATCACTTTTTCCACCAAAGAGCCTATTATTTTATGCGGTGTGGAGTTTGTCGATGATATGTGCAAACGTTTGGGACTTCATACACACTGTTTTAAGGTGTGTGGAGATAGCTTAAATGCGGGTGATGTTATTTTAGAAGCGTATGGCAGAGCCGATGCGGTGCATCAAGCGTGGAAGGTGAGTCAAAATATTTTAGAGTTTTTAAGTGGTATTGCGAGTAAAACGCATCGCATGTTAAGCCTTGCACGTGAAGCTAATCCTAAGATAGAACTCTTAACAACCCGTAAAATTTTCCCTCGCACAAAAGAGTTAGCCCTAAAAGCCGTTTATGCGGGAGGAGGGGCGCATCATCGCTTGGGATTGTATGATTCGGTGTTGGTGTTTAAACAGCACCGTGTTTTTTTTGAGAACGATGAAGCCTTTGAAGTACAGTTTGTTAAAATGAAGCAACGGTATTTGGAAAAGAAGATTGTGGTTGAGGTCGATAGTATCGAAGAAGCACATTATTTTGCGGCGCTGGGAGCCGATATTTTACAATGCGAAAAGATGGATTTTGATGCACTTAAGGCGTGTGTGGCTTTAAAACAAACCTTTCCTTCGCTTCTTGTGTCTGCTACAGGAGGTATAGGAGAGCATAATATTGCCTCGTATGCAAAGAGCGGTGTTGACTTTATCGTGACGTCTTCGCCCTATCATGCAAGCCCAAGTGATATTAAAGTTGTGATTGAAAGGGTGTGATGCAAACGATTGAGACCATCTTCTCAGCCTCTTTAGAAGAAAAGAAATCTACATTTTTAGCCTATCTTTGCCCTATTATTGCGTTTGATGCGTTACATGTAAAGCTCAAAAATGAGCATCCCAAAGCCGCTCATATCGTTTGGGCAAAGCGTTTTTTGAACGAATACCGCCAAATCGTCGAAAACAACTCCGATGATGGTGAACCTAAAGGCACGTCAGGTCCACCTGTTTTAAATGTCATGCGAGGCTTTGAGCTTGTGGAAGTGGGCATTTTAATTGTGCGTTATTTTGGAGGCGTCAAACTAGGCACTGGAGGCTTGGTTCGCGCGTATGGAAGCAGCGCCAAAGAGGTCATAGCCACGGCAACACTCACCCCTTTTGTCTTTAAAGAAATCGTTACATGTAAAACAGACTATCCGCTCGTTCCTCGCTTTGAACACTACACGTCACAGCAGAATTTACATATAAAAAATCGTTTGTTTGAAAATGATGGAGTTGTGTGGGAGTTAGAGATAAGCGAAGAGGAAAAGAGGGCTTTTCTGCTCTTCGCTGGGCATTTTGAAAGAGATGGATTTAGAGTTCTATAGCTTCGACATCGACGACAATATTGACCGTTTCATCGACGGTTAAGCCACCGCCTTCTAAGATTTTGTTCCATGTCAAACCAAAATCTTTACGGTTGATTTTACCCTCTAAGGTAAAGCCAACACGTTGTTTTCCTTGAAAATCTTTAATTACCCCATGCACTTTGGCATCAAGAACAATCTCTTTAGTAACGCCATGAATGGTGAGCTTTCCATAGACTTTCCCCTCTTTCATAGAAGTCATCATAAAGTCAATGGTTTTAAACTGCGCCACATCAAAAAAATCAGCACTTTTGAGATGATCGTCACGCTTTGCAATGCCCGTATCAATAGAAGAAGCATCAATCTTAGCGCTTAGTTTGTTGAAGAGTTTTTTATCCACATCAAAATCAATTTCGCCTGCATAAGTGTTGAAATTACCTTTGACATTTGAAATCATCATATGCTTGATAGAAAAGCCAACATTAGTGTGTGTGTTGTCGATGACGAACTCTTTTGCATGTGCCAAAGAGAAAACAAGGGAGATAAAAAGCAGGGCTTTTGTCAAAAGTTTCATGGTCTATCCTTTAGATGAAATATAAGGAATTATAATACCATGAAACTTACAGCACACGTGTGAGTAAAAAGTAATAATCTGCTTTAAAGCAAATTACATGAGCATGAGCAGTTGATAAACCCCCGCACTACAAATACCTGCGATAATCCCCGCTAGTATATCATCACCCATAACGCCAAGTCCTCCTTTGACGTGGGCATCGATTTTCCCAATCAAAGAGGGTTTCCAAATATCAAAAAGGCGGAAAAAGAGAAAACTAAGTACGATTTGAATCCATGAAGTGGAACTTAGAACCAGCGCTAACCACATCCCAACCACTTCATCAATGACGATGCTTTTGTCATCATGTTGACCGCCACCAGCCTCATAGCTATTAATCTCTTTAATGCCAGCTAAAGTGAGCAAAACAGCTCCTAAGAAAAGTGTTTCTAATGAGATGTATCGTACGATGAGTACCCCACACACTAAAGCAAGTAAAGAGCCCACTGTTCCGGGTGCTTTGGGAGAGAGCCCTGTGTAGAAAAAAGTTAAAAAAAGACGTTGCATGCCATTCCTTACGTTAAAGAGGTCGTTTGGTGTAAACGCATAAGTTCAAGGTAAAAATCCCTTTCATCGTGCGCTTCAATGAGTCCGCTGTTTGGGAAAATGGCATCGTAAATTTTACTGATATTTTCAAAACGATTTTTAAAAAGCTCACTCAGTAAGAGTGCGGAGATATCTTTTCGCATAAAAATGGCAGGGGGAAGCATACCCGCTTTTAAAATTTCAAGAAGCGATTCAGCATGGTACTTAATGTGGTGATGTGAACCGTGTGGGCAAGTGTTGGTGCTCACCAAGGTTTTGCACTCATTGCAGTAAACAAATTCAGCTAAAAGCTCTACTTCTATGTCCAAATCTTCGTATTGGTCCAAAATTGACTTAGTTTCATTGTTGTCAAAATAAGCACCGATACCGCTATGGTTTTGGCTCAGGATTAATTTGTTGCATCCAAAATTGTGTGCGCAAATACTGTCTAACACAGCATTTTTATAACTGCTGAAAAGATAGGTATTTTCAAAAGGAACAATCAAAACGCGATTTTTTGGAAGATAGTTATCCACAAAAAATTGAAGCGCTTTTAAACGTAACTCATAAGAAAGGATATCTTGTTTGTAAGGCTTGAGTAAAAAAATAACGAGTAAGTCGCACTTTTCAAGGGTGATGCGAATGACTCTTTCATGAGCACGGTGAAAAGGCTTTGCGTTAATCATCATCGCTGAGACATGCTTTGCACCTAATTGCTCTTTGGCATTTTTGATACGCTCTTTGACATTTTTGATGTCATTAAACTCTAAAGTATACTCTCCACATACCGCAACATCGCCTAAACGCTTTAAAAAATTTTGAATGTCTGGGTTATTCACATCGTATGAACCAAACAGTTGTTCGATACGTTTTTTGCGGTCGACTTCAAAGACTTCATCCACGATAATCGTGCCTTTGATTTTCCCATCAACCACAAAATCAAGCGGTTCGCCTTGGTAAGCTGTTGTCAAAACTTCTTTGTTCTTATCACCTGAGGGCGCGATGATAAAAGGAAAAGGAAAGGGTTTGCCTTTGTAGTATCCTGTCTCTTCTACCTCTTTGGCTTCTTGTTTGCTCATAAGTTTATCGACAGGATACAAGATACCTTCTTTTGCAAGGGCTAGGGTTGCCAAAAACTCTTTATCGATAAAAAGCTGTCTATTTTTCCTTATTGATTCCATACTTTTTCCTTTTTTCCCATAGACTTTTACGTGAAATGCCCAATTTTTTAGAAAGCTCGGTGTCTGGGAATTTGTTTTGAAAATTGCAAATCACGTATTTAACATAATCATCAATGCATAAAATATCGCCTTGATCTAAAATCTTACTATCGGTACTTAATTCGATTTGGGTGATTTCTGAGTCTTCATTGGGGTCTGTACTACAGATAATCGCGCGTTTGCCTTCTATCACATTGTATACTTTCGCTTTTTCACTCTTTTTGAGGTTTTGCATATCAATGATATAAATAAGCTCTTCATTGGGTGTGCGTGCAATTTTCTCAAAAACATTGTTGTGTGTAAGCGATACAAATGTAAATGTCTCATTTTGAGCATTGGCGTAGTTAAAAACAAGCGCATCCGCATGTTTTTGAAAATTGGTTTTAATTAAAATAGGAAACTTTGTTTTTTTATCAATAGATTCAACATTGGCTGAGGTAAAAAGATTTTTAATGTACTCTTTGTAGGTCACATTCTCTTTTTTGAGGTGTTTGAAATCGCTGAGATGTTGAAGCTTACGGATGAGTTCTTCAATCATAAAAGGTTTCTGAATATAATCGCACGCACCTGCTTTGATAGGATTGGTTACCGTATCGTTGCTGATGTAGGAAATCATCAAAATAATGATAGAAGCGCGATGTTTTTCAATCACAGGGTAAAAATTTTGTCCTGAAATATTGGTGGAGAGCAGTACAGCATCGTACTTTTCATCTTTTAAGGCATCTTTGATACTGGTGGCAATTTCGCACATATGACCGATTTCCATAAGCTTTGAAGCAATACTTTGAGCAAGGTAAATCTCATTTTCAACAATAAGGATTTTCATACATTCTTCCAATTCGCATATTTTAACGTTGCCGTCGCACTGACTGCGACACCTTCTTTTCGACCAACGAACCCAAGTTTTTCTGTGGTGGTGGCTTTGACATTGACGTGGTGAGGCGCCAAGCCTATAAGTTCACTTAAGCAAAAGCGTAGCGTATTTTTTAATGCTCCTAATTTTGGGAATTCTGCCATGATAGCAATGTCACAATGGATAATTTCAAACCCAACACGTTCTAAAAATGAACACACTTCTTTCAAAAGTGCTTTCGAGTCAATCCCTTTGTAGCGCTCATCCGTATCAGGGAAAAGTTCTCCAATATCTCCTGCACCCGAAGCTCCCAAAAGTGCGTCGATGAGGGCATGAATGGCAACATCACCATCAGAGTGTGCTCGAAATCCAATGTTTGGATGAACTTCAACACCTCCTAACATCATTGGTTTTCCTTCTTCAAAGGCATGGACATCAAAGCCATAACCGACAAATGTGTCAGAGGATGGCTTTTCAAGGCAAGGAATAAGGTTCAAATCTTCTTTACATGTAATCTTTTTAGCGTTTGAATTGCCTAAAACATAGGTTACTTTTCCTCCCATCGCACTGATGGCGCTGCTATCATCAGTATAAAGCGTATCGGTTTGAAGAGCTTTTTTTAGAAGTGTTGTGGAAGAGAGTTGGGGTGTTTGTATCAGTTTAATGCGTTCTCTATCAATGGAAGTGGTTTCATAGATAACCGTATCGACCACGGGGAGATAAGGAACAACACAATCACTTGTTTCCATAGGTTCTAAAATACGCTTTAGCATTGCTTCATCAATGCAAGGACGTGCGATATCACTGACAAGAACGTAAGGTGTTTTTACATGTAAAAGAGCATTGTTTAAAGAGGCTTGTCGAGTGTTTCCCCCTTCCACAAAGGTGATTGTGTTACTAAATTTTTGAACATAGCTAAGTTCATCCAAACTTGCCGTAACAATGATTTGCTTAAATGGGTAAAGTGAGGAGAGATTTTGTGTTGCATAGAGCCATAAAGGAAGGTCTCCAATGCGTAACCACTGCTTTTTTGTCTTTTGATGAAACCGTGAGGAACTCCCAGCGCCAAGCATCACCAAGGTTAAATCGGGCAAATTTTGTCCTTTATTTCTGAAGTGTTACAATATTATACATTTTGAAAGCTTTTTTTTATCTTTTTTGTGTTAAATTCCGCCATCAATTAACGAAAGAGGTTTGAAAAATGTTAACCAAAGATGCCATTTTGGCGAAATTAAAAGAGGTCAAATACCCTGGTTTTGAAAAAGATATCGTAACCTTTGGATTTGTAAAAGATATTGATATTAAAGAGAGCAATGTGTATGTTGAAACAGAAATTGTTTCTTCAGCTAAAGAGGTTGCTGACGAATTAAAAGTAAATATTGAAAGTGCGATGAAGGCTTTGGGTGCGACACGTATTGATGTTGTGGTCAAACAACCTAAAGCGCCTACGGAAAAAAGCAACTCTCAATCGGGAAAAAACATGGCGCCGCACATCAAAAACTTTGTGATGGTCAGTTCTGGTAAAGGAGGTGTTGGGAAAACCACCACAACGGTGAATCTTGCCATAGCCCTTGCGAGTCAAGGCAAAAAAGTAGGACTTTTGGATGCCGATATTTATGGACCAAATGTCCCTCGAATGCTAGGTGTTGTTGATGTTCATCCTGAAATCGTTGGACAAAAAGTAAAACCTATCGTAGCATACGGTGTTGAGATGATGAGTATGGGCTCTTTGATGGAAAGTGGTCAATCACTCATTTGGAGAGGTTCTATGATTATGAAAGCGATTGAGCAACTCTTGCGTGATATTTTGTGGAGTGATTTAGATGTACTTTTCATCGATATGCCTCCAGGAACAGGTGATGCACAACTTACCTTAGCGCAAAGTGTTCCAGTAACTGCTGGTATTTGTGTTACCACGCCTCAACAAGTTGCCCTTGATGATACGGAGCGAAGTTTAGATATGTTTAAAAAACTTCATATTCCAATAGCGGGTATTATGGAAAACATGAGTGGATTTATCTGCCCTGAAACCAATAAAGAGTACGCCATTTTTGGTAAAGGCACGACGCAACCGTTGGCGGAAAAATTTGAGACGATTGTGATTGGTGAAATTCCTATTGAACCAGCCGTGCGAGAAGGTGGCGATGCGGGTAAACCTGTAACATTTTTCCATCCAACGAGTGAAACAGCGAAACGCTACCAAGCATCTGCTTCTAAACTATGGGAAACGATTGAAAAAGTCAACGCTGAGGGTGGTGCGAGTAATGAAGCCATTCAGCCAACCATGGGTGTCAATGGCAGTCCAAGTGCGTGTTCAAGCAAATAAGCCCTAAGTTTAGGGAAAATATTTTAGAATTAGATTTTAAATTTAGTAAAAAGGAAGAGTATGGCACTGCGTGTAACAATAGATGAAAACGATTTTAAAGTATTGGTAAACGAAATTGAGTCCCAAGAAGGGTATCGAAAACCGATTGGGTTTGGTATCGCACGGGTGGATCGTGGACAGCTCAATCCTGAAAAAATCTTACAAGCAACCTTTCCTGTTATCAATTGGAATGAGAATTTTGGAAGTGCCGCTATTTTAATCGGAGCATTGCAAGAAAGTGGTGTCGAAGTTGATTTTACGAGCAGTGAGTTTGTCTATGATGTTAAAAAGAAGTTTATCAAACATGCGATGAACGCTTTTACTCCGTATCTCAATAGTGCTTTTGGAGAAGCACATAAAAATGTCCAAGTGATTAAAACGCTTGATTGGATTGCTCAAAATGAAGAGTTTAAGAAAAAATATCGCGTTGTCTTTTTATTTGAAGATGATAAGCCTTTAAGCCCAGAAGCGGTCTACCTTAAACTGTACGCACTTTCTACAGGAAAAGCTCCTCTTCGTTCAGTCAATCTCACAGGTGCTTTTGGTGTGTTAGAAAATGTTGCATGGTCATTTGGTCAGCCTTTAGAGCTTGATTGGCTTAGAATGCATGAGATTGAGATGAAACTTTTGGGTGAATATCCACTCATTGAATCAGTCGATAAATTCCCACGTTTCTTATCACACATTATTCCTGCAAACAATACACGTATCTTAGATACCAGTAAAGTACGCATGGGTGCGCAATTGCATGCGGGTACGACTATTATGCCAGGTGCTAGCTATGTGAATTTCAACGCAGGAACCACAGGGGCTGTGATGGTCGAAGGACGCATTAGCTCTTCTGTTGTCGTAGGCCGTGGTAGTGATGTTGGCGGGGGTGCAAGTATTTTAGGCGTGCTGAGTGGAACCAATGGCAATCCTGTAAGTATTGGCGAAAACACGCTCTTAGGTGCAAACTCTGTTACGGGTATTCCATTGGGCGATGGGTGTATTGTGGATGCGGGTATTGCTATTTTAGAGGGTACAAAAATTGGTATGAGTGCGACAGACCTTGCAAAAATTGCTGAAGCCAATCCTAAAGCAAAACTCAAAAAAGCAGGCAAAGAAGAGATGGTGTTCTTTAAAGGTTTAGAGCTAGCAGGACTTCATGGTATTCATTTCCGCCAAAACAGTGTGAATGGGATGATTATCGCAACACGCAGTAAACGCGAAATCAAGCTTAACAGCGAACTGCATTAAGAGTTAAAAAGAGGCGAAGAGAGCTTAAGCCTCTCTTCGTCCGACGAGTTTATTGTGTCTTTCTGCCCATAAGGTGCTAATGGTTTGATACGTTTCGTTGGCAACAGCATTAGCTTTAAAAAGTTGGTCTTCACAACTCTCACAAACTTCCATTTGCATAAACATAGATTTTTCTGATAAATTTAAAAATCCTTCTCGTTTCTGTTCACACTCGGTTTGAGTACATTTTGGCTGATGGTTTGTCATAACTATTCTCCTAATGATGAGAATGAAAGTATAGTAGACAAGTGTTGCATTCGTGTTGTATGAAACATGTCGTACAAAAAATACAAACATATAGAAAATGACGAAATAAAAGAAGAGAGGCTTTTAAGAGGAACTTTAGCGTATCATTGTGATTTTATTGAACTCTTCTGCCCATTTTAACGAGACTTTTTGGTACGTTTCTTGCGCAGTGATATTGTCTTTTAAAACCCAATTACCGCAAGTTGAGCATTGACTTGCATACTTTTCTAGGTCTTCAAAGCTCATAGCATCTACTTCCTTTTGTCGTGTTCGGCATTCGGAGAGAGAACATTTTAATCCATTTTCGCTCATGATAAATCCTTTTATGCAAAAGTTGGATTATTGTACTATAATTTTTAGTAATTATACGTTAATGCGAAATAAGACAGTTTCGACCACTCTCTTTGGCTTTATACAGGGCTTCATCGGCAAGTTTTACAATTTCATGTGGTGTTTTATTTTTACGAGATATTGCAAAACCAATACTGACACTTAAGCGTTCTTTTTTGATAGAGGTTTGTTTTTCACCCTTTTTAGGTGCTTTTTCTGGGCGGCTTTTATCGCGTATGGCAAAGCCTCGCGCAAAAATCTTTTCACGTATCTCTTCTAGGGCTAAAACACACTCTTCTTGTTTTGTCGAATGAAATAAAATCGTAAATTCTTCACCCCCATAGCGGTATACTTTGCCTCTATTTTTAACCGTTGCTAAAATAGTTGCGACCAATTTTAAGACTTCATCGCCCACATCGTGTCCAAATCTATCGTTAAATTTTTTAAAGTGGTCGATATCGACCATTGCGATGCTATAACGAGAACCCAGACGTAAAAAGCTCTCTTCCAAGGCTCTTCTGCCTGGCACTCCTGTGAGTGTATCAATGTATGCCATACGATACGCATCGTGAATCAAAGCAGCAATGGCGATAAGAGATGCAATTAAAGAGAAGAGAATAAAGCTATTTTTATCCTGAATCCAAAGGGTAGGAATGAGTTGTGCGCACAGCATCCAAAAAGGTGCTTTTTGGGTATTGACTTCAAATAAAAGGGAAACAAAGAAGATAAAAATAAGTGTAATCAATGAGATAATAACCACAAAATCAGGCGCTTTAAACAAGGCTTTAAGACTTACATGTAATAAGTCGCTCTCTAACGCTTTTTGCATTTGCGGAGAGAAGTTTTTCAATAAGAGAAAACTGCTTGTGAGAATCGCTAAACCAATACCGCTTCGTAAGAGACCAAACGAACTAAAAAGACCTCTTTCTTGCAAGGCATAAATAAAAAGATACCCAAGTGAAAGAGCTAGTGGGGTAATATACCAAAAAGCAGGCGCAGAGAGTTTTGTAAACAAGGTACTAGGAAATGCGAGAGCGAGGTTGAAAAAAAGTGGAAATAGGAGTAGAACAAAGAGTTTGCTTTTATTGAAATAGATACTGAGCCCAAGAGCAATAATGAGAAAAACAAAGGTACTTTGTAAAACGAAGTAGTAAGCGTAATTTGGAATAAGACCTGCGGCAAATATGAGTACCCCCAGCACAATAGCACCCAAGCAGAGTGTATGAAAAGTGGAGAGTAACTCTTGAAATCGTTGCATGAAATTCCCTAGTTTTTATGCGATTATAGCAAATTAAGCTCATACTCCCATAAATCAGCCATCAAAGGGCTTTTAAGATGGGCCTTTCCGAGTAATAATTTCACCACTTCAGCACTTTGGATAGACGCGGCAAAGCAGACTGTAAATGAGGGATTGCCAGAGGTTTTCTCAGCACCATCACCGGGTGTTCGGTAGAGGTTTTCCAGTGTATCACAGCTTGAAAATTGCGCATAATGTCCCGCAATAGCGCCATGAACAAAAGCACTATTGTTTTCTTTTGCCCATCTAGCAACACTGCATTTAAGCTCAGGATTGTCTAGTGCATCGACGATGACGTTAGCGTGTAAGAGCAGATTTTCATCATCTGGAAGGGATAAAAAGGTGGGCTGAATATTTACATGTAAAGCGGGGTTAATCTCTTGAAGTTTTTGAGCTAAAACTTTAGCTTTATTTTGCCCTAGCGTTTGAATGGAGGAAAAGTTTTGTCGGTTGAGGTTATGCTCTTCAAAAACATCGCCATCAATGAGTGTTAACGTACCCACTCCAATGCGTGTAAGCATCTCACTGACAAATCCGCCTAAGCCTCCACACCCAATAATCACGACATGCGATTGAAATAAGGCGTACTGTTCTTGTGTTGAAATTGTCTTTTGATTGCGTTTATATCGAAGTGGCAAAATACCTTTGCTAAGTGCTGTTTCCTCAACCTCACGAAAGTTACATGTAAAGCGTTCCATCGCTTCAAAGCTTGCGCTTAAAGGTAAAAATCCCTCTTTTAAATGGGTTTTGATAAAATCGATGAGTTCCATTTGACTTTCTTTGTGTATAATTTTTAAAAGGAGTGACGATGCATATTATACTCAATGCCTTCTCATTTTTACGCGAAAAACTACGAGCCAAAAACATCGCGTATCTTGATGCAAACCTTGAAATCAAAGAGGGGATAAATGTTCATCAACTCGTTGAATTCTTAGGACTTGAATCTTCTGATGTTGAAGCTGTTTTTATCAATCATACGGTACGCCCCAAAGAGACCCTTTTACAAGAAAATGACAGAGTTGCACTCTTGCCTCCAGGGACTCCTGGGTCGTACCGTTTGATTTTAGGGTTAAAAGAGCATTAACCTCCGCCCACTTTTGGGAAGAGGGAGATGACATCTCCTTCTTTTAAAAGATAGCTTTGAGATTCGTGTCGTCCATTGACCATTAAAACGCCTAAGGGCAACTCTTTGGCAACACCGAGCTCATCAATAATCTCTTGAGCACTGATACCTTCGTGATACGCTCTTTCCTCAACCTTAAAGCGTCCTTCTCGGTATTGCGCAAACAGTTTTACCGTCACAAGCATCAAAAATTCCAAAACTCGTCAATTTCTTCATTGGTAAAATCCCAAACGACATCATGCGGTGGGAGTTTTTCATATTTCATAAATTCTGGTATACGATCACTCGCACTGTTAAGTCCCGCTTTGATATTAAAGGCATGTTCTATTTTGAGAATATTTTTACCTAAATTCATCACATCATCAATGGTTAACGCAATACCAAAACGCGCGTTAATCATATCAATAAGTGCTGGCAAACAAGCAGGATCATCAAGAGCAGGGAAAGCTGTAAAGATACACATACCTGTACTATCAACCGCGGCTGAAGCGATTTGAAGGTTTCTAGCAAGTGCGACTTGACCTTCTTTTTTAAGAGGATCAACATAACCACCGCTGTTTAAGATATTGGTCGCAACCGCGTAACCTGCGGTATGGTCTGCTCCCATTGGGGTAGTCACATACGTGATGCCTTGACCTTTGATGGCGCGAGGTTCATACGCAGGGATACTTTGTCCTTTGACCACAGGCACACGAACCAAGCCATAAAGCTTACCAAGGTTAGCTGCACCTGAGCCTAAAATACGTCCTAAGTGTGTTCCTTTTGCCATTTCATTGGCGAGCAAATCATACGCTCTCTCACCATCGCCATACTCTAAGATACCAGCATCGACTGCAAGTCCTAGTGTCACACCTGTCTCGATTGCATCCACACCCATATCATCCATCAACGCGTCGATTTTAGCGATTTGGTCCAAGTCTTTGATACCTAGATTTGCACCAAAAGCCCAAATCATTTCATATTCAAATCCTGAAGTGAGGTATTTGCCTTCTTTATCATTGTAGGTTTGAGAACACTGGATGACACAGCCTGCGTGACAGCCATGCGTGGTATCGCCACCTCTTTGTTTGATATTTTCCGCCATCGTTTCACCCGAGATGTTTTCCGCAAACTCAAAACGTCCGCTTCTAAAGTTTCGTGTCGGCAAGCCACCCGCTTCGTTGATGATATTGACCAAGATGTTCGTTCCAAAAGCAGGAAGTCCTTGACCACTGATAGGATTTTCTTGGAGTGCTTTGGTAAAGATTTTACTGGCTGCTTTAAATTTTTCATTATCAACAATCGTCACTTCTTTATAATCTGCCGCGTCTACGGTGATACATTTGATTTTCTTAGAGCCCATCACCGCACCCAAACCACCCCGTCCGTGGCTTCTGAGTTTTCCTTTAGGATCTTTAACCGAAACATTGGCGGTTAGCATTTTCATCTCACCCACACGACCGATACTCATCACAGCTACTTTTTTATCGTATTTGGCAAGCATGGCATCAAGAACGAAATAGTTGTCTTTACCAACGAGTTCAGGTACAGGAATAAACTCAACCTTGTTTTTAGTTACATGTAATTGATAAAAGGTGTTTTCATCTGCTGGCAAACCTTCGATAATCAGCGCTTTAACGCCCAATTTTGCAAAGATACCTGCACTCGTACCTCCCACGTTTGATTCTTTGATACCACCGGTTAATGGGCTTTTTGCACCCAAAGAGTTACGCCCCGAGTTAGATGCACTTGTTCCCGAGAGAAGTCCTGGAGCAAAAACGAGTTTATTGTTAGGTCCTAAAGGATGACACTCTGGATCAACTTCTTTAGCAACAATCGTCGATGTTAAACCACGACCACCCAGCCCCATCCATTCGGAAGGAACCTCTTCAATTTTAAAACTTAGGTTAGACATATTGACACGGTAAATCAGATCAGCCATGATAACTCCTTTGAATATGGTTGTTTCCAAACATCATATTTAAAGTGTATAGCATGAAAATAGCAAAGTCAAGAAAAAGAGAAAAATAAAAATATGGCTTTTTTGCATATTGTTTTTTTACACACTTTTATGTCAGTGGACATGCTGTTTTATGTAAGTTATAGAAAGACATCATTCGTAAAAACTCTCAATATTTTTTAAATTTTTTTATTAGTATGTTCTTTTATATTACAAATAAATAAGCTATTTTCGTGCTATACACTTGATGTATACTTTTCCCAATAAAACAATGTGAGATAATTTAAAGAATTTGTTAAATAAAAACAAGCTGTATCATAACGAAGTCATTTTGTTATGATATATTTCTTAAAGAATTAGAGTAAATTTTTTAATAAAGTAAGCTAAACAAACCATAGAAGGTGGTCTATGTCAAAAGTTCATAAATTTGTGATTACCAACCCTGAGCTTTGCATTGCGTGTAACGCCTGTATGAAAACATGTGTAAAACATGCCTATATGCGTGGAAAACTCTCTAAAAAAAGGCTGGATGTTCTCACGCTAGAAAGTGGAAAAATGCCCAATCAATGCCGTCAATGCGATGATGCTCCGTGTGCCAATGTCTGCCCAACGGGAGCACTTCGTATCAATAATGCTTGTGTGGAACTGTGCGAAGAGATATGTATCGGCTGTAAGCTGTGTACCATCGCGTGTCCTTACGGAGCGATTAACATTGATGCAGAGTTTCCTCCCTCCGTGCTCGATGAGGTGGAGAGACACTTGGAGGCAGGGTGTATCAGTGGGCTGAAGAGCATAGCTATCAAATGCGATATGTGCGATGGTATCGATAGTGGTCCTGCGTGTGTGGGTGTGTGTCCCACAGGAGCATTAGTATTTATAGACCCCGTATCTGGAGAATGTAAATTTGGTAAGAAAGTCAAAGGGGATATGGCACCTTTTTTAAAGCGCATCGTACCTGAGATGGAGTGTAAAAATATTCCTGAAGCTTTTGTGAAAAAGCCAAAAATAGCATCAGATGAAGCCACAAAAACCAACAGTGAGGAGCTATAATGCACATCATATACACGCTATTCCTCTTAGCGACACTTGCATCTCTTGTTCTGTATAAAAAACCTCGTTTGGCTCAAAAAGTTGGGTTTGGTTTAGCCAGTGTGCTGTCACTTTATGCAACACTCTTTTTCTTTTCCAATCTTGGCGAAACATTGATATGGGAATTGCCTGGAAATTTTATCAGCACTCCTGTTTTTAGACTTGATTCTCTTGGCATGTTTTTTAGCTTTTTGGTGAGTCTTATTGCTTTTGCAGTTTCACTGTTTAGCTTTGATTATGTGAAATTTTATGAAAGCAAAGCCAATTTAGCTGTTTTTGCGTCACTTTTTAATGCCTTTATTCTCTCCATGCTTTTAGTGATTGCCAGCGACAATGTTTTCTCTTTTATGCTATTGTGGGAAGTGATGACACTGATCTCTGCACTTCTTATTTTAATGAATGATGGTAAAGAGGCTTCTAAAAATGTGATGATTTATTTGGGAATTGCCCAAATTGGAGCTTTTTGTTTAATGATTGCTCTTTTAATTATGGCAAGCTTCGCGGGTAGTTTTGAGTTTAGTCATTTTGCAGGCATGAACATTGGCTTTGGGATGAGCTTAACACTTTTTGTGTTATTGCTTGTCGGACTTGGTTCCAAAGCAGGGATGTTTCCTTTTCATGTATGGTTACCTCTTGCGTATTGCCGATGTCCTTCAAATGCCTCGGCACTCATGAGTGGGGTTATGATCAAAGTAGCCCTTTTTGCGTTTATCAAATTTTCACTCCTTTTACCACAGTTTGCCCAGTTTGGTTATATCTTACTCTTCATGGGAGCACTGAGTTGCGTTTTTGGCATTATCTATGCACTCGCTTCCAACGACTACAAAGCGTCCATCGCATACAGTTCATGTGAAAATGTCGGCATCATCTTTTTGGGGTTAGGTGGGGCATTTTATGGATTAGGAACGCATTCACCTGTGATTGCACTACTGGGTTTTATCGCAGCTTTTTTTCATATATTAAACCATGCCATTTTCAAATCACTCCTGTTTATGTTAAGTGGTAACGTCTTTATGGCAACCAAAACACGTGATATGGATGCCCTTGGAGGATTGCATAAAAAAATGCCACTCACCTCTATTATCTTCTTTGTGACCGTTCTCTCCATCTGTGCTTTACCACCACTGAATGGTTTTGCCAGTGAATGGGTGGTGTATAAAACGATGGTTATGGGTGGTGTTGATGAAGGTGTGGCATCGCGCTTCTTCTTTACGCTCGCTATTATTGCTCTTTCCATTACGGGCGCTATGGCGATTATGGCATTTTCAAAAATGTACGGTTCAATTTTTTTAGGGATAGCCCGTGATACCCAATGCGTAGAAGAAGTAAAAGAAGCTCCCTTTATAAGGCTGTTACCACTGGGATTATTAGCGAGTCTTTGTGTGGGAATAGGTATTTTTATGAATGATGTCGTGGGTATGCTCTCAAAGATTGTGCTAACATTGATACCTCAAACAAGCCAGAGCGTTTATGGACTCATCTCTATGCCTCTTATTATCATGATTATGTTTTTGTGTGCCATCATTCCTTTTATCTTTCTTTACCTCTTAAAAGCAAACCATAACAAGGTTCGCGTTACTGAGCCGTGGGCATGTGGTTTTCTTTACAACAAAAATATGCAAATTGGTTCAAACTCCTTTACGGGGGATATCAAAAAAGCACTCAGCTTTATTTTGAGATATGAGCAAGAAATGAAGATGGAGGGATACTTTTCAAAAGTAGTCTATACGCAAAAAGCGCATGATCTTTTTTGGGATAAGCTTTATGAACCTGTTATCCGTTTTATCATGGTGGTTTCCGATAAGATAGGTATCTTTCAAAATGGTCGAACAAATCTTTATGCGGGATATATTTTGATGTATCTTTGTCTGGTACTCATCTTTGGGTATTACTATCTATAAAAGGGAGAATTCATGGACTTTTTCTATCTCTTATTACAACTTATTTCGGCAATACTCATCGCACCTCTTTTTGATGGAATTTCTAGAAAACTAAGAGCAAAATTTCAATCTCGCATTGGGCCGAGTATCTTTCAAACGTACCTTGATCTTTTTAAACTCCTCAAACGTGGACGTACAAAGTCACATAGTACAAGTTATATCTATCAAATCTCACCGTATGTTCTCTTTGTATGTGCTGCAGCGATGTTTTGTGCTTTACCCATTACGTATGGTACTGATTCTATTGTATTGTCACCATTTTCGGATATCTTTGTTTTACTCTATTTAGGAGCTCTTTTTCGATTTATGTTTATCGTTGCGGGTATTGATACTGCTAACCCTTTTGCAGGAGTGAGTGCTAGTAGAGAAGGAACGCTTGGCTTTTATACGGAAGAAGTCGCTGTGATTTGTCTTATCGTGGTAATGATGGGAGCTGGAAGTACCAATTTAGCATTTATTACGGATTGGGTGCAAGAGGGAAGTTACGGGTATGCCATTCCTTCATTTTCCATCGCAGCTACTGCCTTTTTGTGGGTAATGTATGTTGAAACGGGTCGAAAACCTTATGATTTGGCTGAAGCGGAACAAGAGTTACAAGAGGGTGTTTTGGGCGAGTATTGTGGAAAAGACCTTGCCATCATTGATGTAGCATTGTTACTTAAGCAATTTGCCGTGTTAGGATTTTTCTTGGTTATTTTCATCCCTTGGAGGTTTGAAAATCCTATTTTATCATTGATTGTTTTTTTGGCTGAAGTGGGCTTTTTGTATGTTATGGGCGTTTTTATTGATAATTTTGGACCAAGATTTACCGTCAACAATGGGATAAAAAGAACGATGCTCTTTGCTCTTTCTATTGCATGTACGGCTCTCGTACTTTATATTATAGGAATTTAACGATGGCAAATATAATTGATATTATTGCAGTGTTGATGATGGTAACGAGTTTCGCGGTATTTGGCTTAAGACAATACCGTCATAGTATTCAAGCTTACGCCTTGCAAACGCTTTTATTAGTAATGATCTTTCTGGCGTTATACTTTAAATACGGCACACATGAACTCCTTATTTGGGCAATCACAGCGTTTGTGATTAAAGTGCTCTTTGTGCCTTTTTATCTATTGAGGCTGGTTAAAAAATTGGGTGTTGTGATGGAAGATGAGCCCGTAGGTGGCTTTTTTATATCACCGGTTGTTGCGCTTAGTTTTTCACTCGCAGTTGCGATGATGTTTTACAAAGTGTTCATCCATTTTTCACTTTTTCAAGATGTTTTACCATTGTTTGCAGCATCATTTATCTTTATGATGGGCATTTTTGGATTTATTTTGAGAAACTCATTTCTCAAACAAATTCTCTCTTACTGCCTTTTTGAAAATGGCATACACCTAAGTCTTGCGCTTATGGCGTATAGTTCTCATGAGTTAGTTGAGATTGGCATTTTAACCGACGCTATCTTTGCGGTTGTGATTATGAGTGTTTTAGCGAAGCGATTTTATGCCGCTTATGGAAGTCTTGATACCTCCAAAGCCATCAATTTAAGGGGATAAAATGGATATTTTAGTCTTAATACTCACGGTGCCTTTTGTTTTTGGCGTGATTATGTTTTTTATGCCACTTCAGTTTAAACTCTTGCAAAATCTTCATATCTTTTTAAGTGTGATTGTTTCATCACTCTTGCTCAGTGCTGTAGGAAAAGTTGTGAACGAGGAGGCGCTTTCTACATTTCATCATTATATCTTCTTAGATGCTTTGGGTGCTATCTTTTTATCTTTAATTGCCATTACAGGGTTACTGGTCAATGTCTATGCGACGACCTATATGAAATGGGAATTGGAAGAGGGGCATGTGGATATAAAAGAAATCAAGAATTACTTTGCGCTAAGCTTTATTTTTACAGGAACAATGAGTTTAAGTGTACTGTGTAACAATATTGCCTTTATGTGGGCGGCGATTGAGGCAACCACATTGGCTTCCGTTTTTCTTGTAGCGGTTAAAAAAGATAAAAAATCCACAGAAAGCGGTTACAAATACATTGTTTTATGTAGCATCGGTTTAGCGTTTGCTCTGTATGCGACGATACTGCTCTTTTCCGCAGCCAATGGTAAAATTGATGGGGAAGCGATGCTGTATACCAATCTTTTAGCCAATGCTGACCGTATTGATAGCATGGCTTTAAAATTGGTCTTTATCTTTGCTTTAATTGGATTTGGAACCAAAGCAGGACTTGCTCCAACACATACATGGCTACCCGACGTTCACGCCGAAGGCCCCGCCCCTACATCTGCGTTGCTTTCGGGGGTGCTTTTAAAATGTGCGATGTTGGGACTTATACGCTACTACGCTATTGTCGCTAATGGTGTTGGTTTTGATTTTGTGCAAACCGTGATGATAGTGAGTGCAACATTGACACTATTTATATCTGCATTCTTTCTGATTCGTCAACACAATGTTAAAAGGATGTTTGCGTATCACTCTGTGGCACACATGGGTGTTATTGCTTTTGGTCTTGGTGTAGGTGGAGCCATTGGGCTTTTTGCAGCACTTTTTCACTGTGTCGCACACTCGTTTACTAAAGCTTTAGCTTTTTGTTCAACCGGCAACATTGCCAGAATTTACGGCACTAAAGATATGACGAAGATGGGTGGTATGATACGCATTGCTCCACTGAGCGCAGTTTTATTTGGTATTGCCATCTGTTCATTGGTTGGTGTTCCTGGATTTGCGATTTTCGTGAGTGAGTTTCTCATTTTTAAAGCGGCGGCACTTGATGGTAAATACCTTTTGATGGGAATTTTTGCAATTGCCTTAGCGATTATTTTTATAGCAGATTTTTCACACTTCTTTCTTGCAACCTTTGGTAAAGTAGAAGGAAATGTTGTGCATAACAGCGAAATGAAACTCAGTGAAAATTTACCTTTGGTTGCGTTAGCCATTTTGATCGTAACCTTTGGTGTATGGCAATTTGATTCCTTTACGTTTCTTTTAGATGAGAGCGTAAAAAGTATCATGAAACAATAATAGGACATGTCATGAAATGCGATACATTTATAGAAGCCTTAAGTGCTAGAGTTAAAGTTTTAGAAGTCACAAGGCAATGCGAAGACCAAGTGACTGCTTTGGTTGAGTTAAACGACCTTCCAGAAGCTGTGCGCTTCTTGTATTACGATATGGGTGGTTATCTTACGACAATGATTCCCAATGATGAAAGAAGCATTAATAAGCACTATGCTCTTTACTACGCACTCTCTATGGAGGGTGGCAAAATGTTTGAAGGAGATGAGATTGCGCAAGACGAAAAATGTTTTATTACCGTAAAAACACTTATTTCTCCTGATAGTCTTGTTTTCCCCTCCGTTACACCATTAGTGCCTGCTTGTGTTTGGTATGAAAGAGAAGCGTATGATATGTTTGGACTCGTAGCAGAGGGCTTGCCGGACAAACGTCGTTTGGTGCTGAGTGACGATTGGCCCGATGGGCTCTTCCCACTTCGCAAAGACGCGATGGACTACCGCTATCGCCCTGACATGCGTGAGCATTACATGGAGCCTGAATATGAATTTTTAAGACCTGAGGGATCTGGCATTATCGACGTGCCTTTAGGTCCTTTGCATATTACGGCTGATGAACCGGGGCACTTTAGGCTTTTTTGTGATGGCGATACGATTATTGATGCCGATTACAGGCTTTTTTACCAACACAGAGGCATGGAGAAACTCGCTGAAAATCGTATGAATTATGACCAGATGGGCTATTTAGCTGAACGAGTGTGCGGCATCTGTGGCTATGCCCATGCGATTGCGTGTATCGAAGCGGCTGAAAAGGCGATTAACTTAGAAGTTCCTGCTCGTGCACAAGCGATTCGCGTTATTTGTTTAGAAATTGAGCGTTTGCATAGCCACCTTTTAAATATTGGACTGGCATGTGAAGTAACAGGTAACTACAATGCATTTATGCACATTTTTAGAATCCGTGAATACTCGATGAAACTAGCAGAACTGGTTACGGGTGGACGAAAAACCTATGGGAATGTTGTCATGGGTGGATTAAGACGCGATATCACCGGAATTGAGATAAAAGAGAGCTTACGAATACTGCAAATCATCGAAACACAAGTTGACGAAGTGTGGGATGCTGTGATGGATGACAAACGCCAAATGAGTCGTTGGAAGGGTGTGGGAATTTTAGATAAACAAATTGCACGTGATTTTTCACCCGTAGGTCCTAATATCAGGGGAAGTGGTATCAAACGCGATACACGCTACGACCATCCGTATGATTTTTTCAACAAACTGGATTTCAAGGTTGCCGTTGTAGAAGGAGGCGATGTTTTTGCGAGAGAGATGGTTCGCTATATGGAGCTTAAAAGTTCTGTTTCTATCATCCGACAATGCTTTGAACTGATGCCTCAAACACCGATTATTATTGAGCCAAAATTCCATGTTAAGCCTGAGAATTATGCACTGGCTTATGTTGAAGCCCCACGAGGGGAGAATGTGCATTGGATTATGCAAGGGAGTGCTCAAAAGGTGTTTCGCTGGCGTTGTCGTGCTGCTACGTATAACAACTGGCCAAGTCTTCGTTTTCAATTCCGCGGAAACAATCTTGCCGATGCCGCACTCATTGTGTGTAGCTTAGATCCGTGCTATTCGTGTACAGAGCGTGTTACGGTGGTGGATGTGAAAAGCAAAAAAAGCAAAATTTTAACCAATGCCGATTTGAAAAATTTCGCTAGGACACAAAAAAACAGTCCGCTAAAGGATTTAAGATGATGAAACTTCTTGATATCAGCAAAAAATACGGTGAAATTACCCATAAATATCCGTTTGAACCCTATAAGGTTTCAGAAAATTTTCGTGGAAAGCCCGCTTATATTTTTGATTTATGTATTGGTTGTGCCGCGTGTGGTATTGCCTGCCCCTCTAATGCGATTACGGTGGTGTTTAATGATGATAAAAGTAAGCTCATTTGGGAGTTTGATTGCGGAAGGTGTATCTTTTGTGGTAGATGCGATGAAGTGTGTCCTACAGGGGCGATAAAGCTCAGTGAAGAGTTTGAGCTGGCTGTTAAATTTGATAAATCTGCCTTGATTCAAAGAGGAGAATTGGATGTTCAATGTTGCACAACGTGCAAAAAGCCTTTTAGTGCTAAACGGCTCGTCAAGTATAGCTTTGAGTGTTTAAGTAAGGCAAACGTGAGTGAAAAAAGGCTTGAAGAGGCTAAAAATTATCTGTGTATGTGTCCTACATGTAAAAAAATAGCTACGGTAGCAGACTTTACCAGTGGCAAAGAGACGGTGATAGAATGAAAACATATGAAATGCCAAGCGAGATTGAGCTTGCCAATACCTTAGAGCAAAAACTTGAGCTATTAAAGCATATCGGTCGAAGTTTTAGTGTTTATCGAATTGATTGTGGGAGTTGTAATGGCTGTGAGATAGAGATTTTTGCAGCTATTACGCCGTTGTGGGACCCTGAGCGTTTTGGCTTTAAATTGGTTGCCAATCCTCGTCATGCCGATATCCTTCTGTGTACCGGCCCTGTGACACGTCAGATGTACTATCCGCTTCTTCGTGCCTATGAAGCCACACCCGATCCAAAAATCGTTGTAGCCCTTGGTGCGTGTGGAGTAACGGGAGGTATTTTTTACGATGCGTACAGCGTTTTAAGTGGTATCGACAAAATCATCCCTGTTGATGCCTACATTCCAGGTTGTCCTCCGCATCCTGCGAGTATCATCTATGGACTCACAACAGCCCTTGGTGTGATGGAACAAAAACTTCAAAAAGTTAGTTTTGAACACGATGGCGATCTACCGCCTCTTGTAGAAGATTCAGTCCTTGGCAATACCCTTTTTGAAAGAGATTTACTCGTACATGCTAAAAAATTGATGAGTTATGTGTTTGGGCGCAAATTGTTCGATAAGTACCTCAGTGCACTCGTCAGCAGTGGCAATACCAAAGATGCCAAAGCGACGAAAGCCTCTATCACCCAAGCCATGCGTATTGAAGATGATCCACGCTATGCAGAGTGTATGGGAATTTTGCACAATGAGATTTATACCCAATATGTACTCTGCCAAGAAGAAGATAAAATTGATTTGCATAGAGTTAAGTGGGGAGCAAAATAAGTGATAAAAGTGTACAGACTCATCAAACGGCATCTTGATGGCGCAAAATGCGATGATGCTAAACTTGAACAGATTAAAATCTTTTCTACGTGTATCGGACATGGTGTGGGTACGATTGATTTTAGTGAAAAGGTTTTAGAGATTGAAGTATCTACATTTGAAGAGATTTTGAAAAACGGTGATGAATATTTAAAATTTAAGCTGGGTAATTTGAGCAAATATTTTGAAATCGAGATTTTCCCAGAACATGCTGTACGTCTTTTACCTCACATGATAGAATGCCCTTTGAAAGAGATACTTGTCAGTTTGAAAGAGGGTTATTTAGTCCTTCGGAAGGATTTTTAGTGAAAAAAGCACTCTTATGCGTTGGTAATGAGCTCAGAGGTGACGATGGTGTTGCGATTGCAGTGGGCAGAGTTGTGGAAAAAAACATGGCAGATTGGAGGGTTTTTTTTGGTTACGACACCCCTGAAGATGAGTTTGCTGCTTTGCGTGAGTATGCTCCTGATGTGATTGTGGTTGTAGATGCGATGAGTGGTTTTAAAGAAGATAAAATCGAGTTTATAGACCTTAGCGATGAACGCACCTACATCTACTCTACCCATAATCTTCCTACCCCCATTCTTATCAGTTATTTAAGAGATATTTGTACCAAAACTATTTTCTTGGGTATTTGCGTTTTACTTGAAAATGTTTTGCACTTTAGCGAAGGTTTGAGTGATAGTGCTAAAATATCTGTGACGCGAGCCGTTGATAAACTCAAAGAGCTTGATGTGTTGCTTCATGAGTGAGGAAAGAACTTTAAGGAATGACAGATAAAAATGGTATCTTTTCATACCTAATTGAGGATTTTTATCAAATAACCAATACCTCGGACATTGATAACAAAGTCTTCTTTTAAAATACTTTTTAAACGATTAACTTCGGCACGAATGGTCGCAGCATCAACATCAATATCATCCCATACGTATTCCATAAACATCTCGTAACTACACACAAAGCCTTGGTTACGTGCAAGAAAATCGATGATTTTAAGCTGACGTTTAGAGAGCTTTTGTGGTTCGTGATTAAAAAAGAGTGTCATCGTATCCGCATCAAAACTGTAGCACTTTGAGAGTCGTTTGTGGTGTATATCGATACGCGTTGTTTGTACGATTTTGTTGATGCGAAGGGAGAGCTCTTTGAGATGAAACGGTTTTTTTAAATAATCAAAACAGCCTAATTCAAAAGCTTTTGAGATATCTTCAATATCAATCAGCGTCGAGATAAAAATAATCGGCACAACTTTTTTGATAGCCTGTAACTTTTCCACTATACTTAAACCATCAATATTAGGCACATTAATATCTAAAATGAGTAGATCGAACGTTGTTTCGTACAGGATGTTTAAGCAGACATTGCCATCTCGTACAGGAGTGATATCATGGCCTTCCGAAAAGAGGTATTGGGATATAGCTTCGTTGAGTAAGATATCATCTTCTAAGAGTAAAATTTTCATGGTGCTTCCAGTAAAAATTGGTAGGAAAAGATAGTTTTCTCTTCATCAGAGTGTAGATGAATGCCGATATTTTCCTCATCACAGATATTTTTTACAAGGGTAAGTCCTAACCCAAATCCATAGTGTGCGCTATTTTCACGATAATACTCTTCAAAAACTTTTTCAGGTTCTAGTATTTTTCTTGAGTGCGATGCAATAGAAAATGTACACACTAAATTCTTTACATGTAAAACGATGTGAATCGCACTATTCTCAAACGTATATTTAATGGCATTGGTGAGATTATTATCGATAATGCGTTGCAGTTTTGTCTCATTAAAGAAGATATTTGCATGAGAGACGTTACTTTCAAAGATAAAATGGGATTTGGCTTTAAGTACGACTTGGGTAAAAAAATCAATTCGACTGCGCACATAATCAACCAAATCAATCGAACGTTTTAAAGAGGGAAGATGGTCTTTTTTGACCAAATAGCTTAAATCATCATATAAAGAGAAGATGCTTTTTAACCCAACTTCGATATTTTCCAAATAACGACTTTTCCCAAACTCCATTTCATGTAGTTCGATATTGTTCATAATAACACTCAAAGGGGTATTCATCTCATGAACGCTGTAACGTAAGAATTGTCTGTGTGAGGCTAGTAGATTTTTTGAGTAAGCAATTTGTTCTTCAAGTTTTTTAGATTGTTCTTCATAATCTCGGTTGCTTTGCTGAACCAGATTACTCAAGGATTGAATCGTTTTTGCGTACGATGTTTCATCCATAAGGGTGTAATGTGCTGTTGAGGTAGGTATCTCTTTTTCAAGAAGCGTTGTTTTTTCGCTGAGTGCAACAACGCTTAAGGTTTGATTGAGTAATTCATTGTGGTCATTTTCATGGTAAAACTCTGAATAGGTAAAAAATCCAACACTAGGTGCTAGTTTAGAAAAAGGCGCAATTTCAAGATGAATAAGATCAGGAATGTAGCGTCTTCGAGCCATACAAGAGTAGATAAAAAAAGTTTGGACATCTTTTGTGTTAAGTCGATTCATCGCTTTTGTAGGATCTGTGAGCAAAGACTTTGCATCGCCAAAGCCAATTCTAACTTTATCTCCTTTTTGAAAATTTCCACTGCAATGGACACTGCCATCATCATTTTTGCTGATGACAGCACGTGCTCGTGCAATGCCATTTTTTTCAATAATTAATGGAAATTCAGTGGGTGAAATTTGACTTCCCAAATATTTTTCATAAAATTTAACAGGAGTCATATCATCGATTTGATAGATTCGATTTCCATCGGCTTTTTCAATTGTGTGTTCAAGTCCAATGGTTTTCCAATCAAATTTAAAATCCGTTGAAACCTCTAAGCAATCTGAATTTAAAGAGACACCAACAACTCCTTGTTCCAAAAGAGTGGTTTGAGCTGAGATAAACGTTTGTAAAAAGTTTCCATTATCGCCCGCCATACCACCACAAATGGGAATAGAGGGATTGTATGATTCGATACCTTTGAGAAATTCTTCCGCATTGATAGACGTTCCATCTGAATAAAGAATCAAAAGTTTTGTTTGAGGCGTGATAAGGTTAGAAGCCAAGTTTTGACCACAGGTAAATGCGCTTGCATGATTTTCAAAGGCTATTTTTAAAAAAGTTTCTTCAAAGAGTGTGATGGAGATGATGGTGCGATGAGTGGTGACTAACGCATTATTGATTTCGCCATCGGTTGTCGTTCCAATACAAATAGCATGTGGTAAAAATGAGAAAATAGTTTTAATAGCTTCTTCTAATACCTCTTTGCCTTGTCCGCAAAAAATCTGTACCAGAATATTTTTTTCATCTTTAAAGCGCTCAAAATCATATGCAACAGCGGGTAAAAATGTGTAGGTATATGTTTTCATAAAGCCTAAATCTTTTTAATACGAGTATACTCAAAGATTAAATAAAAGAGTATAAGGAGAAAAGAAAAAAAGATATGCTTTTTTGGCATATCTTTTTTTACACATTTTTTGAAAACGAGAAGAGAAGTGGCTGTTTAAGCAGCCACCTTTTGTTTTTCAGAATGCAATTCAATCCATCGTAAGATAATCGCAGAATAGTAAGGAATACTTTGGATAAGAAGCGTAAATGCAAAGACATAAATCTCAGTGATACGCGTATAGTTTGTAAAGTAAAGAGCAAAAAAGGCAATGGTAAGAAGCGTTGCTAAGATAATCTCATGTTTGATTGGGCTACCCTTTTTGCCTTTTTTGGTATTGCCACCTTTTTCAGTTCGCTTAAAAGGCAGTCCATCTTTAACAAAACCATCGTAGACGGCTTTGAAAATCACTAACTGTAAACTCATAGAGGCAATGGCGCTTAAAATCGTCTCTTTGATGCTCATCTTCACACGGGTGTGGTACAAGATAAATGCGTGTAAAATATTGACTAAAAAAGCAACAACAATAGGCAGTGTCAGAGGCAATGTTGGGATGGTTACACCGACAAAAATGATAAATGGAACCCAAAAAATATTTAAAAATGCAGTTAAAGCACCAAAGGCATCAGAGAGCCAGAAAAACCAGCCTGCCACAAAGTGGTATTTTTGATACGGGGTCAATGTTTTGGATGAAGGCATAAAATGAGGCCAGTGGCGTTTTAAAATCTGAATAGCTCCATATGCCCAGCGGTGGCGTTGTGTACGGAAGGCTTCAACAGTATCTGGGAGTAAGCCCCAACCATAACGTCGGTTGGTGTAGTGTGCGGTGTAGCCTGCTTCAAACAAACGAAGCCCAAGTTCTGAATCTTCAACAATCGTGTACGTTGTCCAATCGCCCACTTCATGCATCGCAGACAAACGTGCCATGAGCATCGTGCCATGTGCGACAATGGCATTTTCCTCATTGCGCTCGACCATCCCGATATCAAAAAAGCCAGCGTATTCTGCGTTCATCGCTTTTTTAATTAACGATTCTTGTCCATCTCGGTGGTCTTGAGGTGCTTGAACGAGAGCTACTTTTGGGTCATCAAAGACTGGGACTAAATCAACGAGCCAATTTTCACTGACCATGTAATCCGCGTCAATGACTGCTAAAATTTCTGCTTTTTCATTGGTGTATTTAAGAGCTTCATTCAAAGCTCCTGCTTTAAATCCTTTACATGTAATGTTAAGAAAAATAAATTTTTCACCTAACTTTTTGCAATGCTCTTCAATAGGCTTCCAATAAAATTCTTCAGGCGTGTTGTTGATAACCACTAAAACTTCATAGTTGGTGTACTTCATGCGTGATAAAGAATCAAGGGTTTCAATCAAAACGTGCGGTTGTTCTTTATAGGCAGGAACATGAATAGAAACGAAAGGAATGGTGTCGGATTTGAGGTTGAGTGGCACTAAACGCTCAGGTGCGATACCAAGGGTACATTTAAATAATTCATTGATTTTAGCTAACGTTATAATCACCAATGGAATCATCAGAATAATTCCCATCGTCCACATAATCCACATACCAAAGTTGAGGTAATAGATAAAAGGATACGTCGCTGCCATAGCGATACCAAAGCCCATCGCTTGCGCAGCTGCGGCATAGGTGAAGGCATGAGCAAAATTGACGCGTTGATTTCTTAACCCATAAAAGGTGAGCAAAATACCAAAAAAGATAGAACCTGCCATTTGATAACGCCACAGAGGATTGATGATGGTTTGCTCTTCAAAGCTAAATTTTGGCATTTTGTTGATATCAAACATACCCCAGTATGGTCCAACACTTCCCTCGTGTACCCCTTTCCAAGGTTGGTCAAAGGCTTCGACGATGTTGTAACTCCACTGTTGTTCTTTGACCAGCTCTAAAAAGCCAGTGATAGCTCCGATTTGGTTGGTGAGGGTTGCTTCCGCTTTTTCATTGTTATAACCACTGCTTGGCCAACCAAACTCGCCGATGGTAATAGGTTTTTTAGGATACATTGCACGAATGGCATCGTACTTTTCTTTGGTAAAAGCCAGCGTGTTTTGAATAGGAATTTTTTCCCAATACGGAAGAATATGCACGTTAATAAAATCAACGTGTTTGGCAAGTTCTTTATTGGTCAACCAAACGTGCTGTACTTCCGCTGTTGTGACAGGAATACGCGTTCGTTTTGAAACTCTGTCGATGTATTCGATGAGTTCTTCAGAGGTTAAATCAGCACGTAAAAGAACCTCGTTCCCGACAATAATAGACGAAATTTTTGGACTATAATATTTTAACGCTTCAAACAAAGCTTCGACTTCGTTTTCATTAGCCCCTTTATCGGTCGAAAGCCATAAGCCAACATCCACTTTCAGCTTTGTTTCGCCTAAGTTTGTCAAAACAATTTTGGCATCATCCATCGCATACGTTCGCACTTTTCGAGCAATTTTAGCGATGGTTTGCATGTCTTGCGCTATCTCTTCATTACTTTTAAGGGCTTTTTCAAATCCTTTAAACGGTGTGTAGGAAACAGATTCGAGTTTGTCGCTGATTTGTGGAGGAATGATGACTTTATCACCGCCTTTTGTCCAAATAAAGCCTTGCCCAAGTGAGGTGAGAATGATGGCTAAGAAGATAAATTTAAAGTATTTCAACCGTATGCTCCATGAAAAATTGCGTGATTTTACAATAAATTGGTTTAACATTTACATGTAAAGGGAATTGAGGGCACCCTTATGTTATAATTCGCGAAAATTTAAGGTAAAAGAGAATCAATGGTTGAAGTTAATAATATCACGATGCGTTTTGCGCATCAGCTCTTGTTTGAAAATATCAATTTAAAATTGGACAAGGGAAAACGCTATGGTCTTATCGGTGCAAATGGCGCAGGCAAGACTACTTTTTTAAAAATTTTATCACGGGAGCTTGAACCAACGAGCGGTAATATCTCGGTTGAAAATGGTTTGCGTGTAGGCGTTTTGAGTCAAAATCAATATGCCTATGAGAATTTTACACTCAAAGATGCGGTAATGATTGGCAATAAGCGTTTGTATGATGCCATTAAGGAAAAAGAAGAGCTTTATGTGACAGGTGATTTTTCAGACGATAAAGTCAATGACCGCTTGGCAGAACTTGAGATTATCTGTGCAGAAGAAGACCCGACCTATGAAGTTGATGTGACGATTGAGAAGATTTTGGCTTCTTTAGGGTTTCCTGTATCGATGCAAGAGAGTTTGATGAGTGAACTTACAGGTGGCGATAAATTTAAGATTTTGTTGGCACAAGTGCTTTATCCAAAACCTGATGTCCTTTTCTTAGATGAGCCTACGAATAACTTAGACCTTGAAGCGATTTCGTGGTTAGAAGAGCAGTTGATTCGCCATGAGGGAACAATGGTGGTTATCTCTCACGATAGGCACTTCTTAAATGCCGTTGTAACGAATATCTTAGATGTGGATTTCAAAAAAATTCGTGAGTTTACGGGCAATTACGACGAATGGTATATGGCGGCTAATTTAATTGCTAAACAACAAGAGATGGACAGAGATAAAAAACTCAAAGAGAAAGAAGAACTTGAAGCCTTTGTAAGACGTTTTTCTGCCAATGCTTCAAAAGCAAAACAAGCAACATCACGTCAAAAGCGTCTTGAGAAGCTTGATATTGCTGACATCCAAACTTCGTCACGACGTGATCCTAGTATCGTTTTTCGTATGGGACGCGATATTGGAAATGAAGTCTTAGAGGTTGAAGCTATCACAAAAAGTTATGGTGATAATCACGTCCTTCAAAACTTTAGCTTTAAGATGGAAAAAGGTGAAAAAATAGCACTTATTGGACACAATGGTGTGGGTAAAACAACCTTGTGTAATATTTTGATGGAAGAGCTAAAAGCCGATAGTGGAGCAGTAAAATGGGGTGCGACTATTGTGCCAAGCTATTTTCCTCAAAACACGACCGATGTAATCACCGGTGAGATGCAACTTTTTGAATGGCTTCAGCAGTACGATGAGAAGAAAGATTTGGATGAGATTCGTAAATGTCTTGGGCGTATGCTTTTTTCAGGTGAAGAGCAAAAAAAGAGTGTGAGTAAACTAAGCGGTGGTGAAAAACACCGTATGATGCTCTCTCGTATGATGCTTCAAAAAGGAAATTTTTTAGTACTCGATGAACCCGATAACCACTTGGATTTGGAAGCCATTATCGCCTTAGGCGAGGGATTGTTTAAGTTTCCAGGTAATGTTATTTGTGTGACACACGATAGAGAGTTGATCGATGCGTTTGCTAATCGTATTATTGAAATTCAAAGCGATGGAACGTATATCGACTTCAAAGGTGATTATGAAACTTTTAGAGAGACATATGGCAGGTAAGCAAGCCCCTTTTTCTTTAGGATCATCACTGGATAATGATGCTTCATGGCATTTGGAACAGGCGAAGTCTGCTCCAAAACCACAAGAGATAAAACTTCCTGCAAAGCATCTTTTGGTGTTGAAAATGGAAAAGAGGTTAGGGAAACCTGTCAGCCTTGTGGGGCCTTTTTTCCTCTTTGAAGATGTGATGAATGCGCTGTGCTCAAAAATCAAAAAAAAGCTTGGCAGTGGTGGTACATGTAAAGAAGCATGGATGGAGTTTCAAGGTGAATGTCGAGAAAAATTGCGTTCGTTCTTGGAGTTAGAAGGATTTCGATTTAAAGGCTAGTCTATGACACTTATTCTTAATTCGCTTTTACCCATTTGTATCTTGATTTCAGTAGGGTATGCGTTTAAGTATCTCAAGTTTCCTTCCACAGATTTTTGGCCGATGGCGGATAAATTTACCTATTATGTTTTGATGCCTTCTTTGCTTATTTATAAACTCTCTATTGCTAAAATTGACTTGTCGCATACGGTGAGCCTTGTTGCAACCACGCTTAGTAGTATTTTTCTAGTTTTAGTTTTACTCGTACTACTCAATTTTTTACTTCACTTTGAAAACAAAGCCTTTACCTCAATTGCTCAAGGGGGGATTCGTTTTAACACCTATGTTTTTTTAGCATTTGTCGATACGGCTTATGGAGATAAAGGTTTAATTTTAGCGGCTATTGTGATGGCGTTTGCCATCCCTTTTATCAATGTTTTGTGTATCAGTGTATTTGCTATTTACACACGCAATGGTAAATTTTCACTGCTCTCTTTTCTTAAAACCATTATTAAAAATCCTTTAATTGGTGCATGTGTGATTGGCGGGGTGATTAACGCCACGGGATTACCGTTACCTCTTTTTGGACTAAAAGCGCTTTCTATTTTAAGCAATGCGGCACTTCCTATTGGTCTTTTATCGGTTGGTGTTGGGCTGGAGTTGAAGTATCTTAAGCATGCTAAAAAAGAGTTAGTAGTGGCAACGGTAACCAAGCTACTCTTATTTCCTTTACTCTCGTATGGTGTTGGTCTTTTATTTGGATTAAGTGGTATAAGCTTAAGTATTGCGGTTATTTTTGGTGCAATGCCCACAGCAGTATCCGCATACATTTTGGCGCGGGAGCTCGGGGGAGATGTTTCATTGATGGCTTCGATTATTACGCTTCAAACCATCGCATGTATGGGAACGCTTTTTTTCATCGTTCCCTTTTTATAACTTAATTACATATTTTTTTGTTTTAAAAGAGCAACAATTTCTCCGATTTCAGGGAAACGCTCAATCGGTGTTCCTATCTTTTCTGTTTTGGAAAAGAGGATAACATCATCAACGATGACATCAAAAAAGCCCCCTGTTTTTGGGGATAGGGTAATATGTGAATCAGGATATGCTCGTTGGATTTCTTCTCTGACACGCAGAGCTCTTGGCATATACCCTCACTTAGTGCAGTAAACAATCTTTACATTCATGATTTTTCCTTTAGCGTTTGATTAGTCTCTTCGACAAAGAGGTTTGCTTCATAGCAGGCCTCATAAAGAAGTTCTTTTTTAAAGCAAGGATTTGCTCCAAGTCTAGCGATAGTCTCATCAATATCATTAGAATGGTTCATCTCTTTAGCGACCCATAAAAGCTCACCCAAAGCACCTTCACCTTTTAAAAGAGCCAAACTAATCTCTTTGTCTAAGTGAATTTCTTCTAAAAACTCTTCCATAGAGATATGCAGATACGCATCAATTAACGAAAGACTTCCTGTTAAAAAAGCACGCGTAGCAAGCTCGTGATTATTGCATTTTAAGGCGAGGGCTTCCATAAATTTGGCTCTAAATTTTGCACTGTTAAAGAGTTCTTCTCCAAAAGGCACATTTCTTGGATTACCATAAAGAAAAAGTCCAAGCCATGAGAGAAGTTTTTTAGGACCTAATAACGTTATCATTTGCCCAATATTGGTGATTTGTTGTTTGAAGTGGTATGCGCCAGAGTTGATATGTCTTAAAAGGTTGTAGACCAAATCTGGGCACATCGAAAATTTTTGAGAGATATGCTTAATCTCATCGGTTTCATGGATACAATTAATTACTCGAATTGCATTAACGGTATTTGGCTCAATTCTTTTACCTGATAGAATAAGAGGTTTTTCAAAGAAATAGCCTTGGAAATAAGTAAAGGGAAAAGCTAAACAAGCTTGGTATTCTTCATGGGTTTCGATTTTTTCTGCGAGTAAGGTGAGGTTATACTTTTGAATTTTGGAAAGAGCTGAAGCAAGGTTAGGTGTTCCGATAGCTAAGATATCCACTTTAAGGATATCGATGTAAGGGAAAAGAGGCTCATACTGTTTAATCATCGCATCCGTACAGGCAAAATCATCGAGTAAAAAACGATACCCTAAGGCGTGAAGGTGTTTAATACGCTCACACAAAGCTAATGTGACTTTCGTGTGTTCTAAAATCTCAAATCTAAAATGCTCTTTAGGAAGGAGTAAAAGCGCATCGCTGAATAAAATCGTTTCATCCACATTGATAAAGCCCATCTTTTGCCCAATGATGGTTTTGAGTCCTAGATTGTGAATGAGATTTGCTATGACACGCGCAGTTGCTTTTGAGTTATCCTCAAAGGTAGCGGCATTATTGATATCGCACGAACGATAGAGCAATTCATAAGCAAAAGAGTGACCATTTTTATCAAAAATCGGTTGTCTCCCTATATAGGTGTGCACACTCATCCTTTTATCGAACTATTTTTTAGCTTTTTTGTCATCTTCAAATTTAATAGTAATCATACCGCAAAACTTTTTATCTTTGTAAAATTGTACCATATAAGTTGTTTCAGCTTTATCAATTGCATAGCTTTTCACAATATCTTTGGCTTCAATTTTAAGACCACCTTCACTGACGACACCCGCTTTTGAATAACCAATAACATTGATACGATAGCCATTAATGGGGTCTATTTGAAAAGAGTTTTTTGCATTGACCATAGCACCCATTTTGGCACTGATTTTCTTGCCATCAAGGTTTAGCCCAATTTCATTTAAAGAGTTATCAAGTTCTGCGTAATCTGGTTTTAATTTTGAGACGAGAATATTTCCGTTCATGATTTTATATTCATCTTTTTCTTTAATAACTGCGACTAAAGGGTTATTGCTTTTATAGATGAGTTTGTCTTTTTCCATTGGGAAAAATTTGATGTACGGTTTTAATGTGGAAAGGTCTAAGGTAATTTTCGTTGGGGGAATTTCTAAAATACCATCGTCTTCAAGGAGTTTTTTGATGGTGGTTTGATTGAGCTCAAAGGGGCGAGTAAATTTGATATTCATCAAATTCATAAACTCTTCAATGGTTTTGAGTTGGTAAAAAACCTTTTGGGATAAATCGGTGATGTTTTTACTGGTTTCGATAGCAAAGGCTGGTTTGTTATTTTGAATGGCAAAGTAGGTTAAGCTTTGTTGCATCTCTTTGTCTTGCGTTTTAGTGTTGGTGTTTTTAAGGTTAAACTCATGCAAATCTTCAAAAAGCTCGACATTAGTTCCTTTATTGACTTTTTTTGCTATCTCGGCAAGATTTCCAAATTTTGCCCCTGAAATTTGTTGTTGGTCAATCACCGTTGCTTGTCCCCATGCCTTAGGATTAACATCTTTATTAATCGTTTGTTCACGGTAAAATCCTTTACCGTCGTGAAGATTCAAAATCAAATCAACTTTAGGGGTGAGAAGAAGTTTTTTGATGTCGGTAATAATTTCAAAATCTTTATCTTTACTCTCTATCTTGGCAAATTTACGGTTCATATCACCGTATGAGCCACGAGAGTTTTTAACGATGCTGTCAAAATTGAGATTGGGTACGACCCAGACATTGCCACTTTCAATTTTATAGTGTTTAGCTAAAAGCATGGGAGCAAAATAAGCACCCGGTTCGTCTCCGTGAATACCGCCGACAATTAAAAGCGTATGTCCCTCTTTGCCACTCTCTTTCTTAATCAAAGAGTAGTGAAGGTTTGCACTAAATGCACAGGTTGATAAGAGTAAAAGAAGTGTCGCCAGTCGTTTTTTCATGCGTTTTATGTACCATTTTTAATTTTTTTTACTCAGGAGTCTATCAAAAGAGAGATAAAAATAACCCCAAATTACTCTAACTTTGATAACTTTTCTTTAAGAATAGTGACAAATGTTTCAAAACTTGGCAAATGCAGTAAACCTTCTCTTTGTTTCATTCCCCACATCGGTTCAGGAAAATGGGAGTCATTTCTAAATCGCGCCATCACATGAATATGCAAATGCGGAACATAGTTCCCAAACATCGCGATGTTCACTTTTGTGGGTTGATAATACTCAATCATCGTTTTTTCAACTATTAGCATGGCTTGCAACACTTTTTCTTGTGTCAACGCATCGCAATCGCTTAGTTCCTTGTAAGGCTTTTGTGTGAAAATTTTAATCCAAGGAATCGAAGACTCTTCTTTGAGAATATAAAAATAACTGTTTTCATAAAATTTGCTGATCATAGTTTCTCCTTAAATCGTTCTTTGTAAAGGCATTTTTGACACAAGGTTTCTACCGCACATCCTGCTTTAAATCCTTTGCGTATTGCTTCAACTCTTTGAGAAGAGAGAATCTCATCTAAGCGATTTACATGTAAATCCCCTAGTGCGATGACACCGTCTTTATCCAAACAGCATGGCACGACAGTCCCATCGGATAAAATACCAAAGTGTGAATCCATCCCTTGGCATGAGCCGTGCGATAGATGTGCTGAGTGAAGAGATGGCCATTCAAAATAGGTATCAAAATGGAGTAAAATCTTTTCGTCTAGTCGTATGGATTTTGGTTTTTGAACGTATACGTCTTTTACATGTAAAGGGATAGAAAAATTTTTTTCAAAAAGTGCAAACAGCTGTTCGTTAAATGCTTTTTCGCTTTGTGCTTCATCGATATTCCACAGCCTTAGGTTGATGAATAGCTCTTTTCGTTTTTGGCTTTTGAGGGCGCATAGTTCTAAAATAGGTTTCATATAAGCTTCAAGGGATAAGGGCATATGGTTTTTATTGTAACTGTTGAGTGAAAAATTGATTTGTTTAATGACAGGGTGCAGAAAGGTTGAAAGAGAGTGCTTGTTAAGATAGTAGCCACTGGTGGTGAGGGAGACTCTAAAGCCTTTTTGAAGTGTTGCATCTAAATAGGCTTGAAGGTTTGAAAGGGCAAGAGGGTCACCCACGATATGGTAGGCAAGCTCTTTGGTAAAAGGACGAAGTTCTTCTAAAACATGCTCAAAAAATGAAAGTGACATGGTGTTTGTTGGGCGAATTTTTGGAGGGCAAAAACTGCATTGAAGTCCGCAAATGTTTGTCAACTCAATATAAACACGGTGAAATTTCATTACAAGCTGCCTAGCTTCATCTCTAAAAAGGCTTTACGTTTTTCAAGTCCCACATAACGCTTTAAAGTCAAATCAGGAAAAGCACCACCGAGTCCTTTACCATCATTACCATGACAGCCACCGCAATTGCTGGTATAAAACAGCTCAGATTTAGCTCCCAATGCAGCATCACTGCTTTGGCGTTTTGAAAGTGACATGACGTAGCGAGCGATATTTGGAGCATCTTCAGGTGTGGCAAAACCTGCATCCATCACTCCTCCGCTAAAACCTAAAGTACCTTTTGAACCTTCGTTGATGATGCGAATAATATAAGCTTCAACATACGCATCCGTATCAAGCTCACTGAGCTCTTTTTGAAGTGTGGCGATATCTTCACTAAGTTTAGGTTGTTCTTTATTTACATGTAAAAGTGGTTGAGGTTTTTTAGGCTCTTCGCAACCCACACAGGCAAGCACAAAAAGAAATAGAAAAGAGCGTTTAAAATTCACTCTTCATCTCTTTTCCTTCAACCATTGCTACGTCAAAGACTTTGACACAATTTCGTCCACTCTCTTTGGCGTTGTAAAGAGCAATGTCAGCAAATTTGATACATTTCCACATCGAATCAGAATTTTTAGGGAAGATAGAAGCTCCTACACTAAGCGTTTTGTAAAAACTGGAACCATTATTGGCTTGGATAGGTGTTTTTTCAAAAGCGAGGCGAATTTTATGCGCCACATGTTCAATCATCTCTTCATCACACTGATACAGAAGCACTAAAAATTCTTCGCCTCCAAAACGAAATGCGGTATCGGCTTCTCGAATATTGTCACGTAAGATTTTAGAGAGCGCTTTAATGGCTTTATCACCGACATCATGCCCATACGTATCATTGACCATTTTAAAATAATCAATGTCTATCATCAAGATACCATACACAATGCCATTGCGTTTAGCTTGTGAGAGTGCTTTTTCGATGTACTCATCTAAATATTTACGGTTATAAAGCCCTGTAAGTGCGTCTGTTGTCGAAGAGATTTTTAAAATCTGCATCAAGTTTTTACTGACAAGCTCAGGTCGTGCGGCATCAATATAGTTTTGAATATGCGGAAGTTTTGATTTGATGAGTTCGAGGTCTTCACTCGAAGAAGCAGTGATACTTAAGAGTAACTCAAAATCATTGCTAATGACATAAGGCGCGCACACATAGTTCGCACAGACTTCCCCACAAGAACGACAGATATTTTTAAATTGGTCTGAGTAGACAGCTTGTTTGGTTCTAAGGGCTCTACAGGTTGGGTCAATGTTACGCTTGAGAATAGAAGCATCATAGACAACAGTTGGATTGATATTGTTTTTACCTGATTCGATGAGCATAAAATCTTTAAGCCCAAATGTTTCGGTTAAAATGATACCAATGCGTTGATACACCTGCTCTTTGGTCTCGTCAAATTCGATGGT
>JAGOZL010000086.1 GCA_018058685.1 Sulfurospirillum sp.
CGAGATGCTCTTTGGGCTTGCTATTTTAGTCTTGTTTTTATTAGGTGGTGAGGGCTTTTTAAATCTCTTTCACCTTGAAACAGATGCGGTACGGATTGCGGGTGCGGTTATCTTTTTTGTCATTGGTATCAAACTTATCTTCCCTGGAAGTGAAGGTAGCAGTGGACTTTATGGAACATCCAAAGAGCCTTTTATCGTTCCTATTGCGATGCCTTTAATTGCAGGACCTTCCACACTGGCAACTCTTTTGGTTTTAAGCAAGTCACACGCCTCCCATTTTGGAGGATTGTTTGTTTCTCTTTTGCTTGCATGGTTTGCCTCTGCTATTATTATGTACCTCTCCCCACTTTTATACAAACTCTTACGTGAAAAAGGTCTTTTAGCTTTGGAAAAATTGATGGGGATGCTCCTTCTGATTATGTCAGTCCAAATGTTTGTCGATGGTATTCGAGGGCTTGTTCACACCTTTTAAATCGTTACATGTAAAAATTAGTGCACCCTCTTTTCGTAAACTTCTTTAAAGTGCTGAAGCTTAGGAGCAATAACAAACGTACAATACCCTTGATGAGGATTGTTTTGAAAATAGTGTTGATGGTAGGCTTCTGCTTCGTAAAAATGAGGCAATGGAAGAACCTCTGTAACAATAGGCTTTATAAAGGCTTGTGACGCTATTTTCATGGAAACTTCGGCGGTCTGTTTTTGTTTCTCATCATGGTAAAAAATCACCGAGCGGTACTGTGTACCTACATCATTCCCTTGGGCGTTAAGTGTTGTAGGATCATGAATCAACCAAAAGATTTTTAAAATTTCTTCACAAGAAATCACTGTTGTATCAAAGGTTATTTGCACCACTTCTGCGTGATGGGTCGTTCCACGGCATACTTGCTCATAGCTAGGATTTTCCACGTTCCCCCCTGCATACCCACTGACAACCTCCATAACTCCTTGTATTTGTGAAAAAATAGCTTCTAAACACCAAAAACATCCGCCACCTAATGTGATACTCTCATGCTTCATACGTTTCTCCTTGAAGAACTTTTTCATAATGTGATTGATTATAACACGTTACATGTAAATCACCCTTATGCCATTTTGAGTAATCAATTTATGTTATAATAAATAAAAAATAGGTGTCCGTACAATGAAAAAAGCCTCTGCGCTTTTGCTTTCACAACACAGCAACACTCTCATACTCCGCTTTGAGGGCGCATGGACGAAAGAGGCTGTTGCTTCTTTGGAAAAGAGCTTTTTACGTTTACCTTTGCAATCTTCACTTTCGTATCAATTTGATTTTTCAGATATTGAAGACTTCGATACGCATGGAATTATGCTTATTTTGCACTATCTTCATCAGCTTCAAAGTCTATCAGCTTCCATAACATTCATCCATAAAGATGAACATTTTCAAAAACTTTTTGAAATCTGCAATGCACATTTTCCGAAAGAAAAACTCTCATCTGAACCAAAAAATATCATCCTTAATTTTTTAGAAAATGTGGGGAAAACGATGGTTGATGGCTACAAAACGCTCTCTTCTTTTTTTTCATTCACAGGAGAACTCACGCATCATGTGAGTGCTTCGCTTCTCAATCCTTTTTCGATTCGCCTTCGTGCGATGCTTTACCATATCGAACAAAGTGGTGCTGGGGCTATTCCAATTATCTTACTGACCTCATTTCTCATTGGTGTGGTTATCGCATACCAAGGAGCCACACAGCTTGAAAAATTTGGTGCCAATATTTTTATTGTAGAGATGGTCACCATTTCAGCGGTTCGAGAACTAGCACCACTCATAACAGCTATCGTGGTAGCAGGACGTAGTGCGTCTGCATACACTGCGCAAATTGGTGTGATGAAAATTACCGATGAAGTCGATGCTATGCGCTCTATGGGATTTTCTCCTTGGGATTTTTTGGTTTTGCCTCGCCTTTTTGCGCTCATGATTTCTTTGCCACTGTTAGTCTTTTTTGCCGACATTATCTCTGTTTTTGGAGGCATGGTTGTCGCCTCCTCAAGGCTAGATGTTAATTTTGTCGAGTTTATCGACCGCATCAAAGAGACTGTGGCACTCAAACACCTTATTATAGGACTGGTGAAAGCACCTATTTTTGGAGCCATTATCGCAACAATTGGCTGTTTTCGTGGTTTTCAAATTGATAGCAGTACGGAGAGTGTTGGTAAGTACACAACAATTAGCGTGGTCAATGCTATTTTTTGGGTGATTGCTATGGATGCTATCATCTCTGTTTTACTAACGGAGCTTGGATTATGAATCCACTGATTGAAGCACGCGATATCATCACCCGCTTTGGTGAACACGTTATCCATGATGGTGTGAGTTTCAAGATTTATGAAAAAGAGATTTTTGGTCTTTTAGGCGGAAGTGGGAGTGGAAAAACCACCTTACTTCGCGAGATGATTTTGCTGCAACGCGTCAGTGGTGGCAGTATGCATGTTTTAGGTGAGAATGTAGATGAGCTAAATGCTACAGGAAAACAGCTTCTTCGCCAAAAATGGGGCGTTCTTTTTCAATTTGGAGCACTGTTTACTTCTCTTACCATTCTTGAAAATGTGATGATCGCCATGCAAGAATACACCGATATCCCTTTTGAGCTCGCACAAGAATCAGCGATGATGAAGCTTTCCATGGTTGGGCTCCCTCCAAAAGTTGCTACCATGTTCCCCTCAGAACTCAGCGGTGGAATGAAAAAACGTGCAGGACTCGCACGTGCTTTAGCGCTCGACCCTAAATTGCTTTTTTTAGATGAGCCTACTTCTGGACTTGACCCTCACAGCGCACGCGCATTTGATGATCTCATTTTAGCGCTTCGTGAAACACTGGGCATCACCGTGGTTATGGTGACCCATGATAAAGATACCATTGCAAACGTCTTAGATCGCTTTGTGATTCTTGGGAATAAAAAAGTACTCTTTGATGGTACAATGGATGTCTTAAAAGAGACAACCGATGAAACGTTACAAAAATTTTTAAACTGAGGTTCGAATGGAAAATCGATTAAGCTATATTTTGGTCGGACTTTTTGTCTTTGTCTTGCTCATAGCCGGTGTTTTTTCAATTGTCTGGCTAGGAAATTATTCAGATAAAGGCAATTTTAAATTCTATAAAGTCGCCACCAAAGAGTCTGTTTCAGGGCTCAATGACAAAGCGCCTGTCAAACTTCGAGGGGTACAAGTGGGTGAAGTCAGAGGCATCACGATTAACCCTCAAAATGCTGAGGAAGTTTTAGTCACCATTCGTGTTGAGGAGAGTGCTCCTGTCAAAGAAGATACGTATGCTCTTATTGAAGCACAAGGTATCACAGGACTTAGCTATATCCAACTTCAAGGGGGAACCAATGAAGCAAAAGAGCTTAAAACAGGTTCTAAATCAGAAGAATATGGCATCATCCCTTCTCGTCCTTCAACCCTTTCACGCCTAGATAAAACCATCACCTCCATCAGTGCTAAAGCGGAGATGATTTTTGAAAGAGCCGAGCACATCATGAGTGAAAAAAATGTTAAAAACCTTGAAGCAATTATCGAAAATAGTGCAAAAATAACCTCTTCCACCGCCAAAACACTTGAAAATATTGAAGCCAATAATAAAGAAATCGCACAGATTTTAAAACAAGCGGTTATCTTTGAAAAAGCTGCCATTGAAGCCGCTACGGGTGTGAAAGATATGTCACATTCCTTTCGTAACGCTGTCGATAGTACGGGAATTGAGATGATGAGCCAAGTTAAAGAGGCATCACAAAGTGTTAAAACGGTCATGAGTGGCTTAGATGCCAAAATGCAACAAGGCACGTTTGATATTGATATTTTAGTCAAAGAAAATCTGATTCCTTTACAAAGCACACTAGAAGAACTACGTATTTTAACCATTGAAACCAAAGCACTGATAGATCATCTCAATGATAGTCCTAGTGATCTTTTCTTTAAATCAGAAACGATTCACCCAGCCCCAAATGAGACAAGGAGACCTTAATGAAAACATCATCTCTTATCACCCTTTTTGCACTGCTTTTTTTATCAGGTTGTAGTGTTAAAGAAAGTGCTATCAAACCTTATAATTACTCACTTGAGCCTATTGTAAAACTTGAACGCTTTAACACACCCAACACAGATGTTCTCAAAGTCGCACGTGTGGATGCAACCAGTGGTTTGAATAGTAGAGCCATTTTGTATAAAAAAGAAGGCGCCATGCAACCTTATAAGTATGGTTCATGGAGCGAAACACCTCCTTTAAAACTGCAACACCTTATCACAGAAGCCCTGCAAGATCAAAACCATTTTGGCTCAGTCATCTCAGGAACATCCATGGCGTCCAATAACCTTGTCTTAGAGCCCGTTCTTCAAAACTTTGAAGAGGTGTTTGGGGAAGATGGTCGCTCACATGTCTATGTTAGCCTCCGCTTTCGTTTGATTGAGATAAAAAGTGGCAATGTTCTTGGAAGCATAAGGCTATCTTCTAAAAAAGAAGTAACTAACACCAATGGTGCGGCTGGTACTGTCGAAGCCTTTAATGTTGCCACCGCAGAAGTGATTAAAAACCTTGCAAAATGGGTTAATCAGGTACGAAAATAACAAATGAAAAAGCGCCTTTTATTGCTTGAAGATGACACTAACCTCAACGAAACAGTGTGTGAGTTTCTAGAATCCAAAGGCTATGAAGTGATGGCAGTTTTTGATGGAGAAGAAGCAGAAGATACAATGTTTGAACACCATTTTGACCTCTTTTTACTGGATGTCAATGTTCCCTCACTTAGCGGCTTTGACCTACTTTCTAAAGTACGTAAAGAAGGCAATACAACACCGGCTATTTTTCTTACATCCCTCAATGCCATTGAAAATGTGGAAGAAGGCTACGAGAGTGGATGTGATGATTATGTGCGTAAGCCTTTTGCATTAAAAGAGCTTCTTTTTCGCATTGAGAGCATTTTAAAACGAGAGTTTTTCCACTCACCTAAAAGCACTCTTTCTCTCTCCGAGAGTGTTGTTTTTGATACGAATACAAACACTTTATTGGTTGATAACCAGCCTGTTCAATTGCAAAAAAAAGAGGCAATTTTGCTCAAACTTTTTTTACAAAAACCCAATGAAATTATCACCCATGCGTTTATTATGTCTCACGTATGGGAATACGAAGAAGAGGGAAGTGACGATGCCTTGCGCACGTACATTAAAAATTTACGCAAAATCATAGGGAAAGACCGCATTGTTAATCTTAAAAAACTGGGATACAAATTTACGAGCCAGTGAGAAAAAGACACTTTTGTCTTTTCTCGCCCTCTATGCTTTTTTAACACTGCTGATTTTAGTGTTTGTTGCTATGCTGTATTATGCTTCGCAAAGAGAGCTGTTATTGCAAAGCAAACGAGAGTATCTCTCTTCACTCACCAATGAGCAAATTGTTCTGTTAAAATCATTACATGTAAATTTTGATAAAGACCCGACCTATCCACGAGATGAGCGTTTTAACTCAGCCATTTACGATAGCAGTCTCAAAGAAATCTTCTCAACCCTCACCTCAAAAAATGTCAATCTTTACGAAGATATCTATCTTAAAAACGGTTTTCTCTATTTTGTCAAAGAGCTAGAATTTTACTATGTCGGTGCACGCTATATCGTTTTAGAAATCCCAGCTCCTACTGAATGGGAAAATCGTGTTCATAAAAAACTCTTTCTTTATGGTGGCTTGATTTTTGGTGTGTTAGTGCTTATTGGTTATTTTTTACTTGCGCTGCTCTTGCGCCCGATGCGTCAAGCAATCAATTTGCTCGATGGTTTTATCAAAGACACCACACATGAGCTAAATACTCCCATCAATGCTATCTTATCCAATATCGAAATGATTGATATTGACACACTCGAAACCCCTTTAGCAAAGAAAATAAAGCGTATCACCATCGCTTCTAAAACCATCTCAAATCTTTACGATGACCTCACCTACCTTGTCCTCTCCCACCGCGTGATGTCACAAAACGAAGAGGTGTGTTTAACATCACTTTTAGAAGAGCGATTAGAGTACTTTTCACTGCTCATTGAGTCTAAAAAACTCTCCTTAAGCACACACTATGAAGCAAAACCTATCTTGTTGATTGACCGAAAAAAAATATCTAAAGTGATTGATAATATTCTCTCCAATGCTATCAAATACAATAAAATCGGCGGTCTCATTCGTATCGACGTTCATGAAACATCACTGAGCATTAAAGACTCTGGTGTGGGCATTGAAGAGGCGAAGCTTGGATTGGTGTTTGAGCGTTATTCACGTTTCAATACCAGCGTGGGTGGCTTTGGTATTGGACTTAATATCGTCGCCCTAATCGCCAAAGAGTATGATTTACATGTAAATATTTCTTCGCAACTCAACAAAGGAACGGAGGTCATTATTTCATGGTAAAACTTCTATTGATTTTTGCTTTATCGATAAGCCTTCACGCCAAAACACTTTACGAATACAACTGTGTTTCATGCCATGAGGGAATGACCATTACGCTAGATAAATTCTTTTTTCGCTACTTGCTCAAATACAGTTCTGAAGAAAAGGTCAAACGTGCAATGATGGATTATTTTAAAGACCCTAAGCCTGAAAACTCTATTTTGGAGCCTTGGCTTATTAGCCGTATTGGCGTTAAAAAACGCACCACACTCACAGATAAAGAACTGCAAAATGC
>JAGOZL010000087.1 GCA_018058685.1 Sulfurospirillum sp.
TAAGAAAATTGAGTTAATTAGAGCAAAACAACGCGAAAGCAAAATGAGAATGATTTTTTTAAAGTAAAAAATAGCTACAATGAAAAATTAGCTACTTGGTGGGGATTGAATTTGCAAGTGGCTCAGATAAATACTTTTTTAAATTATAATCATCATTGATCATTGAATGAAAATACATTCCATCGGCAGTTGCTATTAAACTTCGTACAAATTTCTTCGAATCTTCTTTGAGATAACCGATTTGTATCATTTCTTCAAAAATTTCTTCAACGTACTGCAATGTAAAATTGTAAAAATCAAGATTCATTTTTTTGATATATTCATTTTCAACATTAAAGTAAAGATAAAACGTATCTCTTATGAGTTTATCTAAGTCAGCATAGATTGGATCAGAGTCCTCCATATAACATGAAAAAAATGCAAATAACTTTTCAAGAAATGTTTTTCCCAATTTGGTTTGCTGTGCCGTATGTTCGAGAATTTTTTGACTTTTTAGTTTTATAACTTCATAAATTAATTCTTCTTTTGTTTTAAAGTAATAATAAAATTGCCCTTTTGACATATTTAAAGATTCAATAAATTTATTTAATGAAAAATGATGAATACCCTGTTGAATAAATTCTTCATATGCTTTTTCACATATATATTGAGTTTTATTTTCTGCATTAATTTTTTTTGACATGTTAAAACCCTTTATACTTTAGCTGAGTTGTTCTAACAAACTTTAGAACAACTCATTATATACAATTATGATAACTTTGATCTTTACTTAATACCTGAAAAAGTAGATAAACTATTAAAGCGCCTCTACGTTTCGCTCAAAGACCTCTTTATCCCAACCACCACCAAGTGATTTGTAGAGCGAAACTCCCGAGCTAAGTAGTGCTTGTTTGGTTTGAGATGTTATAAGTTTGGCGGAGAGTAGATTACGTTTTGCATCTAAAAGGGTTAGATAATCCCCATAACCACTCTCATACTGTTTTTTAGCCAAGAGGTACACTTGTTCAATATTATTTTCATAAGAGAGTTGATGTTCAAGTTTTTGAGTCAAAGTATGACGTTTATTGAGCGCATCATACGCCTCTTGAAATGCTTGTTGCACAGTTTTAGCATATACAATCTCTGCTAATTCTTTGTTTGCTTTTGCACTCTGTACATTTGAGCTGGTTTTACCCATATTAAAGAGTGGTGAGGCAAGGCTTCCACCAAAGCTGTTCATGGCTGATTGGGCTTTCATCAGATTGGAAAGCTGTGTGCTCTCAAAACCAAGTGCTCCCGAGAGACTAATGCTAGGGAAATATGTCGCACGTGCCACACCGATGTTGGCATTTGCCGCTTTGAGATTCTCTTCTGCTTGCTTAATATCAGGACGTTTGGTTAAAAGTTCTGATGGTAAGTTGGCAGGTACGGTTATATCACTTGGCAATACTCTTGGTAAGCTTTCTTTACTAAAAGCAGCTATGGCTTCAGGAGATTTGCCCACCAAAACGGCAAGCGTACTTTGTTGCAAAGCAATAGATTGTTCTAATGCATCTTTCGTGATTTGAGCACTGTTTAGCTCGGCACGTTCTGATAAAAGTGTTCCTTTAGAAATAGCTCCAAGGGAGTACTTAGACTCATTACGTTTAAGCCCTTCTTCTCGTGCTTTAATGGTTTCATTGGTGATGTCCAGTTGTTCAGACAAACTAATGAGGGTAAAGTAACTCTCAGCAACACTGGAAGCTAAAGAGATCTTTACGGTATCTGTAGCAGCGTATGTTGCAATCAGAGATGCCTTTGATGAGGCTTCTGCTTCTTTGTATTTACCCCATAAGTCTAGCTCATAACTTAGCACGGCACTGAGTGAGAAGTCATTGTACGTGTTATGCACTTTAGAGGTGAACGTATCGGCACTGCTTCTAATGCGCTGACCTGAGCCTTGAACATCAAGGCTTGGGTAACGATTGGAGGTACTGCTTGAAAGCGTAGCACGCGCCAATGAGATATTCGCCATTGCAGATTGGAGGTCATAATTGTTACTCAATGCTTCTTCAATCAAAGAAGTGAGCTTTGCATCACCATAATTGCTCCACCATGCGGCATCTACAGAGTGTGTTGCACTCTGTAGATCAGTTCTATACGCTTCAGGAAACTGTGTTGTTGGGATGTTCAACTCGGGAGAGAGTGAACATCCACTAAAGATTAACGTTACCAATGAGAGGGCATAGAGATTATGCATCATGACGCTCTCCTTTTTTACTAAATTTTGCATTGAGTTGTGCTAACCAGTTGTAAAAAAGAGGAATGAAAAAGATCGCAATTGTGGTTGCGGCAATCATTCCTCCGATAACACCTGTCCCAATAGCGTGGCGACTTCCAGCTCCAGCTCCAGAACTAAAAGCCAATGGTAAAACACCAATCGTAAAGGCTAAAGAGGTCATAACGATTGGGCGGAAACGAAGCTTTGCTGCTTCAAGTGTTGCATCAAAGATCGATTTTCCTCTCTCTTGCGCTTGCATCGCAAATTCAACGATCAGTATTGCATTTTTAGCCGAAAGACCGATTAAAACTAAAAGACCGATTTGGAAGTAGATATCATTGCTAAGTCCTCGAAGAAACACTGCCATAATTGCTCCAAAAACAGCAAAGGGAACGGCAGTAACAACGGCTAATGGCATTAACCAACGCTCATACTGAGCTGCTAAAATCAAGAAGATAAAGACGATACCGAAGATGAATGCTTGCGAACCACTTCCTGACATCTCTTTTTCTTGGAATGATGTTCCTGCCCATGCTGGGGTATATCCTTGTGGAGCAACTTCATTGACCACCTCTTCAATTGCCCTTAGTGCGTCACCTGAAGTATAACCAGGCGCTGGTTCACCCTCAATTTTTGCCGCAGCAAAAGCATTAAAACGATCAATAACATCAGCACCGACACTTCGCTCATAACTCACCAATGCATTTAATGGTATAAGTTTTCCACTGCTTGATTTGACAAAAATATTTTTCATATCCTCAGGCTTTTCTCTAAAATCCGCTTCTGCTTGAACATTTACTTGGTACTTTCTGCCAAAAAGGTTAAAATCATTGACGTAATATGAACCAATCGTAGATTGCAGTGTTTTAAAAGCATCGTTAATGGAAACTCCCATCGCTTTGGCTTTTTCACGATCTAGTGTTACTTTGTATTGTGGAATATTCATATCCAACGAACTTCGCACCATGACTAATTCTGGTCGCTGACTTGCTTTTTCAACGATTTGTCCTGCAATGCTGTTTAATTCCGTTAACGAACCTCCTTTTCTATCTTGCAAGTACATTTCGAATCCACCAGAGATACTAAGACCATCTATAGGTGGTGCACTCAGTGCAAAGATAGTTGCATCTGATATCCCAAATAAAGCACCATTAAGGGCATCGCTAATACTGTCTGCATGTTGTTCAGGTGCTTTTCGGTCATCCCAATTTTTTAAAACTAAAAATGTAGCCGCAGCATTCGTTTTGGTAGAACCACTAAGCAAATCAAATCCTGAAATACCAATTGTATATTCAATATCAGGCATTGATTGTGTGATTGCACTCATTTGTCCATTGACCTCTTGTGTACGGTTCAATGAAGAAGCTGGAGGGAGAGAGGTTATACCAATCAGATAGCCTTTATCTTCCATAGGGACAAGTGCGGATGGAACAAAGAGAAAAAGTTGGTACGTCATTCCCATTAATGCGGCAAAGACTATAATACTGATGATGCCATGACGAACCACTAAACTCACACCACTTGTAAACCAATGTGTTGAAAGATCGAAAAAGTCATTAAATTTCTTAACAAACCAAAATGGCTTTGGCTCTTCTTTTTTCAAAAAAATCGCACATAGAGCAGGTGTTAAGGTAAGGGCGACCATACCTGAAATAATTACAGATATAACAATGGTAATTGCAAATTGTTGATACATCGCTCCTGTAAAACCACCCATAAATGAGACTGGAATAAAGACAGCGCACAGAACAAGCACAATAGCAACAACAGGACCTGTAACCTCTTGCATCGCCTTAATGGTAGCTTCTTTAACGCTAATATCTTTTTCTGAATGCAAAATACGTTCAACATTTTCAATCACGATAATGGCATCATCCACAACGATACCAATGGCAAGTACCAAGCCAAACAAGGTTAAAAGATTGATCGAATACCCAAGTGCATACATACCTGCAAACGTTCCGATAATGGAAACGGGAATCGCAAGCACAGGAATAATCGTTGCACGTATATTCCCAAGAAAGAGATAAACAATCGCAACAACAAGTAAAAGTGCTTCTATAAAAGTTTTTACAACTTCATTAATAGAAATTTGAATAAATGTTGTTGTGTCATAGGGGATATTATAGGTCATATTGTCTGGAAAGGATTGTGAAAGCTTTTCCATTGCCACTTTAACTTTTTTTGCGGTGTCAAGCGCATTAGCACCCGATTGTAAGTAGATACCAATCGGAACCATTGTTTGACCATTTTGAGTGGAAGTAACATCGTAAGATTCAGCACCGAGTTCTAAACGGGCTACGTCTTTGAGACGAAGATTTGAGCCATCTTTGTTTGATTTTAAGATAATTGTTTCAAACTCATCGATTTTATCAAACCGTCCTTGTGTGGTTACAGTATAGGTGTAGGCTTGGGATGCTTTAGAAGGGGCTTGATTAAACCTTCCTGTTGCAAATTGTGAATTTTGTTCAGAAATAGCGTTGATTACATCTGTTGGAGTGAGATTGTATTTTGCAAGCTGATCGGGCTTCATCCATACACGCATCGAATAGTTTTGATTGCCAAAAAGTCCAGCATTTCCAACACCTTCAACACGTTTTAGTTCATCAATAACATTGATAAGCGCATAGTTTGACATAGAAATCTCATCGTAGCTATTATCGGGAGAAAGCAATGAAATAACTTGCAAAATAGAGGAAGACTGTTTTGTAACGGTAACACCTTGCGCTTGAACTTCGCTGGGTAAACTACTAAGCGCTGCTTGAACACGGTTATTAACGTTAATTGTTGCCATATCTGGATTGGTGCCGATTTTAAAATAAACGTTGATGCTTAAAGATCCTGAAGAAGAAGTAGAAGACATATAAATCATGTTCTCCACACCATTAATCTTCTGTTCCAAAGATGCTGCAACCGTTTTAGAAATCGTTTCAGCATTTGCACCATTGTAGACGGCTTGTACACTTACCTGCGGAGGGGTAACTTCAGGGTACTCTTCAATAGGCAAACCACGAATAGACATCAAACCCGCAAGAATCACAACAACGGAGAGAACGGTTGCAAAAATAGGTCTGTTGATAAAAAATTTAGAAAACATACGTTATTCCTTTGCTTCTGCAACAACAACGGCAGACCCTGGACGTAGTTTTGTTAGATTGTTTGTGATGACAAGATCGTTTACATGTAAACCACTCTCAATGATATAGGTATCATTATGCACAGTTCCTGTTTTTACGGGCACTTTTTCAGCCTTACCTTCTTTGGCTACATAGACAAACGAGCCAATGGATTCTTGTAAAAGCGCCTTTTGAGGAATCCTAATGGCATCTTTATAAACAAGACCTTCGATATTTATACGTACAAAAAGTCCTGGAATAAGAATGTTATTTGGATTTGAAAAGGTCGCACGTGCTTTAATCGTAGAGGTTTCACTATCCACATAACTATCTAAAAAGTCCAAAGTACCTTTTTTGTCGTATTTGACACCATCTGGAGTACTGAGCTCTACAGGCAATTTAGCTTGAGCGATTGTGCTCCAATTTCCTGTGCCCATCACATAACGTTTTTTCAAAAGCTCAATGTCGGATAAGGAAAACTCAACATAGACGGGATCGGTTTGGGTAATGGTCGTAAGTGTCATCGTGTCACTGCTTGATCCTACATAACTTCCAACATCTTGGGCATTGAGGCTGGTCATTCCTGAGATGGTCGCTTTCACCTTCGTATAGTTGAAATCAATCGTCGCTTTTTTAAGAGCAGCCTGTGAAGCTTTGAGTGAAGCGCCTGCTGATTCATACGCTGAAAGTGCAGAATCTCTCTCTTTTTGAGAAACGGCATCTTGTTCAAACAACACTTTCGTTCGATCCCAATCGCGTGTGGCTTGTTTAAGGGTAGCTTCTTTAATACCCACATCTGCTACGGCTTCTTGCATCAATGCTTCATAACGATCAGAGTCGATTTGATACAGCATATCGCCCGCTTTGACAAAACTGCCTTCGGTGAAGAGTTTTTTTTCTAAAACACCGCTAACACGTGCTACGATGCCCACTTGCTGCATACTTTTCACTTTTGCTGGGTATTCCAAAGAGACAGGCACATCGTTTGAGACAACTTTATACGTTGCAACGGATAAAGGTGGCATAGCGGGCATTACTGTTGCTTTGTTACCTGATTCATTTGAGCATCCAGAGACCAAAAAAGCCCCACAAGCACCTATTAATAGATATCGTATATACGTTAAATAAATCTTTTTTTGAATCATATAAAATCCTTCATCTTAATAATAAACTAGTGGAGCCACTTGCAGATTCCCGCAAACAACCAATAATTTAAGCTAATTTAAATTTTAAAAAGCCTTTTGAAATCATGTAAATGTTATAATTTTTTACCACAAAAATAATACAAAACATCAATCAAAT
>JAGOZL010000088.1 GCA_018058685.1 Sulfurospirillum sp.
AATAATTTTCAACCAGACAGACCGCTAACGCTTCTACTTTTTGATACGCCTTTGCTTGGAGGTGGAAGGGCAGAGCAAGAAGCGGTTTTGCCTTAGCAGGAACCACCAAACGCCGATAAAGCTCTGCTCCACAAAAGCCAGCACTTTGGGCTAAAATGTGTGGAGGAACCTCGTTTACATGTAAAGAAAAATGTTCCCAAACACTCAAAAGGGCTTCTTGCGTTTGTGTTTGATGTCCGAGCATCAAGGCATGCAATTCGCCAAATAAAATGTGCGCAAAGAGCACACCCATATCAAACCCTAAAGGGGCAAACAGCGAAAATTCCGCATCAATGACTTTGACATCATCGTCATGTATGAGCAAAGAGCCTGTGTGCAAATCCCCATGAATCAAACACTCTTTTACATGTAAAAACAAATCACGCAACGTATCCATATTTTCTTCAAATAAAGCGCTTTTAAAAGCAGGTGTAAAAAAATGAGGTAGGATGAGCGATTCATGGTTTGGGATATGAGGAAAGACAAAGATGTAGGTTTCACTGATGTGTTTTAGCGTGGCATTTTCGTAAAAATCTTTTTTGAAAGAAGGTGGGGTGTTGGTGTAAAGAAGCGCTAAAAAAGTGCCCAATTTTTCATAAATCACCAAAGGGATTTTCTCTTTCAAACGTTTTTCTTGAAGCAAAACATACCCTTTTAAATCTTCCATCACACAATAAAAATGCGCCTCATCACAGTGAAAAATATGAGGGACAAACGAGGGTGCGATGCTCTCAAAATAGCTCATCGTGTGCATCTCAACGCAGATACGCTCTTGCGGCAGTTTAAAATCCTCACCCAAAAGCCGAAGGTAGGGTGGGGCGTATTTGAGAATAAAAGAAGTATGGTTACTGTCAAAGATTCGGTAGACAAAGTTAAGATTGCCATCGCCTATCTCTTCCACATGGTAAGGCTCTTGTTTGAGCAAATTAAGAAGCATCATATGGTCTAAAACACGTTTTGTATTCATAAACACCGCTTTGATTTTTTGTCTATTATAGCACAAGCAGTCAAGTTTTATTTACCGTAATTTAAGCGTTTATACCCTATTATTCTTCTCAACTCATGTAAAGGCTTAAGGTTTAAGCATACATCAGAAACTGAGTTCTACTTTCATTTTTTGATTCCCCCAACATTTACATGCAGTCATTTTACATAAGGAGAAATCCGTGAAAATTACGCATTTGGTTTTTGCTTCTCTTATCGCTTTTGTCCTCGTTTCTTGCGGTGGCAAAGTGAAAGAAAATCCTAAATACAACTACATTAGTGCTGAAGAGACGGCTGAGTTGATGCGCAAAGACGCTTCAAAACTCGTTCTTGTCGATATTCAAGAAAAGCCTGATTTTGAAGAAGAGCACTTAAAAGGAGCACTTGCAACCTACGCATATCCGGTTAAGACCGAAGATGAAAAAGCACGTTTGGCTGCTTTGCTTCCTAGCATCTCACCTAATCAAAAAGTGATTATCATCTGTCCACGAGGTGGTGGAGGAGCCGATAGAGCGTATGATTTTTACCTTGAAAAAGGGGTGAAAAAAGAGCAACTTTTTACGCTTAAAGGTGGTCAATACGAGTGGCCAAGAGATAAAATCAAAGATGTATTAGCAAAATAAAGGAGAAAAAATGAAAATTTCTAAAGTTTTAGGTGTGGTTGCACTGAGCGTTATGGTAAAAGGTGCTTTGATGGCGAGTATCTTTGGAAGTAATTACAACTATATTTCCCCAGAGGAAACAGCAGAATTGATGCGTAAAGATGCTTCCAAAGTGGTTTTAGTCGATATCCAAGAAAAACCAGGTTTTGAAAAAGAACACCTTAAAGGAGCACTTGCGACCTATGCGTATCCTGTGAAAAAGGATGATGAAAAAGCACGTTTAGAAGCACTCATCCCAACTTTTAAGCCTGACCAAAAAATCGTTATCGTCTGCCCAAGAGGTGGTGGAGGAGCAGACAGAGCGTACGATTTTTACCTCTCTAAAGGGGTGAAAAAAGAGCAACTCTTTACATTGACCAAAGGTCAAGAGGGTTGGCCACGTGAAAAAATCAGCGATGTGCTTGAGAAATAATGCCTAATAATCTCAAAACTGCGGTACTGCTTTTAGCTAGTATCGCACTGCTTTTTCTCATCCCAACGGTGCGAGAAACCTTTATGGGGTTAATCTCACTTTTCCAAAGCTTAGATATCGAAGCGATTAAAGCCTATATTCTCTCCTTTGGTCTTTTAGCCCCTCTTGTTTCTTTTGCGTTGATGGTGTTTCAAGCTATCCTTGCTCCCTTGCCAGCGTTTCTTATCACATTTGCAAATGCTGCATTATTTGGATGGGTGTATGGTGCATTGTTGTCGTGGAGCAGTGCAATGGTAGGAGCGCTTTTGTGTTTTTACATCGCGAAAATGTTAGGACGAGAGGTGGTTGAAAAACTCACGTCAAAGATAGCCTTGAAAAGTGTCGATGCTTTTTTTGAGAAGCACGGGGTGTATGCTATTTTGATTGCGAGATTGCTTCCGTTTATCTCGTTTGATATCGTCAGTTACGCCGCTGGGCTTACACGAATGTCTTTGCGCTCTTTTTTAATTGCAACAGGACTTGGGCAACTCCCAGCCACACTCATTTATTCGTACGCAGGAGAAATGCTTACAGGTGGAGCTAGAACCTTTGTGTATGGGCTTTTGATTTTATTTTCAGTGAGTATTTTGGTCTATCTTATCAAGCGAGTGTACCGTGGAAACTAAGATAAAGAGTTATGTAGAAAGCTGTGTTGATTGTAAGAGTTGCATGAAGGGGTGTCCGATGCTTTACGCTTTTACAAGCTCTCCTAAAACACTTTTAACCCACTTTAGCACCGAAAAACCGACGACCGATATGGCATTTTCATGTGTGAGTTGTGGTTTGTGTGCGCACGTCTGCCCTAGTGACATTGACTTTGGACATATCTTTAGCACATCTAAAAAAACCTATGCCACCGATAAAAGTATTTTGAAAAAGTATGGGTACGATGGGGTACGTTTCCATCAAAAAAATAGTTTTTCAAAACACTTTTCGACCACGATGAAATTTTCCAAAGGGGAGTACACGCATATGGCGTTTATGCCAGGGTGTGCACTCTCTTCATATTCACCCAAACTGGTACAAGATGTTTTTGCCCATCTAAGGTCAATCCTTCCTGGCATTGGTATCATCCAACAATGCTGTGGCACACCCACACGCATGGTGGGCGATATGGCGCAGTTTGGGGTGTATCATGCGCAACTTGAAAATGATTTGGCGTCTATGGGCGCAACGACTGTGGTGAGCGCTTGTGAGAATTGTTACATGAGCATTAAAACCTATGCCCCACATATTGAGATAGTTTCACTCTACAGTATTCTTGCAAAACATGGCATACCCAAAGAGGCGATGAACGCTTTTGGCTCACATGAAAAAGTAGCATTGCATGACCCGTGCCCGACACGGTTTGAGAGTCATTTGCATGAAGATGTACGGACACTTTTAAAGGTGTTGGAACTTCCTTTCGAAGAGTTCAAATACAACCGTGAAAAAACGCTGTGTTGCGGAAGTGGTGGTATGTTGGAGCTCACAAATCCTGCTTTAGCAAAAGAGCAGATGAAAACAAGAGCTGAGCAGACGGCGTGTGGGAGCATCGTGAGTTATTGCCAAAGCTGTGCTGAGTCAATGAGTCGCGGGGGGAAAAACGGCTTGCATTTGCTTGATTTTATCTTCAACGCCAAAGAGATTGCACATCAGCCTAAACAAGGTGTTGTGAAAAAATGGTACAACCGCTACCGCTCACGCAAACGCATCGAAGCGCTAAAGGATACGCCATAAAAAAGGTCGTTTTGTTTTTGCTTTTTGGGTTGGTGATGTTTTTCTTTTACCAAAGCGGGGTACTCTCTTACGAACAAGTGGAGCAAATACGCGCGTTTGTTCTTAGTTTTGGCATCTATGCTCCCCTTATTTTCATCCTTCTTTTTACACTCGCACCGCTTATTTTTTTTCCTGATGGTATTTTAGCGCTCTCGGGTGGGCTTATTTTTGGATTTTATATGGGAAGTGTTTACATCCTTATCGGAGCGCTTTGCGGTGGGACTTTGTCGTTTTATCTCGCACGCTTTTATGGTCAAAAGATGCATGAAAGACTCTCAAACGAAAAGCTCATTACGTTTAAAAAAAGTGTCCAAAAGCATGGATTTGTGGTTATTTTACTGTTGCGCCTTGTGCCTTTGGTTCCCTTTAACATCATCAGCTACTCGGCAGGTTTTTCAGCCATTCGGTATCGTGATTTTTTCTTTGCAACGCTTTTGGGGATGAGTCCGGGGGTTTTAGTTTATGCCAACATTGGTGCGCAATCTTTGAATGTGGGAAGTCAATCCTTTTATCTCTCAATTGCTCTTTTTGTTGTGTTGATTGTGGTGTCGATGTTTCTTAAAAAAAGTGTTCAAAAAAGGCTTAAATCGTATGAAAAGTAAGTGGCAAAGACTCGTTTATGAGAAACAAGCGATTTATGTTCACAAACACAGCGCAGATTGGTTTGTGCCAAATGCTGCCGCAGATGCACTCTTGCAACGTGATGATAAAAATCTATTTTTAGCACGTATTAGCGCTCCAAACCCTGAAGTGTATACACCTCGTGCGCAAACATCTCATGCTTTGCATGAATTTTGGATACACCTTACCAACCGCTGTAATCTTACATGTAACCATTGTCTTTTTTCCTCTTCTCCAAGCGAAAAAGAGACCCTTAGCCTAAGCCACATCATCCCTTTTATCGATGAAGCCTATGCGCTAGGGGCACGACTTTTTGTGTTAAGCGGTGGAGAACCTTTGGTGCACCTCGAGATTTTACCTCTTTTGGAGCATCTTTTTGCTCTCAAAGGCGTAGAAGTTGTCATTCTCACCAATGGCATTTTGGTCGAAAAAATCTTTACATGTAAAGATTTTCCCAAAGAGCGGTTGCATTTTCAAATCAGCCTTGATGGGCTTCCCCATGAGCATGACGCACTTCGAGGCAAAGGCAATTTTGCCAAACTAGAAAAAAATCTTGCATGGCTTAAAGCCAACGGATATGCGTTTTCACTCTCTCTTTGTTTACATCCTATCAATATCCAAAGTTTGGATGCCCTTTTAGATGAGGTAAAACGTCTGGGGGCGAGTCATCTACACTTTTTGTGGTATTTTGTAAAGGGCCGAGGCGAAAAGGAGATGATGCTACCTCTTGATACGCTTTTTGAAGCTTTAGTAAAAGCGTATGAAAAAGCTGAGCATTTAGGCATCGTGATTGATAATTTTGAAAGCCTTAAAACGCAGATTTTTGCACCCAAAGGCACAGTGCATGATGGCTCAAGTTCGGGGCGAAGTTCTATCGCTTTGGGCTATGATGGGCTGTTTTACCCCTCTGCGGCGATGGTGGGCGAAGAAGCGTTGGTGATGCAAGGAGAGAGCATCCAAAAAGCCTTGCAAAGTGAGGTTGCTTTACGCATCGCTCACAGTAGCGTGGTGCATCTTCACTCCCCGCTTCGTTTTTTGCTAGGAGGAGGGGACTTAGACCATAGTTTTTCTCACGCAAAAAGCTTTATGGGGGATGACCCGTATGAGAAAGTGATGGAAAAGCTTGCTTTATGGCTTATCACCCAAGAAGCAAAGGCGTTTGAAAAGATACAAGAACCAGCACTTCTTTTAGAGATGGGCGATATCCTTTACAGCTGTGGCGCACATGAGGGCGTGGCACACACACATGCCAATTGTCTGATAGCCACAGGCGAGAGTGCTTCACTTCGCATGGTAAAAAACTACTACCATGAAGCTGCCTTAGAGGATAAAGACGATATTTTAAATCCTGTGTGCTATGAAGAAGACTACATCGCGCATATTCCCACGCATTTGCGGTTTCGAGGCTATGGGTGTGGAAGTCCTATCCTTGAAGCAAAGCTGACTTTGGGTGAGTCGATGTTGGACTTGGGCTCTGGTCGAGGGATAGAGTGTTTTATCGCTTCTAAGCTTGTGGGCAAAAGTGGCTTCGTTGAGGGTGTGGATATGTTAGACTCCATGCTACAAATCGCGCGAGAAGGTGCCGATGCGATAGCTAAAAATCTAGGCTATCATAACCTCTCTTTTACCAAAGGTTATTTAGAAGCCTTGCCGCAAAAAGATGAAAGTTTTGATGTGGTGACGTCTAATTGCGTGCTCAATCTTTCAACGCACAAACGAAAACTTTTTGCCCAAATATACCGTGTTTTAAAAGAGGGAGGGCGTTTAGTGGTCTCCGATGTGGTGTGCGATGAAGAAGCCAGTAGCATCATTCGCAATGATGCAAACTTAAGCGGTGAGTGCATCGCTGGGGCATTGACACAGGTGCATCTTTTAGGACTGCTTCGTGAAAGTGGCTTTGTCGATGTAACGCTTTTAAAACGCTTTTTTTACCGTGAAGTCAAAGAGCATCGTTTTTATTCATTGAGCTTTGTGGCGTATAAACCCAAAAACGAAGCATCGGTGAATGTGATGTACAAAGGCGTAGGGCAAAGCCTTGTGTTAGATGAGGGCGTAGTGCTTCACAAAGGTGTT
>JAGOZL010000025.1 GCA_018058685.1 Sulfurospirillum sp.
GAGGTAAGCAATGAAAGAGCTCAAGATTTTAGCCATTGTGGTGTTCTTTACCGCCCTTGTTTACATCGGAGTTGAGCCTTTTGCCCATTCGCAGATGCACCCGCATGTAGCTCCTGCTGACTTTGCTTTTAAAGACCTCGAATCTTTACATGTAAAAGGCGATAAAGAAAGAGGCATGGAGCTGGTACAAACACATTGTATCGCGTGTCATGGACTTAAAACACAAGGGTTTCCAGACCCGCTGCCTCCTACCGAAGCTGCCCTTGCATATGGCGTTGTCCCTCCTGATTTGAGTACAGCGGGCGTATTGTATGATGCAAACTATCTGGCGGCGTTTTTAAAAGACCCTCTGAAAGCTTCTGAGTTAAGTCATAAGTTTAATGAGGCAAAACCGTATCCTATGCCTAGCTACAATTGGATGAGCGAACAAGAAATTGCCGATATGCTCGCTTATTTTTCCAGCATTGCGCCACAAGAGCTTTTGGGCAAAGAGGCATTTAAAGATGCGTGTGGAAGATGCCATAGCATGAAATACGATGCGCTCAGGGCACAAACTCCCAATGCACAGATGATGGCTTATTTGGGAGCTGAGGCTCCTGATGTGTCGATGATGATTCGTTCTAAAAAAGAGCCTTATTTGCAGACCTTTATCAATCAACCGTTAAAGATGATTGAAGGTGTTGCGATGCCACGCGTGGGATTAAAAGAAGAGGCACAAAAAAGTATTATCGCGTACATGGAACACGTGGGTGATCGCAAAAAAGTGGAGCGTGAAACGGTAGGGTACTATTTGATAGGCTTTATGGTTATTTTTACCCTTTTTGCTTATCTTTGGAAAGTTAAAATCTGGAAAGAGGTGGAGTAATCTACCTCTTTCCAATAGAGTTCTTACAAAACTCTAAACACGTCTTTAAAGCAAAGCTTTTAAGACTACGCTAACGCTTAAGTTCTCTTAGGCAGAGTGCCCACGCACCCTTGGTGCTTTTCCTTCTTGCAAAATGAATTTTGCAAGAAGTCTAATAAACATTCATCACGGTTTATCTGTAGATTTTTTTGCTCTTTTTTTTCTTTAAACTTTCATCTTAGAAGTGTTGATGGAGGAAAGTATCCTAAAATCAGCTTTATTACGGGACAAGCGTGGCGGTATCGGCTGGTTTGTGAGCCGATACCACGTTGATGTACTCTTAAACGGGGAAGTCTAAGGCAGTAACTCCAACAGCCGCATGTTATCACAAACTGATTGTCGTTTTTATTAATGATACGTTGATAAAAACATTCATGTGTCACAAAAGGAGAAAACATGAAATTAGCAAAACTCAGCTTGGCAGCGATTACGATTCTCGCACTTTCATCAAGTGCCTGTGCGGCAGACTCATTGGCAGCAGCTTTTAAAGAAGGTAAAATCAGTGGCGAATTAAAGGCTTTTTATTGGGATAGAGATAGAGATGCTATCGCTTCGGGCGAATCTATTTTTAACACGGGCTTAATGCTCAATTACCAAACCGCTTCATTCAATGGTTTTGGACTCAATTTCACAGGTCAAACCAACCACGCTCCCTTTGCAAGTGCTTCTGCTAAAACGGAATTTAGTTGGGACGAATACGGCTCAGGCGCACAACTTTCCGAAGCGTATCTTTCGTACAATACAGGCAAAACAACCATTCAAGTCGGTCGTATGTTTCTTAACACGCCACTGATTGCTTCTTTGGGTAATCGTGTGGTTAAAGAGTCTTTTGAAGGTGCGCTCATCGTCAATACCGACCTTCCTAATACCACGTTGAGTGCGGCATACGTGCAAAAATTTCAAGCACAAAGTGATGGCGCAGGCAGTATCGGACAATTTACAACCTACACTAATCCTTATGGCGTATCGCCTTTACTCGAAGATGGAGCCTACACGCTTGTAGCTGTCAATAAATCTATCACTGGACTCACACTCACCGCCGCATATGCTCAAGATTCTGATACCAAAGGTCAAATGGGTTATGCCGAAGCGGCTTACGCAGGTAAAGCAACAAATTTTACGTATGGTCTTGCTACACAATATTACTATAATGACAAAGACATCACAGGCACGCAAAGCTCAAATCTCTTTGGCATCAAAGCTAACATTGGTGTAGGTGCTTTAAGTGGTTATGTTGCGTACAGTACTGTGAGCAAAGATGCGGCGGTAACACCAGGCATTGGCTGGGGAGCAGATCTTGCATATACAGGAACGATTATCTTATCCAGCAGTTATGGTGCTAATACCGATGCTTACAGCGTTGGCTTAGGCTACGCTTTGATGCCAAATGCTTCGGTGAGTGCAGCCTATACGGTTACAGATGATGATGGATTGGGTTGGGCAAAAGGAAAAGCCTCGTATGTTTCTCTCACGGGAAACTATGCGTTTGAAGGCGCACTCAAAGGCTTAAGTTTAGCTCTTTTGTATGATAACGAAGAGATGGATCAAGCAGGGGCTAAAGATAAAAATGAATTGAGGTTTAACGCGATTTATAAATTTTAACGCATAACATCGCCAGAGAGGATCATACAATACCTCTCTGGTTAAGATTGATTTTTCTAAATTAATTTCGTCTTTTTACATGTAAAAATATGCTTAATAGCAATATATTAGCATAAGTTGAAATATTTATGCTAGAATAAATTATAAATATTTTTCGTTCTATACGGGAGTAATCATGAGTAAATCTCAAGTGATTGAAGATGAAATTGTTGAGATGCTTTCGACCATCGTAGAAGAAAAAGATGCCTACACCGCTGGGCACTCTAAAAGAGTCGCCCTTTATAGCATGAAAATAGCCCATGCTTTAGGCTTAGACGAAGAGGTTCAAAAAGATATTTACCAAGCAGGGCTCTTGCATGATATCGGCAAAATCCTCACCCCAGAAGCTATTTTGCTCAAACCTCGTAAGTTTAACCGTCGTGAATACGCCCTGATACGCAACCACTCTGCCGATGGCGAACGCATGGTCAATCTCATCTCCCCTTTTAAATCCTACGGCTTAATCATTCGCCACCATCATGAACGCTATGATGGGGAAGGTTATCCTGATGGTTTAGCAGGCGAAGCCATACCGCTTCTTTCTCGCATTATGAGTATTGCTGATGCCTTTGATGCGATGACAACGCATAGAATTTATAAAGCCAGGCAAAATTTTGAAGAGGCGATTGCGGAGCTCACACGATGCAGTGGGACACAATTCGACCCGCATATCATTCACGTTGCGGTTAATGTCTTTTTAGAACTCTCTGAGCATGAGCACATTTCTCAATACCCCGAAAACGATCTTCAAGAAGAGCGTTTTGCCTACTTTTTTAAAGACACCCTCACCTCTGCTTACAGCGGTGAATACCTGAACTATTTTTTACACAACAATCCTACCAACCACCAATTTCAATCATGCCATTTTGTGCAAATTCATCGGATGCAAGACTACAACACAAAAATGGGATGGCGTTTGGGCGATGATGTGCTCATCGAAGTGGCTCTTCGTTTGAAATTTTTATTTCACTCTTCTTTTATTTTCCGTATTTTTGGCGATGATTTCGTTGTGTTGGAAAAGACACCGATGCCATGTAATAAAGAAGATGTTATCGCTAAACTGTGCAGTGGATTTAAAGGCATTGACATCAGCCTACGTACCTTTGATTTGACAATAGAATCTATTTTAAAATGGGAAAATTTAGAACAATATTTGGAGCATCACACCCATCATGCTTCATAATATTCTAATTTACAAACAACCCGAAACAAACGTTTCTATTGACCTTTTTGTCTTAAAACAGCATTTTGCGCTCACATACGTTAACAACACACATGAAGCGTGCAACGTACTTGCACACAAAAAGATTGCCTTAATGCTTTTTCTTTTAGATAGTGTTGACATATCAATAGTAGAAACCGTGCAAATGCTAAATACACACCTTAAAAAAAATGATATTCCTCTTTTTTTAATAGCACATACATACGATACACATGTCATAGAACCGCTTTTAAAAGAACATGTCAAAGAGTTTTTTACAGCCCCTCTTTTACCACCAATTTTACTCTCTAAAATCAATTTTTGGATAGCTTTGCAGAAGAAAAAGCAAGAAGAAGTCTATACCCAAAAACTTCTCCACGAATACAAAGATGCCGTAGACCACAGTGTTATCGTTTCTAAAACAGACACCAAAGGTTTAATCACCTTTGCCAATGAAAAATTTTGTCAAATGTCAGGCTATCCTTTGTATGAACTCTTAGGCAAATCTCACAATATCGTGCGTCATCCCGATATGCCCTCACATGTTTTTGCAGAGCTTTGGAAAGAGATACTCCAAGGAAAATCATGGCGTGGTATTGTGAAAAATAAGCGCAAAGATGGGTCGGCGTATTGGGTAAATTCGATGATTTATCCTATTATTGATATCAATGGAGAGATTGTTGAGTTTATCAGTATTCGCACCGATATCACAGAACTTCAAGAGATGAAAGAACATTTACGCGATCAACTCAAAATCTCTGAAAATAACTTTGAAGCCGTCTACCATCGCTCAAAACAGTATGAAGAAGCTATCAATGAAAGCACCATTCTCTCTCGCACCGATTTGGAGGGAAAAATCACCTATGCCAATCATCGTTTTTACACCATCACAGGCTATGATGAAGGTGACATCATAGGTCAAACACACAAATGCTTGCACCACCCAGATACCCCTAAAAAAGTTATCTCTTCGATGTGGAAAACAATTAAAGAAGGGCGTGTGTGGAAAGGGATTTTAAAAAATTGGCGCAAGGACAAAATCCCTTTTTGGACAGATACCACCATCTTTCCTATTCAAGATAAAGCGGGGAAAATTGTCGAATACATGGCTATTCGCAACGATATTACCGAAATCATTACGCTATACAAAGAGATAGAAGCGACCCAAGAAGAGGTCATCTATCGTATGGGTGAAATCGTTGAGAGCCGTAGCAAAGAGACACACAATCATGTCAGACGTGTGGTCGAATACTCCAAGCTTTTAGCCCTTAAATGCGGTATTGACAATAAGGAAGCCCAACTCATTGCAAGTGCTTCTGCGATGCACGATATCGGTAAAGTGGGCATTTCAGATGCGATTTTACTAAAACCTTCTTCCTTAAATGAAGAAGAGTGGGCAATTATGCACACACACTGCCTTTTAGGGTACAACGTTTTAGCAAGCTCTGAAAGACCTTTATTTAAAGCAGCTGCGATTATCGCCAAAGAGCATCATGAGAAGTACAATGGCAAAGGCTATCCCAATAAACTCTCAGGAAACACCATCCATCTTTATGCACGCATTGTTGCGATTGCAGATGTTTTTGATGCACTAAGCAGTGACCGTACCTATAAAAAAGCATGGCCACTTGAGAAAATTATTGCCTTATTTAAAGAGGAGCGCGGTGAGCATTTTGATCCTTTTTTAGTGGATCTTTTTTTAAAGCATGTTGATGAATTTGTTGCCATTCAAGAGCTATATGCCGATACTTCTGCTCCTCAAACACACCCCATTTCTTAAGTTCTAAGTTTTTCTTTTATTTCGATTTTTTTGCTCTTTTTTTTCTTTAAACTTCTTTTGTTTGATTGCAAAAGGAGTTTAAAAGATGCACGAGCACATCACACCCTATACATCACCCCTTTCTCCAAGGCTTTGTCTTATCAAAGCGCTAAGAGACGTTTTTATGAGTCAAGATGCTTCTTCTTTAAAACAAGCTTTTGATGCGCTTTGCCCCAATATCCTTGTGAGTGAAGAGGCTTTAGAAGCGGATTTCAATCGCTTTTTTATAGGTCCACTTACTCCCGTTGCCGATCTTTTTGCTTCGGTTTACCTTGATGACCCAGATCTTGTCATGTCTGAAAGTACTTTACATGTAAGATCACTTTACGAAACCATGGGCTTTACCTTTCCTTTGCAAAATCAAATTCCTGATGACCATTTAGGTGTTGAGTTAGATGCCTATTTTCAGCTTCTTTATCTTGAAGAAGTCGAAAACATGGACTATTTAAGCGAACTTCGACACTATTTTTTACACGAGCATCTAAACGTGTGGATCCCACTTTTTATCAAACGTGTACACGCACACAGCGAAGACCACTCAGATGCCATTTCTTTTATCTTATCACAGCTCACATCATTCTTGATACGAGAAACCAATACACAAGGAGTTACCGCATGAGTTACTCAAAAGAAAAAGTTGAATCCATCCTCAACAATGGAATCAGCAGAAGAAGTTTTCTTAAAGGGTTGGCAGCCAGTGGCGTTTTATCTTCGTTTCCAGGAGGTATACTGCAAGCAAATGAAGATTTGAATACAAAAATACCTTATTTGGGCGAAAAAAGTTATCAAACGTTTCGAAACGCCTGTCCGCGCAACTGTTACGATACCTGTAGCATCAAGACCTTCGTAAAAGATGGGGTGATGCAGTTTATCGAAGGAGCACAAGAATCAACCTTCACCAACGGTGGATGTTGTGTCAAAGGCAACTCTTACGTCAAACGTGTCTATTCAGCACGCCGTTTGAAATACCCTATGATGCAAATGGGTGGCAAAGGCTCAGGCAATTGGAAGCGTATCTCATGGGATACCGCAATGGAGATTATCGCCAAAAAATTGTTGGAAATCAAAAAAGAAGATGGCTCGATGTTGGGTGCTGCATTGACCAAATACTCAGGCAATTTTGGTATCACACATTATGGTATTGAAGGGATGTTTAATTCCATCGGTTATACCACGCGTTTAGCGGGAACTCCGTGTTGGCCAGCGGGTATTGATGCTCAAAACCTTGATATGGGAAATATGTGGAACAATGACCCAGAAGAGATGAAAGACAGCAAGTTTATCATTCTTTGGGGTGTCAATCCTGCCTCTAACTCGATTCACACGATGAAATACATCTACGAAGCCAAGAAAAAAGGGGCAAAAGTCGTTGTCATTGACCCTGTCTTTACAGAGATGGCTTCAAAAGCGAGCCAATACATTCAAATCAAAGCGGGAACCGACGGACTACTCTCTCTTGGGATGCAAAAAATCATTATTGATGCAAAATTGCATGATGAAAAATGGCTAGAGCAAAATACAAAAGGCTTCAAAGAGCTTAAAGCGTACCTTGATAAAGAGGTTCATTTAGATGATGTTTCCAAAGTAACGGGTATTCCTTTAGCAATGATTAAAGAGTTGGCTTTATCCTTTGCAAAAGCAAAACCTGCGACCATTTGGATGGGATACGGCATGCAGCGTCACACCAATGGTGGCTCCATGATACGTGCCATCGACGCACTTGTGGCAGTGACTGGAAATATCGGTAAATACGCAGGCGGTGCGCGTTATGGACATCTTTCCACATGGAATTTTAACTATGCCGCTCTTACCATGCCAAAACCAGCAGGCAGTATCGGTTACAGTGGACCAGAGGGTGCAAAAGGTGATTTTGCGCAAGTGGGTGGTGAGAAAGCAGCTTATACCGATAGATTTTTAAACATCAATAAAACAGCCCGTGAACTCTTAAATGCTAAAGAGCCAAAAGTGCGTCTTTTGTGGGTGGCATGTAAAAACGTCTTTGGACAAGATTTTGACCGTAATCAGCTCATTCGTGCTTTCCAACAACTTGACCTTGTGGTCGTTGCGGATCAATTCTTCAATGAAACCGCAAAATGGGCAGACATCGTTCTTCCTGTCACAACACAATTTGAAGAGTACGATGTCAATGTCTCTTACTGGCACTATTGGCTTACTCTTAATGAACAAGCTATCAAGCCTTTGTTTGAAGTTAAATCCGACCTTGAAATCGCCGCATTACTTTCAAAACATATGAACAGACTCTCTCCTGGTTCATGTACTTTCCCACAAAGTGTTGATACTAAAGAGATGATGATTAAAGAGTTTAACCCTGGTATTTACGAGCAATTTGGCATCAAATCTTGGGAAGAGCTCAAAAAAGGACCTGTTAAAGCCAAAGCGGTTATTCCGTATGCGGATGGCAAGTTTCAAACACCAAGCGGTAAGTATGAGTTTTACTCTGAAAAAGCCCTCGAGCTCTTTGGCAGTGCGCTACCAAAGTATCTTGAGGTACGAAAACCATACGATAAATTCCGCATGACCTCACCTCATAGTAGGTGGAGCCTACACTCTCAGTTCCAAAACCTTGAGTGGATGGAAGAGCTGAATCCAGAGCCGTTTGTTTACATCAACCCAGAGGATGCAAAAGCAAAAATGGTGGAGGAAGGCGATACCGTAGCGGTCTTTAATAAACAAGGCTTACTCAGACTCAAAGTAAAACTAACCGACAACGTTCAATCAGGAACCGTTTTAATGTACGAACAATGGTACAACAACAACATCTACAACGTCAATGAACTCGTCGATGATACCTCATCAGATATGGGTGCCTTTAAAACGGGAGCGCCTGGCGTTGCGCTTCACGATACCTTTGTTAATTTTAGAAAAATATAAGGGAGATTATTATGCAAAAAGCTTTTTTAGTAGACGGCAGTATCTGCCTTGGATGTAATACATGTGCGATGGCCTGTAAAAATCAGTATCATCAAGACAAAGGTATTTTATGGCGTAAAGTCAGAGAAGTGGGTGCTGAGGATTATTTGATTGACAATAACAACATCTTACCCACACTGGTTTCGTATCAAAAAGCACCTAAGGTGAGTATGCCAATAGAACGTTTTTACTTCTCTTTAGCGTGTAACCACTGTGAAAACCCTGCGTGTGCAGCCATCTGTCCTGTGGGTGCTCACGTTAAAGATGCAAAGACTGGTATCGTTAAACACGACCAAAGCGTCTGTATCGGATGTGGCGGCTGTGTGAAAGCGTGTCCGTTTGGCGCTTCTAAGTTTAATGAAAAAATGGGCAAAGCCGAAAAATGTAGCATGTGCTGGGAGAGACAAGATGAAGGTAAAAAAACCGCGTGTGTTCAAGCGTGTCCCGTTGGTGCGATTATGGTCATCGACATCCATGACCCTAAATACAGCAATCTAGGAACACCTGCTCCTGTGGGAATTGACTATGCCATTAATGCGGAGACAAAACCTAGCACACGCTTTATCCATCCAACCATGCCAAAAGAGGTCTATAGGCTGCCAAAAGGCTAAACGATGAAATCTCTTCTATCACTTTTAACACTACTTGGGGTGATATGTTCATACAGTTGGGGCTCTCCAGCCCCTGCTGTGTGCAATTTTGGTGACCCCATGTTTGAAACGCTCTCGCGCCAAAATGTTCGCTTTGAATTGCCTAAACAGTTCTTAGTCGGTCAAGAAAACTTGGTTATAATACACCTTGAAAAGCCTAATCTTCCATCAGGCTATATGGTGAGCGTGCTCGTCGATACCCTAAAAGCACCTAAAACAAGACCTGAACTACAAGGTTGGTACCCTAAAACGGTTATCAAACCTTTAAAGAGCGGTGTTCATGAAATTGCTTTACATGTAAATCTGATTTATAAGAGCAGTTGAGGCGGTATCCAAGTTGCCAGTCTGGCAAACACAAACATTATTTTCACCGCACATTAAGTTACATATGGAGGATAAAGAATGGAAAAGTTATTTTTAGAGCGCCTTAAAACTTTAAAAATTCTTTATGCAGAAGATGAAGAAGGTATCCGTGAAAACGTTGCGGCTTCTTTACGTTACTATGTCAAAGAGGTCATTGAAGCTGAAAATGGCAAAATGGCACTGGAGCTTTATGAAACGAAACACCCTGACATTGTGATCACCGATATTTTGATGCCACTGATGAATGGTATCGATTTGGTCAAACAGATTCGTAAAAAAGATCAAACTACGCCGATAGTTATTATCTCCGCCCATACCGATAAAGAGTATTTACTCAATGTCGTCAATCTTCATTTGGAGCATTACGTTATCAAACCTGTGACATTTAATGACATCATGATGGTTCTCTCTCAATGCCTCAAACGCATCTGCCAATCACACGCAATTGTGTATGAACTACCCTGTGGTTATCGGTACGATTTTGACCATAAACATCTTTTTTTTGAAGAAGAAGAGATTCATCTCAACAAAAAAGAGATTGTTTTTTTAGAACTTCTGCTTCACAATAAACACCGTGTCGTCTCGTATGAAGAGTTGCAAGAATTCGTCTGGCAAGACAGCGTGATGACCGATAGTGCACTGCGCTCTTTAGTGCGTAATTTACGTAAAAAACTGCCTCGCGATTTTATCACCAATCTCTCAGGGGTGGGGTATCGATTTGAAATGTGCTAAGCCTTGGCTTTTAAGCCTTCTTATCATTTATCTCACCGCCTCTGTCTATGCGAAAGAGGATATAGCAACATTTTATTATCGAGGGGATGATACGCACACGCAACTGATTCATACACGCATAGAAGGCTCGCATATCAAAGTTTTTTTACCCACAATGCCCTATTTGTACCTCTCTAAGCTTATCAATGGAACCTTAGTACGTTCCAGTGGAAATATCAACGGATGGGAGTATATGCTCGCAACATCGTACAAAAAAATTGATGAGCTCACCTATGATTTTACGTTAAGGCAAGGTGTTTTGTTTCAAGATGGAACCCCCTTTAACGCAGACTCTGTCATCGAAAATTTTATCTTTTTTCAAAAAGACCCTTTTGTCTACTCCGATATTCATAAGCGCCTTAAAAAGGTCACCAAAATCTCAGACTTTCAGGTACGTTTTCACCTTCATAAACCCTATGGAATGCTTTTAAATGACCTAACAACCATCAATATTTATTCACACGCCTATTTACAAAAGCGAGGGTGGAGTACGGGAGAGGGATCAACCAGCAATAGCACACAAGAACCTGGAGCGTATGGGCTAGGTCCGTATATCTTAGTAGAAGGGTTTGCAACAGGACGCTACCAAACGCCCACCATCAAACTCAAAGCCAATCCCTACTACTACGAAAAAGGCTTACCTTACATCGAAAATATCACGCTTTTTACGGAGCTTACCTCTAAAGAAGCCATTCACATGGCATTGGAAGAAGAAGGTGTTTTAGATATCGCGCCCATTCCTTTCAACAAAAAAGTTGAAACAGTCCTTTCCAAATACGCAAGGCTTTACACCAAGCCCTCGACCAATAATATCTCTATCTACTTCAATATGCTAAAACCTGAGGGAAAACTCAAAGACAAGCGTATTCGCATCGCTCTTAACAAAGCCATCAATCAAAAAAATCTTCTCAATTTTGTCTATAAAAAAGAGGGTTATTTAGCCCCAACAGAAGCCTCTGTGAATTATCGTTCGCTCAAGCTCGCCACGAGAAATCTCTTAACATGGGGTGAGCGTCGAGAACAGGCAGGAGAGCAAGAAGAAGTCGAGCTAAAAAGTATTCTCAATGGCTTACATGTAAAAGTGGTCACGATGGAGCGCTTCATGTTTTTATGGCGTGGTATCGAACACCAATTACAAAAATATGGCGTTACGTTAGAGTATACGATTACATCCAGTGAAAAAGAAATTTATGAGCAACTTCTCACCAACAGACAATCGCCTAAAGAGTGGGATATCTTGACATGGGGCAATGATGATTGGTGCAGTAACCATCCATGGACAGCTTTTTTTGCCTACAGAACCTCCGATAAATGGTCAGCCATAGACCAAGATGAAACCATGCAAGAGTACATCGAACACTTTTTTGACCTTGAGTTTCAAAGCAGTGCCTTTGATGCGATTGTCAAAAAAATCGTTCAACGAGCTTATGAAGAAGCATACATGCTTTTTGTTCCCTCCCCCAATATCGTTTTAGCGGTCAATAAAGAGATTTATTATGAGCCCTCCTCCGTACTCTTAATGCCTTTATGGAGAGCTAAACTCACACGTTTTCACTGGTCGATTAGAGGCAAAGAGACTCCCTATCCTACCGAGAGACACTCTCCTATGTTTCCATTAAGGTTTAATTATGATTAAATATTTATCCATGCGCTACAAATTTTTGGTAATGGCATCTTTGGGTGTTTTAGCGATTGCAACGCTCTCTTTTTTAGCATTTGATATCACCGAGAAAGGGGTATTTAATGTCAATAAAGTGTTTGAAGACTCCAAAAGGGTTCAAACCATTCAACAAAGCTATATTCTGCCTCTTTTTAAATTAAGAGAGCTCTCCTTATCACTTGTTATGGCACCTAATGAAGATTTGCGTAAAGGTATTTTAGAACAACTCACACACACTTTAGCGCAAATGGAGCCTTCTTTTAGCCTTCTTGATGAAGCCATTTATAAAAGATGGCTAAACTACGTTGGGCTTTTGAGTGCCACACAAGCATATTTAGATTATGGGTTTGAAGAGGGGGCTTTTATCAGTGCAAACACACTCGAGCGAGACCAGTTTTATGCGCTGATGAATGCTTTAGAAATTTTGCAACGTAACGAACTCCAAAACTCTTCAGAGACCTTTAACGAAGCCAATCGTCAAGCGATTAATTCCAAATATTTTATCTCCAGTTGGCTGGCAGTGGTGGTGTTATTGACCCTTCTTTTTGGCTTTTTGATTGCTAAAAATATTGTAGATTCCATCCAAAAAGTACAACAAGGATTGCGACAGTTTTTTGATTATCTCAAATCTCCCTCAACCGAAGAGGCGAAACGCATTTTTATTCCTCTTATCAACAAAGATGAACTAGGCGATATGGCACGACAAATCAATGCCAATATTGAAACCATTCAATACAATTTGGTCAAAGATAGCCAGCTCATCGAAGATGCCACCAGCGTCGTGGAAGATTTGAAGCATGGAAACCTTAACAGACGTTTGGTGCAAGCAGGAAACTCGGCACAGCTCAATCTTCTTAAAGAAGTAATGAATGAAATGCTTGATAATCTTGAACTTCGTATACAGCAAGAAATCGCTGAGAGAACCAAACAAGAACAACTCCTCATCCAACAAAGCAAACTTGCTGCCATGGGCAATATGATAGGCAACATCGCACATCAATGGAGACAGCCTTTAGGAGAGATTAACGCTATCTTGATGCATATTGGCGTACGTCACAGTTTTAAAGATTTTAGCGAAGAGTTTTTGACGCAAAAAATCAACGAATGCAATAAAATAACCTCCTATATGTCCAACACCATCAGCGACTTTCAAAACTTCTTTAAACCCTCAAAAGATAAAGAGATTTTTGAAATCAATGATGCGTGTAAACGAGCAAGTGCTATTTTACATGCATCGTTGAAGTACCACCTCATCACCTTTCACTTTGAAGAATCAAGTGAATCAAAAGTTCTGGGCTATCCCAATGAATTTGCACAAGCGCTTTTAAATATTCTCTCTAATGCAAAAGATGTCTTAATTGATAGACAAATCCAAGACCCCTTTATTCGTATGAGTGTGAGGCATGGGGAAAAATATAGTTTGATTAACATCGAAGATAACGGTGGAGGCATTGCGCCTGAATATTTAGAGCGTATTTTTGAGCCTTACTTTACGACCAAACATGCCAAGCAAGGAACGGGGATTGGTCTTTACATGACAAAGATGATTATTGAAAATAATATGAACGGTATCATTGTGGTGAAAAACACCGAAGCAGGTGTGCTTTTTACCATCAAACTAAAGCTTTATCATGAGATTTAAAAAACTATTTGAGTTTGGTTGCTTCTTCTTTAGCAATGGCATCGCACCGTTCATTCTCAGGATGTCCATCGTGCCCTCGCACCCACACACCTTTGACCTTGTGCATTTTAGAAACCCGAAGATACTCTGCCCAAAGCTCAGGGTTTTTGACTTTCGCAAAGCCTTTTTTAACCCAACCAGACAACCACTCATTAATTCCTTTGACCACATAGCTTGAATCGCTAATCAACGTCACATCGCAAGGCTCTTTGAGTGCTTCAAGCCCTTTGATAACCGCAAGCAATTCCATTTGATTATTGGTTGCATCCCTCACACCACCGCTGATGATTTTTTCACTCTCACCATACCGTAAAATGGCGCAATAGCCCCCAAATCCTGGATTACCAAGAGAAGAGCCATCACAGAAAAGAGAGATTTTCTTCATGACTCAAAGGCGCTAATGAGGTTTGAATACAGACGGTATTGATGCTTTGGCAGTTAGGACAACGATAAAAATGAATCGGAAATATTTGCTTACATTCGGTGCACAAATACTCAAAACTCAGTGTTGCGCCTGTATAACCATGAAACCGAAGTTTGGCTAGAGTCTCAAGCGCAAAAATAGGTTTTTCGCTTGGTACGTAAGGAATTTCGCCTTTAGCCATACGGATTTGTTTGAGTGTATTATCGTTACATGTAATGTTCACATCTTCCATGTACCACAAGGTATCAATCATCTGCTCAAAAGGCAAATCTTCACAAAAATGCACATCTAAACTCATGCCATACTCTCGTATCAGCTCAAACAAACGACGCTTTAAAAAAGGCGCTTCTAAAGAGAGCTCTTTGAGTTTTTCAATTTTTTGTGACACTCCTAGTGTTCCATCTTTTGAAATGGCAAGAAAGCGCAAAAAGTTGCGCTGTAAATCAACTTTGGCTCCTAGTTCTTCTAAAGAATCTAGCACTTCTTCGGCTTTGTCAAATTCTTGGAGTTGTTCATACGCAACGGTTAGATATTTTAAAGATTCTTCATTGCGAGGGTAAAGACGTAAGGATTCTAAAAAGACCTCTGCACTTCGGCGCAAAAAGCCAGCTTTAAAATAAATTTTTCCCAAAGCAGAGAGTAAATACTGCTTTTCATCTCGTCCCTTAACACGTTTTAGTGCTACAAGATAGATATTAATCGCTTTTTCATAATCCCCACTTTTGCCATACGCATGGGCTAAAAGTGCTAAAGACTCCAAAGGAATCGTCGCATCTTCCAAGAGCTTCTTGTATTCGCTCTCATCGGTCACAATTTCAAATTTCTTGACAAATTTTTCGATACTTTGTTTCTCTTCTTTGCTTTTAAACACACCCCACCAATAGTTGGCAAACGAGATGACAAAAACAATCGCACATAAGATGATGATACCAAACAAAGGGTCACGGTATGCTATAAAAAAATTATCCAAAGTCTATCCTTGTAGAGAGTCCTAAAAGTTGCCTATTATACCAAACTTGCTATAATTTAGTCATGATAGATAAATCGTCCATAGAAAACTTGAAACAACGGCTGGATATTGTTGACGTCGTAGGCTCTTACTTAGAGCTGAAAAAAAACGGTGCAAACTATAAGTGTGTCTGCCCGTTTCACAATGACACAAGCCCAAGCCTCGTTGTCAGCCCATCAAAACAAATATACCATTGCTTTGCCTGTGGAGCTGGGGGCGATAGCATCAAGTTTGTCATGGAATATGAAAAACTCCCCTACCCTGAAGCGATTGAAAAACTAGCCCTCATGTGCAATTTCTCCCTCTCCTACACCTCAAAAGAAGGTGTTAAACGAGAAGATAGAAAATTGATGGAAAATCTCAATCTGTTTTACATCAAACATCTTGATACGCATCCAAGTGTAAGAGAATATATCCATAAACGAGGAATTTCTGAAGCAACCGCTGAAAAATTTGAGTTAGGGTATGCTCCTGCCTCACATCTTACCTTAGACTTTTTACGCTCGCGTGGTTTTATGATGAGTGAAGCCATAGAATACGGTGTAGCGGGAAACGGTGAAAGCGGAGGAGCGTATGCGCGTTTTATTGAACGACTCACCTTTCCTATTTACACCCCGAGTCAAAAACTCGTTGGCTTTGGTGGTCGAACACTTTCCAACCATCCTGCAAAATACGTCAATTCACCTCAAACCAAATACTTTAATAAATCCCAGCTTCTCTATGGCTACCATCTTGCCAAAGAGACGATTTTCAAAGCCAAATCCATCATCATCACGGAAGGCTATTTAGATGTCATCATGTTGCACCAAGCAGGCTTTACCCAAGCCGTAGCAACGCTTGGAACGGCTTTAACCCATGAGCATTTACCTCTCATCTTGAGAGGTGACCCTGAAGTCATTGTGGCATACGATGGGGATAGCGCAGGAGTGAGTGCCGCACTTAAGGCATCTATGCTTCTTTCACAGCATGGCATCAAAGGCGGTGTGGTGCTCTTTGGGGGAGGAATGGACCCTGCCGATATGGTTCAAAATGGGATGATTATGGAGTTAGAGAGGCTTTTCCGTACACCTCAACCTTTTATTGAGTTTGCACTAGAACGTATTGTCAAAAAACACACCTTAAGTGACCCACTCTCTAAGCAAAACGCGCTTGATGAAGCGATGCTCTTTTTAAAGACTTTACCGCAAACGCTTCAAGAAAGCTACACAGGACTACTCTCCAGTGCGCTTAATATCAACCAAAACTTAGTCAAAGTTCAAACACACAAGCCTAAGCGTTTAGACAAAAAAGAGAGAACATTTGAAGATATGTTGGAACTGACCATCATCAAAACCATTTTACACGAGCCAAATCTCATTGACACGGTGTTAGACACCGTCGATGCTTCCATGTTTAAAACACACGGGGAAGAGTTTGCTCTTTTGCTTGCCAACCAACTTGAGCATCCAAAGCTTAGACGCATTATGCTGTGGGATGACATCAAAGTATATGATGAAACCTCGCTCATCTCCTCTATGATTGCTTTCTTGCATGGCTATTATATGGAGTGTTTTACGCAAATCAAATCAAACAAAAACCTAAGCTATGAGAAAAAACAGTTTCTCATTCGCAAAGTACAACATAAAATTCAAACTCTTAAAAAAGGTGAACTTGTCCCCTATGAAAGCATTAGCACTCTTTAGCGGTGGTTTAGATAGCATGTTAGCTATGAAACTGCTCAGTGACCAAGGCATTGAAGTCATTGCCTTACACGTCGATATCGGATTTAACTCAAAAAAAGAAGCGCATTTGAGCTTAACAAAACGCGCCCAAATGGCAGGAGCACGTCTTGAAGTCGTGGATGTCCACGATGAGTACTTACAAGAGGTTTTATTTAACCCACGATACGGTTATGGCAAACAATTCAACCCTTGTATTGATTGTCACGGCTATATGTTTAGGCTCGCCAAAACACTTTTACCCACATACGGTGCTTCGTTTATCATCACGGGTGAAGTGGTCGGTCAACGCCCAATGAGCCAAACCAAAGAAGCCCTTCGCAATGTTAAACGTTTAGCGGATGATTTGGATGAAAATCTCATTTTACGCCCCTTAAGTGCCAAGCTGATGGAAGAAACCACACCTGAAAAAGAAGGCTGGGTAGATAGAGCACGTTTGCTTGATTTTAACGGAAGAGGAAGAAGCCGACAATTAGAACTGGCAAAAAGCTTTGGCTGGGAAGATTATCCGACACCTGCTGGGGGTTGTTTACTGACTGATATTCAATTTAGTGCACGTATTAAAGATTTGCTAGCACACGAAACATTTGAGACATCAGACACTTTAATTTTAAAAAATGGCAGACACTTTAGGCTAGAAAATGGAGCAAAACTCGTTCTTGGGAGAAATGAACACGAAAATGATTTTTTAGAGCGTGTGCAAAGTAGTAAATACCTTTCTTTACATGTAAAAGAATTAAATGCTCCCTCAGGGCTTTTAAGTGCAACCGCTTCTGAAGAAGAACGTATGGAAGCATGTAAAATTCTGCTTTCTTATACTAAAGCAAACGATACCGAGTTCTATAATATAGACATTGGTGAAACGTCCATTCACGCTTGTGCTTACCCCTCACGCGATAAGGCAAAAAAATATTTGATATAACTTTAAAACTTTTTTTGATATCATTGAAACTTATTTGACACAAGGATGCAAACTCAATGAGTGTACATGAGAAGATGGTTTTTTTAGTAGTTGATGACTCAAAAATATCACGTAAATGGCTTATAGAGATGATCCCTCCTAAAATCATGGAAAACGCTGTCATCATCGAAGGATGTAATGGAGAAGAAGCTGTTAATCTTTACAAAGAACACGCACCTGATATCGTCTTTTTAGATATTACTATGCCTGTTCTTGATGGTATTGAAGCGCTCAAACATATCAAAGCACTTAATGCCGAAGCTCTTGTCGTCATGGTTTCTGCGGACAGACAAAAATCAACCCATCAAAATGTACTCTCTTTGGGTGCTAGTGCCATTTTATCGAAACCCGTTGATGGTAATGAGTTTCGCTCCACGCTTCTTGGTTTGGTATTCTAATGAGTACTTTTTCATTTAACCAAGCACAAGAAGATACGCTCAAAGAGCTGATTAACGTCTCTTTTGGTGTGGCGGCTTCGCTCATTGGCGATTTGCTTGAAAGCCATGTGAAATTGCATATTCCTGAGATTTCAACCATAGCGATTGATAATTTCGATGCAAAAACCCTTGAACTCTTAGGTGATGAAGCAGAGTTTTATCTGACAAAACAGCGCTTCATAGGCTCATTTAACGGTGAAGTTATTTTTATTTTTACACCTCAAAGCGCACACTCATTTTGTAATCTTTTGTTGCGTCAAGAAGAGCGCTTAAATGAAGCCGATACCAAATCTTCCATTTTGGAGCTCACAAACATTATCACCTCAGCATGTATCAGCCAGTTTTGCGAAATCATCAATGGACAAACCGTTTTTCAAGTTCCTTCCATCGAAAAACGTGATATCGAATACCTCGACAAATATGAGAAAATCGTGGGCTATGAAAATGTTATTGTGATTAAAACAGCCCTTGATGTTGAAGAAAAAAATATTTTGGGACATATGTTTATTTTGCTGAACAATCGTATGCTTGAACATCTACAATACATTATGGACGAACTCTAATCATGGTCAATTGCGAACGTATTATAGACTCTATCAATGTCGGGATTTTAACCATTGATGCACATTTAAACGTTTTATACATGAACAAATGGTTTGCTATCCATGCCGACTTAGATGCAGAAGCAACCATAGGCAAACATTTACCAGAACTTTTTAATTTTTTACCACACCATTTAGCTTCTTTGAAACGTCATATAAAAACAGCCCTTGCGCTGCAAACACCCTCTTTTTATACCGCTGATTCCAATGGCTATCTTTTTCCTATGAAACACTCATTAACCACCAAATCAATTTTCGAGTACATGCAACAAGATATTACCATCGTTCCTTACGATAGCGACAAAGGACAAGTCACCCTTTTAGTCTACGACCAAACCGTTTTAATGGAAGAAAAAAGCAAATGCCATAGAGAAAGTATGGAGCTTGCAAAAGCGGTTAAGATGGCAAATGCCACCATTAAAAAGCTACAAAATGCCAAAAATAAACTGGTCAAACAACAAGAGATTATTTACAAACAAGCCCATTTTGATCATCTGACTGGTTTGGCAAATCGTACATTGCTGCATGAACGTTTACAAGTTCTTTGCGAAGATGCCTACAACAATGGAAAACTTTTTGGAGTCTTATTTCTTGATCTTGATCGCTTTAAAGAAATCAACGATACTTTAGGGCATGATGCTGGAGATCAACTTCTCGTGCATGTTGCCAAAGTCTTGCTTTATGCAACACGAAAAAGTGATACAGTTGCTCGTATGGGTGGAGATGAATTTATCATTTTGCTCGATGACATTATTGATGAAACAACCTTAATTAGAATTGCTCAAAAGATTATTGATGCGGTTGCTGTGCCACTTACGATTCACAATAAAAATTTACATGTAACGACCAGTATAGGTATTAGCATTTTCCCACAGCACGGAGCTGACTTTAATGAATTGATTAAAAATGCCGATAGAGCCTTGTATGAAGCAAAAGCCGCAGGGAGAAATAATTATAAAATTTTTGG
>JAGOZL010000089.1 GCA_018058685.1 Sulfurospirillum sp.
CGTATGGATGCTGACTCAGAAGATCCTCGAAATATCGGCTTGCAAAATGCACTTAGCCAATTAGACCATATTTTAGATCATGTCACAAAAGAGCACACTAAAATCGGTGCATATTCCAATGCTTTAGGCGATGCCAATGAACGTGCTGAGTATTTAAGCCTCAATGTTAAAACGGTACGATCCTCTGTCATTGATGTAGACACTGCTGAAGCGTATTTACAATTTAATCAAATCAGCAACTCATACCAAGCGATGCTTTCGACGATAGCAAAGATAAATTCAATGTCTCTTTTAAATTACATGTAATCTGTTATAATATGACTTTGACTTACATGTAAAGGATACGTTATCGTAAAAGAGACTTTGTTCATCATTTGTGTGGCTATTTTTCTATTTTTGGGTGTTTCGACTCTTTTGCCAGACCCTTCCATCGTTGGTAGATTTGGTGCATACCTTGGAAAATGGAATCAGGCGTGGTTTGGGTATTTTTCTTTTATCTATCCGTTTTTTCTAATTATCCCTTCTTTTATTTTTTACAAAGAAAGTGCAGTTAATGAGCGACGTATCGGTATTGTATTAGCATCCATCATTCTTTTTTTAGCTCTTTTAATGACACAGTCTATTTTAGTTAGAAACAGTTATCAAGGCTATTTAGGACATTCTATCGTTGAACTTCTTATCGGTTCTATCGGTATTATGGGGGTTTGGCTTTTTACATTTGCTATTTTCACCCTTTCTTTAACGCTACTCGTAGAATCAAGCATCAGTGATTTTCTAGCTTTTATTAAACCAACATTTAAAGAGACAAAAATCAAAGAATACAATGTTGAAAAAGAAGAAGAACAATTGAATGTTCGTGAAGATGTGCCTGAAAAAAAAGTAAAGTCCGAAAAAACTATTGAGTCTTTAGAAAAAGAAATTTTTCAAGAACTTGCAGAAGAAGTTCCTGTCCAAAGTCTTGAGGAAGAGCCTAAGAAAAGTTTAGTGCGTCTTAAAAGTGCAAAGAAAGTTGAGATTCTTAGTGAAGTGGAAGAAAATAAAAAGCTATTACAAGAAATCGACCAAGGTGTCTGCGATAAGCCTAAAGATTTCAAACTTCCACCCCTTTCATTTTTAGCCAATCCTCCAGCAAAAGCTGTACATGTTAATGAAAGTGAAATCGACCAAAAAATTCAAGATTTACTCGAAAAACTAAGACGCTTTAAAATCGAAGGCGATGTTGTACGTACCTATTCTGGCCCTGTGGTGACAACCTTTGAGTTTAAACCAGCACCCCATGTCAAAGTCTCACGTATTTTAACACTTCAAGATGACCTTGCGATGGCACTTCGCGCTAAAACGATTCGTATTCAAGCGCCAGTTCCTGGGAAAGATGTTGTGGGCATCGAAGTTCCTAATCAAAAAATTGAAACCATTTATCTTAAGGAAATTTTGGAGAGCGAAATTTTCCAAAAATCTTCTTCACCACTCACCATTGCCCTTGGTAAAGACATTGTTGGCAATGCCTTTGTGACGGATTTAAAAAAACTTCCGCATTTATTGATTGCAGGAACGACAGGAAGTGGTAAAAGCGTGGGGATTAATGCGATGCTACTCTCTTTGCTGTATCGAAATTCACCTGACACACTGCGCTTTTTGATGATAGACCCTAAGATGCTAGAGTTTTCGATTTATAACGATATCCCACATCTTTTAACGCCTGTGATTACTAAACCAAAACAAGCCATTATTGCACTGGCAAACATGGTCAGTGAGATGGAGCGACGTTATCAAATCATGAGTCGTTCAAAAACAAAAAATATTGAAAACTACAACGAAAAAGCAAAAAGTATTGGAGTTGATCCATTGCCTTATATTGTTATTATCATCGATGAATTAGCGGATTTGATGATGACCAGTGGTAAAGATGTGGAGTTTTATATTGCTCGTTTAGCGCAGATGGCACGAGCCAGTGGAATACATATTATTGTTGCAACACAACGCCCTTCAGTGGATGTTGTTACAGGACTTATTAAAGCAAACTTACCTTCACGTATTAGTTTTAAAGTCGGGCAGAAAATCGACTCAAAAGTCATTTTAGATGCCATGGGAGCAGATTCACTCTTAGGAAATGGCGATATGCTTTTTACACCTCCTGGCACTTCAGGACTCATTCGTTTACATGCTCCTTACACGAATGAAGATGAGATAGATAAAGTCGTTGAATACCTGAAAAAACAGCGTCCCGTGCAGTATGATGAGAGCTTCTTAAAAGAGAGTGAAGAGGGTACTTTTTCAAGTTCTAGTTCTAAGGAAAGTGGTGAATTAGATGAACTTTTTGATGAAGCAAAAGCCATTGTCCTTAATGAAAGAAAGAGCTCGATTTCTTATATTCAAAGAAGATTAAACATTGGCTATAATAGAGCCGCAACAATTGTCGAGCAACTAGAAGCTATGGGAATCCTTTCCTCTCAAAATGCCAAAGGTCAGCGCGAAATTATCGTTTAATGAATCAACCACAAGGAGAGAGTCACCATGAGTTTTTTTAAAACCTATGAAGCAGAAGTCAATGAAAGAGCAAAACTTGGCGTTCCACCATTACCACTGGATGCAAAAAAGACAGCAGAGGTCGTAGAACTCTTAAAAAAAGAAGAGGGCGAGCAAGCTTTTTTGGTCGATTTAATTGCCAATCGTGTACCACCAGGTGTAGATGAAGCGGCATATGTAAAAGCTGCTTTTTTAAATGATATCGCTTCTAAAAAGATTACATGTAAAGCCATCTCTCCTGTGTATGCTGTTGAACTTTTAGGAACGATGTTTGGTGGCTATAACGTTCAACCTTTAGTAGATGCCTTGAACTCAAGTGATGATGCTGTAGCACGAGCTGCGTGCCATGCGCTTAAATCGACTGTTTTAGTCTATGGCTCTTTTAATGATATCGAAACATTAGCAAAAACGAACCCTTATGCCAAAGAAGTGATGCTCTCTTGGGCAAATGCGGAGTGGTTTACTGACAAATCACCTTTGGCTGAAAAAATCACCGTAGCGGTTCTAAAAGTAGCAGGAGAGACAAACACGGATGATTTAAGTCCCGCCAGTGAAGCTTTCACCAGAAGTGATATTCCTCTTCACGCCAATGCCATGTTAGTCAAACGACTTCCAGGTTCCATCGAAAAAATCAAAGAATTAATAGCGCAAGGTCATGAAGTGGCTTACGTGGGCGATGTGGTCGGAACAGGAAGTAGTCGTAAATCAGGGATTAACTCTATCCAGTGGTTTATGGGGCGAGAGATTCCTTTTGTGCCCAATAAAAAAACAGGGGGGTTAGTTCTAGGTACGACCATCGCTCCTATTTTCTTTAATACCGCAGAAGACAGTGGAGCACTTCCTATCGAAGTCAATGTTGAAGGTTTAGAGACAGGAGATATCATTGATGTGTACCCATTAGCCGGTAAAATTGAAAAAAATGGTACGGTGATAGCTACCTTCTCACTCTCTCCCAACACCTTAGCAGATGAGTACCGTGCAGGGGGGCGTATTCCCCTTATCATTGGGCGAGGACTTACGTCAAAAGCCAGAGCCTCTTTAGGTATGGGGGCTGAAGATATTTTTACAAAACCTGAACAACCTGAAATCAAAAAGAATGTAGGGTATACCTTGGCACAAAAAATGGTTGGAAAAGCATGTGGTGTTGAGGGTGTCATGCCCAATATGTACGTAGAGCCTTTAACCTTAACCGTTGGAAGCCAAGATACCACAGGTCCAATGACCAGAGATGAGATAAAAGAGCTAGCAGCCCTTGGTTTTAGTGCAGACTTGGTAATGCAAAGCTTTTGCCATACTGCGGCGTATCCAAAACCTAGTGATGTCAAATTGCACCATACCTTGCCAGCCTTTATTACTTCTCGAAGCGGTGTAAGCTTACGTGCAGGAGATGGTGTTATCCACTCATGGCTTAACCGTATGGTCTTGCCAGATACCGTAGGAACAGGTGGAGATAGCCACACCCGTTTTCCTATCGGTATCTCTTTTCCAGCTGGTTCAGGTCTTGTAGCCTTTGCTGCCGTGACAGGCAGTATGCCTCTTAATATGCCAGAATCTGTCCTTGTACGATTTAAAGGTGAATTACAACCAGGAATCACGCTTCGTGATTTGGTGAATGCCATTCCTTACTATGCGATTAAAAAAGGGCTTCTAACCGTTCCTAAAAAAAATAAAAAGAATATCTTTGCAGGACGCATTTTGGAAATTGAAGGGCTTCCAAAACTCAAAGTTGAGCAAGCGTTTGAACTTTCTGATGCTTCAGCAGAGCGTAGTGCTGCTGCGTGTGCCATTGCCTTAGATGTCGAACCTATTGTTGAGTACCTCAAATCAAATATCACCTTACTTGAATCCATGATAAAAGCAGGCTACCAAGATGCTGTGACCTTGCAACGCAGAGCCGATAAGATGAAAGCATGGATAGCTGAGCCAAAACTTCTCAAAGCTGATGCCAATGCACACTATGCTGAAGTGATTGAGATTGATTTAAATGAGATCAAAGAGCCAATTCTTGCGTGTCCAAATGACCCTGATGATGTAGCTACCTTAAGTGAAGTACTGGCTGATGAGAATCGTCCTAAAAAAATTGATGAAGTGTTTGTGGGAAGTTGTATGACCAACATCGGACACTACAGAGCTTTAGGTGAAGTGCTCAAAGGTGAAGGTAAAGTGCCTACCACATTGTGGATTGCACCCCCTACGAAGATGGATAAAGCACAACTCATTGAAGAGGGCTATTATGCACTCTTTGGCGGAGCAGGGGCTCGCATTGAGCTTCCAGGTTGTTCGTTATGTATGGGAAATCAAGCCAGTGTGCGTGAAGGCGCTGTTGTTTTTTCAACCTCCACACGTAACTTTGATAACCGTATGGGACCTAACTCAAAAGTCTATCTAGGAAGTGCTGAATTAGCTGCTTTATGTGCTTTGCTTGGTCGATTGCCAAGTGTGGAAGAGTATATGAGCTTAGTTCCACGTAAACTTGAAGGTAAGACAGACAAAGTCTATCAATATCTCAATTTCAACCTCATTGAAAACTACCAACTCGAAAATTAAATTTCTCAAAAGCCACTCATTTTAGGGTGGCTTTATTTTTTACATGTAAGGATTCTTTTGCTAATTGAAAAAAATTGTGTTGTTACATTAGACTATACCGTATTTGATACCAATGAAACACTTTTAGACAGTGGTTCAACGCCTCTTACCTACCTTCATGGAGGTTACGGGGATCTTTTCGACAAAATCGAAGAGGCCCTTGAGGGTAAAGGGGTAGGAGAGAGTATTCATCTTCAACTTTCACCCAAAGACTCTTTTGGTGAATATAAAGAAGAACTCGTTTTGATCGATAATCGTAATGCTTTTGAAGATGACATCGAGGTGGGACAGCATGTTGAAATGCTCTTCAACGAAGACGAAGAAGATGCTAGTGAAATGATGATTACGTATACTATTACCGATATTTACGAAGACAAAGTTGTACTTGATGCTAATCATCCATTAGCAGGTGTGACCATCATTTTTGATGCAACCGTTATTGGTATACGTGAGGCAACAGCGCAAGAAGTGGAAGCAAAAATTCACCCTGATAAATAAATATAAATCCTAAAGGCCTTTACCCATGTCAAATACCACCACTTTATTAAAACAGTTTCGTTCATTTTATTTTCAAAACGCTTTTTCCGATATCGAGAAAGCTATTGAGTATTTTTCCATTTTTGGTGGAACAAGCTGGAATGTCGATAGCACAAAACCTTTAAATGAACTCATCGTTAACAAAGTTTTAAAAAATTATACCTATATTCATACCGATATTACCAAATTAACACATAGCAATAAGCTAAGCCACGCGCTCCTTAGCGCTTGTGCCACAGGTGATAGACGTGTTTATTCTTCTTTTAAAAGAGCGCGTTTAAGCAGAGAAGAGGGTAACGAAGCCTTGCATTCGCTTTTGCGAAGTGGACTTATAGAGCTTGAATATTCGATAGAACGTCCTCTAAGTGAAGAAGATGATAACTCCGATAAGCTAAACTTCCAATCCCCTTTTATGCGTTTTTGGTTTGCGTTTGTCTCTCCTTTTTACAAAAGTATCAAAGAGGGCAACTATGAAGAGTTTGAAAAAGCTTTTATGAACCGTGAACAAAGCTTTTGTGATTTTATTTTTACAAAATTATCCCACGCATTGCTTCAACAAACATTGACGTCAGATCCTATCATAGAAATAGGAAGTTATTGGGATAAAAATTGTGAGATAGACATACTCGCCAAAACAAAATCAGGAAAACTCATCGCAGGTTCATGCAAGTACACACAAAACAAAGTGAAAAAAACAGAACTCTCACGCCTCAAAGAACAATGCGAACTAGCACAACTTGAGCCTGATATGTATGTGATTTTTGCAAAAAATGGCTTTAGTTCAGAACTAAAATCACTCAAAAGTGAAACATTAAAGCTCTTTACAATTAAAAG
>JAGOZL010000026.1 GCA_018058685.1 Sulfurospirillum sp.
TTCCAGGGGAAGGTTTAGAGGGATTTGGTGCTAATTTAGATAAACTTTATGCGCTTACAAAATGTGAGATTCAAATAGGCATCCTTAAAAAACTCTCAGGAACAACACTATCCCGCCACGATACTCACTATGGCATGGTCTATTCAGACAAACCTCCGTATGATATTTTACAGAACAATCTTATCACCTTTAAAGAGATGCAAAAAATGAAGCGCTTTGCTCGTTTTTGGGATATGGTGTATAACAGTGGTAATTTCAAACGAACAGCTTCATTGCTCTGGGAAGAGGGCAAGGTTTATAGAGGATTTTATGCCTTTAGCGAATGGCTCTATCACCAAACCGAGTCAACATGGCAGATTTCATTGGATCGGTTAGCGCAACTTATTTTTAGCTATCTTTGTGATGTAAAGCGCTATGATGAACAAGGTATTAAAACCATGCTCATTGAAGACGTGATGAGTGTTCGTGGGCGTAAAATGCCTTCATTTTTGCGAGAAAATTACGTGCCAAGAGAAGAACAACATGAGGTAAATGTGAAACTAAATAAACGGCAGTTAAAACATACTTCAGTATAATCGCGATTTTATAAGGAGAAAGAATGTCTATCAATAAAAGTTTTTTAACCGACAGTATCAGTGTAGCACTCACCGCTGTTGCTTTTGCATTGCCAGAGCCTTATCATCACTATGTGCTTCTTACAGGACTTTTTGCCCTCTCAGGTGCCTTAACCAATCAAATAGCCATTCATATGCTCTTTGAAAAAGTGCCATTTTTCTATGGAAGTGGCGTGATTGAGCTACGATTTGAGGCATTTAAAGCTTCTATCAAACATTTGATGATGGATCAATTTTTTACGAAAGAGCAACTCAATGGATTTTTTGAAAAAGAGGAAAAAAAGCTCGATTTGACACCTATTATCGAAGAAATGGATGTAAGTCCTGCATTTGATGCTTTAGTCAAAACGGTTATGGAGTCCTCATTTGGTGGAATGCTCTCCATGTTTGGAGGAGCGAGCGCTTTAGAGGGACTTCGCACATCTTTTAGTGAAAAATTGAAGATTTCTATTGTGGATATTGCAAAAAGTAATGAATTTCAACAAAAAATAACACAAAGTATACAAAATTCATCACTTAGTGGTGATATGTTACAAAATATAGAACAGATGATAGATGCTCGCTTAAATCAGCTAACGCCTAAAATGGTAAAGGAAATTGTGCAAGATTTTATCAAAGAACATTTAGGATGGCTCGTGGTTTGGGGTGGTTTCTTTGGTGGGCTTATTGGTCTCATCTCAGCACTATTGATTAAATAACACTATTTTACATAAAATTATACATATAAAGAGGGTTGATGCAGTGTGATTATTTTGGCAAATGTGGAAGTTGTACGCTCTACACATACGATTATGAAGCGCAATGCGTTTATAAACAAGAGACGATGCGTGCCTTGTTTGACTCTTTACATGTAAAAGCATTTGACTTCTTTGCTTCTGCTCCCTCTCATTATCGTGCTCGCAGTGAATTTCGCATCTGGAAGAGTGATGAAAACTTAAGCTATGCTATGGGTTCGATGGATAAAAAGGGGGCTGTGTGTATTGAACATTGTCCCAAAGTCGAGATAAAAATTGAGCAGTTGATGCCAAAACTCATTGCGCACTTACAATCTCACATATTGCTTCGAGAAAAGCTTTTTGCCATTGAGTTTTTGGCAACATCAGAACATCTTTTGGTGACACTTATTTACCATAAACCGTTAGAGAGTACATGGGATGAAGTCGCCAAAGAGCTTGAAACAATGTTTGACATTTTTGTCATTGGACGCTCTCGTGGTGTAAAACGTGTTTTATCTCAAGATTTTGTGGAAGAACGTTTTGACATTGAGGGGAAAACGTATCGATACCACATCATCGAAGGAGGCTTTTCTCAGCCAAATAGGGCAATGAACCAAAAGATGATTGCTTGGGTTTTATCACATTTAAAAGGATGTGAAGACTTGCTGGAGCTTTATTGTGGGTATGGAAATTTCACGATTCCTTTAAGCCAAAAGTTTAACAAGGTTTTAGCCACAGAAATTTCTAAAACATCGATTGCTTCTGCGCTTATTAACTGCGAATTAAATGGTGTAACCAATACCTCGTTTGTACGTTTAAGTGCGGAGGAGTTGACCTCTGCACTTAAAAAAGAGCGTGAATTTAACCGTCTTCGGGGAATGGATTTGGGTGAGTATCGTTTTTCGCATGTCTTTGTTGACCCACCACGCTCTGGCATGGATGCGCAAAGCCTTGAATTCATCTCCCAGTTTGATACCATCATCTATATCTCGTGCAATCCACATACACTCAAACGAGACTTAGAGGTGCTTACATGTAACTACACAATAGAGCATTTTGCACTCTTTGACCAATTCCCCAATACCGAGCATATAGAATCAGGCGTTATTCTAAAAAAGAGAATCTAAGCTTTACATATAAAGCTTAGATTTTAAAAGAGGCTAGCTTTGAGGCAAGTGCATTAGAGAGTGCAAGAAGCTTATCTGAAGAGGTATTAAGTTCCTTCACATCATTGCTATTGTGCAAAGAAGATTCGTAAATCTGTCCAATATTTTGAATAATTTTCGTTGTATCTAAAGAGAGTTTTTGAGAAACTTTTGAAGCTTGCAGTGATGCATCAGAAGCTTTTTTAATCACCTCTTCGGTATCGCTAATTTTAGACTCAACGCTTTGGGAAGTATCTGCAATTTTTTCGATGAATTGATAGTTTGCACTCATCTGTTCACTGGCATTAATGATGTTTTGCACTATTACACTAATGGTTGCATTGATTTCAGTGAGACTTCGTTGTGTGCGTTCTGCAAGGTTTCTGACTTCATCGGCAACAACTGCAAATCCACGTCCATGCTCACCCGCACGTGCTGCTTCAATAGCTGCGTTAAGCGCTAAAAGGTTGGTTTGGTCTGCAATATCAGAAATCACCGTTAAAACATTTTTGACTTGGTTTGCATCATTGCTCAGTTGCTGTAAACGCTCTGTCGTTGTGGCCTCAACTTCTGAGGCTTTTTGAATGTCTTGCACTAAAAGTTTAATCTCTTTGGCTGTATTATTAAGATCACGAGAAGCGATCAAAATATCGTTACTTGTTTCTGAGGTACTCAGTGTTGTCTCTTCTAGTGCACTTTTCATAGTATCGCCAAGGTCTTTTGTGTTTTTGATGAAATCACGCTCTGCACTCATACGTTTATCAACATCACGTGTAACCGATGTAAATTGACACGCCATAGTTGCACTTTCATGCGATGAGTCAGTTGAAGCAATTACGGTTTGATGAATCTTTTCAATAAATTTATTAATGTTACTAGATAACTCAGCAATTTCATCTTTGGAATTAATATGAATACGCTTGGTTAAATCACCACTGCCTTGCGCTAAATCAAGAGTAATGCTTGATAAGTTATCAATAGACTTACTAATACTTAATGTCATAATGCGTGTAAAAATAAAGAAAAAAACCATACCTAAAACAGAACCCGCCACCAAAAGATTGCGTTCCGTTCCTGTCAATAAAAACCATACCAAGATAGTATTTGCCAAAAAGCCAAACAACGTTGCGAGTGCCAAAATCCAGCCTTTTGTTTTAATTGTTATCGCATTAAGAAACATTACATATCCTTATAGTTTTAAATTTTTGAGAATGATTATAACACAAAAATAAGAATATTGATATGATAATAACCATGACACAAGTTAGCCTGTGTTATACTCTCAACTTAATTTTTTAAAGGAGTCAAAATGGAATGCCAAATGCCTACAATCAATATTCACGACGATGAAACAATCCAAACTATTTTTCTTACATGTAAGAGCATTGCCATTATTGGTCTCTCGCCAGATTCTAGCAAAGATAGTCACAAAGTTGCACGTTATTTACAAGAGAATGGATTCAAGATTTTCCCTGTGTATCCTAAAGAAGAGTTTATTTTAGGAGAAAAAGTCTACAGAAATCTTAAAGATATTCCTGAAAAAGTTGATATGGTTGATATGTTTCGCAAACCTGAAATTGCTGATACACTCATCGATGAAGCGATAGAAAGAGGTGATGTGAAGGTCTTTTGGTTGCAACTGGGTATTGTGAATGACCGTGCGTGTAAAAAAGCAAAAGAACATGGTTTGTACGCCGTTCAAAATAAATGTACAAAACTCGAATATGCAAGGCTTATGAAATGATAGCGCTCAGTGAAATCGTTAAAGCAAAACGTCAAATCAGCAATACGGTCACAAAAACCCCTTGTGCACTTGCACCTTTGCTCAGTCTTGAAGTTGGAGCAGAGGTCTATTTAAAAAAAGAGAACCTTCAAATCACAGGAGCGTATAAATTAAGAGGTGCTTACAATAAAATTGCCTCTTTAACCAAAGAAGAACGTAAACGTGGTGTTATCGCCGCAAGTGCTGGAAATCATGCACAAGGTGTCGCTTACTCAGCACGAAGTTTTGGCATTCAAGCGACCATTATTATGCCTGAGGCTACACCGTTGCTTAAGGTAACAGGTACGAAAGCTTTGGGTGCTGAAGTGATTTTACACGGTGATAATTACGATGAAGCGTATGCCTACGCCCTAATCTATGCAAAAGAGCATAGCTTAACCTTTATCCATCCTTTTCAAGATGACCATGTCATTGCAGGACAAGGAACCGTAGCATTGGAGATGTTTGATGAAATCAATGACCTTGACATCGTCGTCATTCCCATAGGAGGAGGAGGGCTGATTAGCGGCATGAGCTCTGCCATCAAACAGATTGACCCAAAGGTGCGTGTTATTGGTGTTTGTGCAGCAGGTGCACCGGCGATGTATGAATCATTCATTGCTAAAAAAGCCATCAATTCACAAAGTGTTCGCACCATTGCAGATGGTATCGCTGTGCGTGATGTAAGTGAGTCAAATTTGACCCATATTTTAGAATGTGTGGATGAAATTGTTTTAGTGGATGATGAAGAGATAGCCGCAGCCATTCTTTTCTTGCTTGAGCGCCAAAAATTGGTTGTTGAAGGCGGTGGAGCCTCTAGTGTAGCAGCGATTATGCATCAAAAATTTAACTTTGCAAAAGATGCAAAAATCGGGGCAGTGCTTAGTGGTGGTAATATTGATGTGCAAATGCTCTCTGTTATTATCGAAAAAGGTTTGATTAAATCCCATCGTAAAATGAAGCTTGTCATCACATTGATTGACAAACCAGGTTCACTGATGCGTCTGACAGACTTATTTAAAAATGCCAATGCCAATATTATTCAAATTGATTACGATCGTTTTTCAACAAAACTCTCCTATGGCGATGCGCAAATCACGATTATGTTAGAGACAAAAGGGGTTGAGCATCAAGAGAACATTCGTGTACTTTTAAAAGAAGCAGGGTACTTTTTTAAAGAAGAGGTTTAAAATGAGGAGTTTAACTCCTCATTGTTTAATCCAGTTGTTGGTATGCCTCAAGGAGTCTCTCACGTAAAGCTTCGGCTAATGCCTCACCCTCTACACAAAACTCTCCTAAGAATTTTTCTAAAGCAGTTAAAACCTCAAAAAGCTCAGATTCAATCTCTTTAGCACTTTTTTGTTTTGCCATCATGGTTTCAAAAAAGACGAGTTTTCGGATAAAATCAGAAAGTTTTTCTAACGCTTGCGCTTCATTTCGTCCCTCTTGGAGTTTAAAGGGTGTCTCTTCTTCTTTTATTTTCGAACTATCCAAAGCATTTTTAATTTCACGGACATGCTCTTGAATGATGCTAGAAAACTTGGCATAACGCTCAAAATTTCGACTATTAACGCTAGGTTGCCTATCTATCTTGTCGGTCACTTTTCCAATTTGACGCATCATCACAAAAACAACAACGCCCACAATCATTAAAACAGGTATCAGTTGATCCATTACAGTCCTTACATGTAAACAATTTATATCAGTAGCTCTAAAAAGGCTTTGCCGCTTAGAGATGGCATTATACCCTAAAAACTAGTGCGATAAAATTTGTTCTAAAAAGAGTTTCAGACGATCGGATTCTGGGTTTTTGAAGAAGTTTTCAGGTGTATTTTCTTCAACAATCTGCCCCGCATCCATAAAAATAATACGATCGGCTACTTTTTTGGCAAATCCCATCTCGTGCGTTACGCATACCATCGTACGACCTTCACGCGCTAATTCTATCATAACATCTAAGACTTCTGCGACCATCTCAGGATCTAGCGCAGAGGTAGGTTCATCAAAAAGCATGATTTTAGGGCTTTTACATAAACTTCGTGCGATAGCAACACGTTGTTGTTGACCACCTGAAAGCTGATTGGGATATTTGTTTGCTTGCTCTGCGATATTCACACGCGTTAAGTATTTCATAGCAAGTTCATTCGCTTGTTTTTTAGGCATCTTTTTCACCCATGTAGGCGCTAAGGTGAGGTTATCCAAGATGGTAAGATGGGGGAAGAGGTTAAAGTGTTGAAATACCATCGCAACTTCTTCACGTATGGCTTTTATTTTTTTAACGTCATCTACAAGCTCTATGCCATCGACAACAATGCTTCCTTCTTGAAACTCTTCAAGACGATTAATACAGCGAATCAATGTGGATTTACCTGAACCTGATGGTCCACATACGACGATGATTTCACCTTTTTTGACACTTAGATTAATATCTTTTAAAACATGAAAATCGCCGTACCATTTGTTTAATTTTTTAATTTCAATAATAGCTTCGCTCATCTAAAAAATCCTATCGTAAATTTGTATTAAAACGTTTTTCAAGCTTCTGACTAAAATTAGACATGGAGTAGCAGAAAAACCAAAAAATAAAAGTAACAAAGACATAACCCTCTGTTTCATATCCCAGCCAATATGAATCCGCCGCACTTAAACGCACCATGGCTAATAAGTCAAAAAGACCTATAATCATGACAAGCGTCGTATCTTGAAAAAGAGCGATAGAAACACCCACAAGGTTTGGAATAGCCACTTTAAGTGCTTGGGGGAGTATCACCAGACCCATTTTTTGCCAATAAGAAAGCCCGATAGCATCCGCTGCTTCGTATTGCCCTTTGGGAATGGATTGTAGTCCTCCTCGGATATTTTCAGCAATATACGCTGCCTCAAACATCGCAATACCTATGAGCGCTCGTAAAAGCTTATCAAAGCTAACTCCTTCAGGAAAGAAAAGAGGCAAGATAATAGAAGACATAAATAAAATAGTAATAAGCGGTACCCCACGAATAAACTCAATATAGGTTACACTAATGCTTCGAATAATCGGTAAATGTGAAGCACGTCCAAGAGCTAAAATAACGCCCAATGGAAATGCTGCGACGATACCCACAGCCGCAACAACAATCGTGAGCATCAACCCACCCCATTTATCGGTTGGAATAACTTCCAGTCCAAAAAACCCACCATAAACTAAGAAAAATCCAATAATAAAATAAAGATGTGCAAAAATGATTTTGAGCAGAGGGCTTTTTAAATATTTAAATAAAACAATGAGTACAAGAAAGAGTCCATACGTCGTATTGATACGCCACCTTTCAGCGGATGGATAAAACCCATACATAAACATGTCGATTTTCATACGAACAAAGACCCAACACGCACCACCACTGTTACAATCTTCTCGTGTACTGCCTAGAAAATTGGCATCGGTATAGGCCCATTTTACAAAAGGAGGTATCACCCAAAATAAAAGTGCCACACCAAGGGTAGTTAAGGCAACATTTAAAGGCGTTGAAAATAGATTATCACGAAGCCAATGAATAACACCTTTTGTATTGGAAGGTGCAGAGCGTTGTTCTACTTTTGAATACACTGCCATTTAACGCTCCTTTATTTTCATTTTGTGATTAAACCAATTTAGAAGTGCAGAAACGGCTAAACTGATAAATAAATAGACCAACATCGTCATCATAATAATTTCTATGGCTTGTCCCACTTGATTAAGTGATGTACCTGCAAAAACAGTCACAATCTCAGGATAACCCACCGCTGTTGCAAGAGATGAGTTTTTTGTAAGATTTAAATACTGATTGATAATAGGAGGAATAGCGATACGAATCGCTTGTGGTAAAACAACTAATTTTAAAGACTGATAATTTGAAAGCCCCAAAGAGGTTGCCGCCTCTTTTTGTCCATGACTCACCGCTTCAATGCCAGAGCGTACCGCTTCTGCAATAAACGTTGCTGTGTAGATGGTTAAGGCAAACGCTAAGGCTAAAAACTCAGGGGAAAGCGTTTTTCCGCCCTTAAAATTAAAGCCTTTTAGTTCTGGAAAGCTAAATATCAAATTGGCTCCGCCAAGAAAATATGCGAGGATGGGAAAAAGTACAAACATCCCTATAGCCCAAGGCAAAACAGCAAAATCTTGTCCTGTATTTTCTTTACGCTTATTAGCCCACATGTTTAGCAAGAGAGTTGCGATAAGTGCGACACCAAAACTGCCTAATATCATAAAAAATGTAACGTTGTAATCAGGAAGTGGAAAATAAAGACCTCGATTGTTAATAAAAAACATATCAAAAAATGCATAGCTTTGTTTTGGACTTGGCATCGCACGCAATACGACGTTGTACCAAAATAAAAGTTGTAGTAAAAGGGGGATATTCCTAAAAAAGTCTATGTAAGCACGTGCTAGCTTTGCAATCAACCAGTTACGTGAGAGTCTTAAAATACCAATAATTAAACCCAAAATTGTTGCAAAAACAATACCAACAAAAGCGATAATAAGGGTGTTGAGCAAGCCTACCCAAAACACACGTCCGTGTGTATCTTCTTCTGTATACGAAATGGGGGATTGGTCAATCCCAAAGCCAGCTGTTCCATTTAAAAAGTCAAATCCTGTTTGGATGCCTCTTTGTTCTATATTTGCGACTGTATTGTTACCAATATACCACAAAAAAGCAACCAGTCCTACTACTGTCAAAAACTGAAACAGTACCCCTCTGACCTTTTGATTTCTCAAAAGTGCTAACATCTCAATCCTTTTAAAAATAAAATACGGGTAAGTCAAGCCTACCCGTGTCTTTACATGTAAATATTATATGTAACGATTATCTAAATGGAGGAGCGTATTGGATACCACCTTTGTTCCAAAGTGCGTTATATCCACGTGCAATTTTGAGTGGAGAGCCTTGTCCCACAGTGGCTTCAAAAGATTCACCGTAGTTACCAACTTGTTTTACAACAGCCACCATAAAGTCTTTTTTAAGTCCAAGTTGCTCACCCAACTGTCCTTCAACACCTAAAAGACGTTTGATGTCTGGATTGTCCGTTTTAAGCATAGCATCAACATTCGCTTTTGTAACACCTGTTTCTTCTGCATTGAGCATACCATAAAGTGTCCATTTGACGATATCAAACCATTTGTCATCACCTTGTCGAACCACAGGACCTAAAGGCTCTTTAGAGATAACTTCTGGTAAAACGATGGACTCATCTGGTTTTGCGAGTTTAATTCTCAAACCGTAAAGTTGTGATTGGTCAGAAGTTAAAACGTCACAACGACCTGTTTCATAGCCTTTTAAAACTTGGTCATTGGTGTCATAAGAGACCAATTTATATTTCATTTTATTAGTTCTAAAATAATCCGCTACGTTTAACTCTGTGGTTGTTCCTGTTTGTAAACAAATAGAAGCACCATCAAGTTCTTTTGCACTTTTAACGCCCAATTTTTTATTGACCATAAAACCTTGACCATCGTAGTAGTTCACACCTGCAAAGTTAAGTCCTAAGGAATTGTCACGTGTAAACGTCCATGTTGTGTTACGTGAAAGCATATCGATTTCGCCTGATTGAAGCGCTGTTAGACGCTCTTTTGCATTGAGTGCAACATACTTTACTTTCTTAGCATCACCAAAAACGGCTGCTGCTACTGCACGACACAAATCAACGTCAATACCTTTGTAAACACCATCACTTCCTACTTCTGAGAACCCTGGTAGTCCACCATCAACACCACACTTCACAAAACCGTTTTTTTGGACATCGGCAAGCGTGTCTGCACTAAGCGTTGCTGAGCCAAAGCTCATAACAGCGAGTGTTGCTAAAGAAATTTTAGCCATTGTAGAACGTAACATCATACATCTTCCTTTCTAAGTTGATATGGCGATAATTCTAGCATTAAAATTTCTTATTTTCAGAAAAAAGTGATTAGAAAATAGACAATTGGAGTACTTTTATATTACTTTGAGTAAATTTGCTATTTTTTACGTCTTCGGTAAGCATCAACACTAAAAATGAAAAGTGCTGCCCAAATCAGCATAAACGTGATGAGCTTTTCGGTATTAAAAGGTTCATCATAGACAAATACCGCCAAACAAAAAGAGATAGTAGGTCCAATGTATTGAAAGAATCCAATATGAATCAACGATATCTTTGTTGCCGCCGCATTAAACCACAAAAGAGGAACAACCGTTATAACACCAGCCAAAAGAAGCAAAATGGAGACTCCATCTAAAGCAGGAAATGTAAACGCACTTTGCTCTGTGTAAAGAAGATAACTAAAATACAAAAACGCTATAGGAAAGAGAATAAGCGTTTCGATATAAAGACCACTGACTGAGGGTAAATTGACTTTTTTGCGAATTAACCCATAAAAAGCAAAGCTAAATGCCAACGCTAAAGAGACAATAGGCAAAGAGCCCATAATGATAACTTGATAAACAATCGCCAAAAAAGCAAGAGCAATAGCAACGATTTGCGCGATATTGGGTCTGTCTTTAAAAACGATGATACCCAATGCAAAATTGACCAAAGGATTGATGTAATAGCCTAAACTAGACTCTGTAATCATATTATTGCTTACCGCCCAGATAAAAACAAGCCAATTAGTTGAAACCAACAACGACGAGAGTACAAGGTATTTTATTTTGTGAATATCTTGTACCAAGAGTTTAAAAGCAGCGAGTTGCTTTGTGAAGACCAAAATACCAAATAAAAAAAGTACAGACCAAATGATGCGATGACTTAAAACTTCTGTAGGGGTAACAGAACTTAGAGCTTTAAAGTAGATAGGTACCAATCCCCAAAAGCTGAAAGCTAATATCGCGTAAATAAATCCTTGCGCTTGCTGTGATAAATTTTTCAATTTTTTTCCATACTTTTTATTTTTATTGTAATCCTTATTGGGTTAAAAAGCTCTTACTTTAAACCTTCTCATTTTGAGCCAATGCTTAATTTTTAATCATCTTGTAAAGACTATTATCTTTGAAGTTTCTGTATAGTTTTCAGACTTTTTTGATGAAAAAAGAGTGAATTTGTAGGCTTTTTCTTTTTACATGTAAAGATTTGTATCGTTTAGCTATCTGATATAAAAATTTTATTTCAAGGAAAAACCCAAGCTCATTAACTCTTTTGAGATTATTTTTTAATCATAAAAGTATTCACATTTTTTTGGATAAGGACCCCCTATGCTCTCATTGAAAGACAAATGCACCCTATGGCCCAAATGGATTCGCAATAAAAACATGCTCTCCGCGGTTGAAGTCGCCTTTGATGGAATTGCTCAGACACGTAAACGGATTATGATTGAATGGGTAAATGAGGTATGGCGTGAGGTTGAAAACACAACGATTTTACTTTCCAAAGAAGAGAGCGATACTCCTTTAGTCATTAAAGAGCAAGAAAAACTCAGTGAAGCTATCTTGGAGTATTATGTCTTAAACAGCGCAAAAAAAATCCTTTATAGCTCTTCAAACAGAGCCTTAAAAGAGTATCGATACGATGAAAACTGCTTTTGTGAAGCGGTTGATTATACCTTTTTGACCTCTTCACAGCTCTTATTTGGTCCTCATCTTGACGATGACACGCTTCATTTTAAAGCTAAGGCGTCATCATTTCACGACCGCGTCACGCTTTCTTTTATGAAACACTTTACACAAAATGGCGAAAGTTTTATTCTTGTAGCACGTATCTCCAATGATACGCTGAGTGATTTGATTCAACGAGAAGCAGGGCATATTTTTAAAGAATCGGGTGATAACTACCTTTTTATGATAGAGCCTTATTTTAACAAAAACATCAAAACAGGAACCGCGCTTTCACGTTCACGTTTTGAAGACAATACTTTTAGCTTTGGTGAAAATCTTAAAGATGGTGTCCACACAGAACATGGAACGATTTCGATTAAAAACCATACCGAATTTGAAATTATCTTTAACGACCCAGCCACCAAAGCTTTACATCCAGGCGTTGCCAACACTATCAAAAAAGGTTCAAACCTTTTTTGTGCCTATCCGGGTTATCCTGATTATCGAGGGATTCCAGTTATTGGAAAAGGTATCACATTTAGCTTACCTCACAGCTTAGATAAATGGGGAATGATGTGCGAGGGTGACTTGCTTGAAGTGTATGACATTATGCAATTTCGTCACAAAATTTATACCAAAATGGCATTTCTTATTGGTCTTTTTATCCCCAATAGCTACCTTTTAATCTCTATTTTTATGCCATTTTTGAGTCGGGTTCAAGAAATCACCCTTATTACCATTGCTTCTTTGCTTTTAATCTTAGGCATGATGGGCAGAGAACTCTCAGAATTTTTTACTAAATACGCCTCCTTACGCGCACTTTTACAAGGTTTTGTAGAAGGTGATGGTGACATAACAAAGCGTGCGGATTTGGCATACTTCAACAAAGATGAGAACAGACGCACGGCTATTTGGATTAACAGTGTGATTGATATTTTTGATACGATTTTGAAAAAAACAAAAACATCACTGATTAACCTTTTAAATCTTAACCAACACCTCACCAACACCATCGTGACGACAGGGCAAAAAATCGAACAAATTGGACTGAGTATCCAAAACATTGTCTCGCACATACAAACACAAAACCATTCCATTCAAAACTCTGTCCAAAAAGCTGACGCGATGAGTCATAAGATTTCTCAAACACAAGAACACGTTGCGCAAAATTTAGGAAATGTCGAATCTTCTATTGGGAACATCAAAGCCATTGCCAAAGAGACCACACAGATTATTTTTACATTAGAAAAAAATGTCGCAGAAGTCTCCTCGATGATAGAAACCATAAAAGATATCACCGACAAAACCAATCTTCTCTCACTCAATGCCGCCGTTGAAGCCAGTCGTGCGGGAGAACAAGGCAGAGGATTTGCCGTAGTGGCAGATGAAGTACGCAAGTTAGCAGAACTCACCGACAAAGCGACCATTCGCATCGAGTCTATCGTACATAACATCAACGAAAATGTCAATGATGCTCTTAGCAGTATGCAAAATGTCAATCATACGGTCGATAAAGGTATTGAAATCTCAACCCATTCCTTGCAGAGTATTGATGCTATTTTACTCGGTCAAAAAGAGGTTATTTTAGAAATGAAAGAAGATGTTTATAAAATCTATGAAGACTCTCAAAACACCATGACTCATGCCAATGCTATCACCAGTGAAGTGCAGGAGATTACACGGCTTAATCACCATATACGAACCATCTCAGATAGCGTGACACACCATGTCAATTCACTCAGTAAAACGGTAGGGCAGTTTAAAACTTCCTAAATAGGTAAAACCATTCAATTGTCTTTAAAGCCAATCGCACTATAATAGACCCTTTACATCACGACAAGGGTCTATTTATAGGCATTGTGTAAGAAAAATTAAGAGAAAAATTCATTTATAAGGTCATGTTATGAGTTCTTGGACACGTTCATCTTGGAGAGAAAAACCGATTCGTCAGCAACCTACGTATACCAATCAAGAGGTATTAGTCAGTGTAGAACAAGAGCTTAGCAAATATCCTCCTCTTGTTTTTGCAGGTGAAGTTCGCCAGCTAAAAGCAAGTTTGGCGGATGTTGTTGCTGGTAAAGCTTTTTTATTGCAAGGTGGAGATTGTGCTGAGAGTTTTAGCGAGTTTAATGCCGTCAATATCAGGGACATGTTTAAAGTTCTTCTGCAAATGGCAGTGGTCTTAACATTTGCAGGTGGCTGTCCTATCGTTAAAGTAGGGCGTTTAGCGGGTCAATTCGCCAAGCCACGCTCAAGTGATTTGGAAGAATTTAATGGATTAAAACTCCCAAGTTACCGAGGAGATATCATCAATGATATCGAATTTACCGAAGATGCACGTGTACCAAATCCAAAAAGAATGCTTAAAGCCTACAACCAATCAGCCGCAACCATGAACCTTCTTCGCGCATTTTCACGCGGTGGTTTGGCGGATTTGCATCAGGTGCATAAATGGACGTTAGGCTTTGTTTCTGAGAGTCCTTTGGGCGAGCGTTATCAGCATTTATGTGAACGTATCTCTGAAACACTAGCCTTTATGGAAGCATGTGGTATTACGTCTGCCAATACGCCAAGTATCCAAGAAACCGTCCTTTACACTTCACACGAAGCACTGCTTTTAAATTACGAAGAAGCATTGACCAGACAAGACAGTTTAACGGGTGATTGGTATGATTGTTCCGCACATATGCTTTGGATAGGCGATAGAACCAGAGAAGTGGATGAAGCGCATGTTGAGTTTTTAAGTGGTGTTAAAAATCCTATCGGCATCAAAGCAGGACCAACCATGAGCGCTGAGGGCTTAATGAAACTTATCAACAAACTCAATCCAGACAATGAACCAGGACGTTTAAATATCATTATTCGTATGGGTGCTGATAAAATTGAGAGTGAATTTCCAAAACTCGTCCGAGCGGTAAAAGAAGCTGGAAAACATGTACTGTGGAGTATTGATCCGATGCATGGCAATACCATTAAAACCTCCAATAACTACAAAACACGCTCTTTTGATGAAGTGTTACGCGAAGTCAAGGGCTTTTTCAAAGTGCATGAAGAAGAAGGTACTTACCCCGGTGGTGTACACTTAGAGATGACCGGACAAGATGTTACAGAGTGTATCGGTGGTGCGCAAGATATTACCGAAGAGACCTTGGTAAATCGCTATGAAACACAGTGCGACCCACGCTTAAATGCAAACCAAGCATTAGAGCTTGCTTTCCTTATCGCAGACTCTTTAAAAGCAGCCCGTCAAAGACGTTTAAACGCTTAAAAACCTTTTTACATGTAAAGGCATGAATCCCTTTACATGTAAATATTCTCTTTGCTTCATTTTTAGCTATTTTTAATATGTAACTTAAATATTTTTTATTATAATGCACCAACAAAACTCAATTTTTAAGGAAAAAACATGAAAAAAGCCGTGATTGAAGCGACTGAAAATTTTTGTTCGACCATTTTATCTGCATCTTTGGAAGAGGGCGACATAAGGGGTAAGAGTTTTTATGGCGCGGCTATTTCGTTGTATGAAAATGAAGCTGAACACATCTGGTATCTTTTATTTAAACGTGACACACTAGGAGAAATAGCGCAAAATCTTCTTTTTGAAGATGATTTATGCGAAGATGATTTGGATGATTTGCTCAAAGAAATCTCCAACCAAATTGTCGGTTCTGCCAAAGTGATATTACAACAAAAATACCCACACCATAACTACAAACTCAGCGTTCCTGAGTTTATGGGGCATGTGTGTGAGCCTTTTCCATTTCAATTACAAGAGATGTTTTGCTATCAAGTGAAAGAAAAAACCTTTATCATCGGTCGCCAATAGATTCATTTTTATGGCGACGCTTTCGCTCTTTTTTCTTATGTAACCAGATATAAATCGCGCCCGATACCGCTATCAAACAAACAACAGCAATCGTCACTAAATGCAAGTTTTCTTTTAATAAGGCTTCATTTTGTCCAAAATAATAACCCAAAAATGCCAAGATGCTCACCCAAATGCCAGCTCCAATACCTGTGTAGAGTGAAAATAACCAAAGATTCATCCGAGCAAGTCCTGCGGGCAAGGAGACATACTGACGAATCACTGGAATTAAACGACCAGTGAGTGTTGAAAAAGAACCATGTTTTTGGAAAAAGTTTTCGACCTTCTCGAGCGTTTCTTTGGTAAAAAAAACATAATGTCCATATTTCAATAAAAGTTTTCGACCTAATTTCACGGCTAAATAGTAATTAAACAGTGCTCCAGCAATGCTTCCAAAAATCCCCATCGCAATGGCTATTCCTAAATTCATCTCACCTTTTGAAGCTAAATACCCAGCGGGTATCATGACTACTTCGGAGGGGAAAGGGAAAAAACTACTCTCCAAGAACATCATAAAAAAAATACCCAAATACCCCAAACTCCCCACCGTCTGCACAATCCAATCAATCAAAGCACCCATCTTTTTCCTAATGTTTAAGTTCTATCACACGATTTGCACACCACGACGCTAAATGCTTATCATGGGTTATTATCACCATTCCTACACGATCTAAAAACTGCATTAAAAGTTGCATTACATGTAATCCTGTGATGTTATCCAGTGCTGAAGTTGGCTCATCAGCTAAAAGAAGCTCTGGCTTCATCAAGAGTGCTCGTAAAATAGAGCATCTTTGTAATTGCCCACCACTGAGTTCATGTGACTTTTTATGTAATAAACTTTGTTCCAAATCAAGTGCTTCGCATAAAGTATCTATTTCATCCAAAGAAGCGACATCACCGATTTGATTAAAGATAGTATACGTTGGATGAAAGGAAGTGTAGGGGTCTTGAAAAATTTGTGAGACCTTTGAAGTACGAATAGAGCCTCTTTGAGGCTTAAGATTACCCGTAATGAGTTCAAACAACGTACTCTTTCCACTGCCACTCTCACCTAAAATCGCCACCACTTCACCCACTTTTACATGTAATGAAAAATTCTCATATAAAAATGGGGAATGAGGATAGGCAAAACTTAGATTTTCAACCTCTAAAACGCTCATGCGCGAATCTGCCCTTGGCCGTACACTTTGAATTTGTAGGTTGTTAAATCATTAATCCCCATAGGACCACGTGCGTGAAGTTTATTGGTGCTAATTCCCACCTCCGCACCAAAGCCAAACTCACCACCATCGGTAAAACGTGTTGAGGCATTCACATAAACACATGCCGCGTCCACTTCGTTTAAAAAGCGCTCTGTGGTCGAGTAATTTTCACTTAAAATCGCCTCTGAATGCGAAGAGCCAAAGGTTGCGATATGCGTTAAGGCTTCATCCATGCTTGTGACCACTTTGATGTTTAGCGCATTACTAAGATGCTCGGTATGGTAATCTTCATCGGTAGCTAAGCTTACATGTAAATAGTTTTGCGTCTGCTCGCACCCTTTTATCACCGCTCCCGTTGCATCAAGCGCTTCTTTGATGGAAGGCAAAAAACTTTTGGCGATAGCTTCATGCACCAAAAGCGTTTCTAAAGCATTACACGCACTTGGACGTTGGCATTTGGCATTGAGGATAATAGCAATCGCTTGTTCTAAGTTAGCTTCTTTATCTACATAGGTATGACAGACTCCTTTGTCGTGTTTTACCACAGGAATAGTCGCATTTTCGCTCACATAGCGAATAAGTGCTTCACCACCACGAGGAATAATCAAATCAACATGCTTATCCATCTTAATCAACTTTGCCACGCCTTCACGGCTATAATCAGGCAATAAAGAGATAATTTCTTTGGGTAAGTGGTTTTTTTCTAACACCTCTTGCAGTAATGTTGCGATGATAGCGTTACTGTAAAACGCCTCTTTACCACCTTTGAGCACACACGCATTGCCACTTTTAAAACAAAGAGCGGCGGTGTCACTTGTCACATTAGGACGACTCTCATAGATGATTGCCACCACGCCAATAGGTATACTCACTTTTTCGATTCTAAGCCCACTTGGAACAACCCAACCCTCTAAAATACGTCCTACAGGCTCTTTTAGTGCGGCAATTTCACGAATGGCTTTTGCCATCTCAGCAATACGTTTGGCATTGAGCATCAGTCTATCCACTAAAGCGGAACTTAGGTTATTCTTTTTTGCCTCATCTAAATCTTTTTGGTTTTCTTGGATAATACGCTTACACTCAGTTTCTAAAACATCTGCCATTTGGTGTAAAACATCTATTTTCGTTTGAGGAGAAAGCGTGGCAATTATGCGACTTGCTACTTTGGCTTTATCTAAAAAATCTTTCACGTCATTTGCCTTAAAATTGAATTGAAGGGCGATTTTACCACGTTTGTATTTAATATGCCATAAGTAAGTTCAAGGTATAATAAATGAAAAAATAAGAAGCAAGGAAATAAAGAATGATACAGATTTATGATGTTGTCATTATTGGCGGAGGACCAGGCGGTATCGGTGCTGCGGTTGAAGCTAAAGTGCTTGGGCTTAAAAGCATTTTGATGATTGAAAAAGGCGACAACCATTCACAAACCATTCGTAAATTTTATAAAGACAACAAACGCGTCGATAAAAACTACAAAGGTCAAGAAGTAGCCCTTGCTGGAACGATTGATTTTCGAGATGGGACTAAAGAGAGTACGCTGAACTATTTTGATTCGCTTCTAGACAGTGGTGAAATTGATACAGCGTTTAACAGTGAAGTAGAAAGCATCACTAAGGTAGACAATGAATTTCACATCGTCACTTCAAAAGCAGGGTATCGTGCGAAAAATGTTATCGTTGCGATTGGAACGATGGGAAAACCTAATAAGCCTGATTATAATCTTCCCATTTCTCTTAAAGAGCGCATCAATTTTAACCTTGATAAATGCTCACAAGGTGAAAAACTCCTCATTGTCGGAGGTGGAAATTCTGCGGTTGAATACGCCATAGAGCTTTCCAAAACCAACAATGTCACTCTTAATTATCGACGTGATAGCTTTAACCGTCTCAATGACATCAACCTAACATTGATTCACGAATACAACGGTCAAGAAAAGCTCCGCTTACGTTTAGGGATGGACATCGTCTCTGTGGAAAATGAAAACGGTCTAGTCAAAGTCAATTTTAGCGATGGCTATTACACCATTTATGACCGTGTAGTGTATGCCATTGGCGGAACAACGCCTGTGGATTTCTTGAAAAAATGTGGTATTAGCATCGATGCTGAGGGTAAACCTGAATTTGATGACAATTATGAAACCAAAACCAAAGGGCTTTACCTTGCAGGTGACATTGCAGTGAAAAGTGGCGGGTCTATCGCTATTGCGCTTAATCATGCGTACCATATCATTTCTCATATCTTAAAATCAAAATAATTTAGGTTTTTAAATGCTCAAAAATCCCTTTAGTGCTCCTGGCCTTTTGAATCTTGTCTTGATTTTTGTTTTGATGGTAGGAGGCTTTGCCTCTTACCGTTTTGGCAATTTTGGTGGTGTCTCTTTTGATGAGTTAGGCGAAAAATACATTCCCAAAGAGGATGTGAAATTTAGTGATTTACCCACCAGCCTTCAAGAACGCTACATCGATAAAGAAGCAACCATAGGACAGAGCAAAGAGGGAAATTTGCTTGAAGATGAGTTTTTTGATGAAACAGGAAAACCCATCCCCGAATCCGAAGTCACTCCTCGTGATTTGAAGAGAATGATACAAAAACTTCAAAAAACACTTCTTTTCTTACAGCACGACAATCTGCTTATCAACAACGAGAAAAATGAACTCGCTAAAAAAC
>JAGOZL010000090.1 GCA_018058685.1 Sulfurospirillum sp.
AGTGTCGTACCAAGAGGCAACGCCATCACTTGGAACTGATAATACAAAAAGACACCCACAGCCCAAACAATAGAGGTTCCTACATGTAAAGCCAGCGTGGATGCTATCTGCTCTTTTTTAAAGATAAAATAATCACTGAGCACAATGGCAAAGAGTGGTCCAAAGACAGAACCTATCGCATACAAAAAGTTCTCATACTGCTCAATGGGCGTAAAAACCGCTACAACAAATCCCACCAATGTCATCACCAATGCCACCGTTCGCTCACTTAGCTTTGGAAAAACATTTGTCAATGTAACACCTGCGGAATACGCATCTAAAAACGTCGTTGTCACCGTTGAGAGTAAAACGATACCAAGTGCAACAAACCCTAAGTGCAATGCCATCATCATCGTTCCAACACTCGCATCTTTAGCATAAAGCGCAATCGAGAGCCCCACGATATACATCAAAGAACTTCCAATAAAGTAACCAAAAAAAGTGCCCACAAGTCCTGATTTTTTCTCTTTCGCAAACCGAGTGTAATCAGATACCAACGGAAGCCATGAAAGAGGCATAATAATGCTAAGTTCTAAAGCAAGACCAAAACTCATCTCTCCTGTGTTGATTTTTGAAAAAATCGCTCCTTCTTTAAAAACAACCCCACACAATAAAAGCGTTAAAAAAAGAAGCAACATAACTGCTATGATGTTCAGTTTTCCAAACCCATTTTTACCGAGCGCTATCCAAAGGGCTATCAAAAGTGCTATCACCACAGCCCATGAATTGATACTATCAAATCCAAAGAGTGCAATGCCAAGCTCATTGGCCGCACGCCCACCAGAGATAATCATCACCGCTGTCCAACCGATAAGCTGTAACACATTTAACAGCGAAAAAAGGTACGAACCATAGGTTCCAAACGAGATACGTGTTGACATAATGGCAGGTAACTTGCTTTGAGCACCAATGACACCCACAAGTAGCATAATCACACCACCTATGAGATGCCCTAGCAAAATAGCTTTAATGCCATCGCTAAAACCAAGAGGTGCTAAAAGTCCTCCTGTAAAAATCTCCGCCATGGAAATCGCCGCACCAAACCAAAGGGCGAAAAGTCCAAAGCCTCCTAAAATCGTCTTGTTTTCATTCACTGCTCAACTCCTGCGTCTTTATAAAGTTTGTAAAAATGATGCACGGGTCCAACCCCTTTGCCTAAAGGAAAACCAAAACCTATCGCTTCGGTGATATACGCTTTTGCCTCTTCCACTGCTTGCTTTACAGGATAACCTTTTGCAAGATTGGCGGCAATAGCAGAGGAGAGTGTACACCCTGTTCCATGCGTGTTGATGCTTACCAAACGCTTTGCATTTAAGAGGTAAAACTCTTTTCCATCGTAAAGCACATCGGTTGCATCATCACTTAAGTGCCCACCTTTGACCAAAACATACTGACACCCTAGTGTGTGTAAATCTTTTGCTGCCTTTTGCATCAGCTCTATAGTATCGATAGTGTAACCGACAATCACTTCTGCTTCAGGAAGGTTTGGAGTGATGAGCGTTGCCATCGGTAAAAGTGTTTCAATGAGTGCTTTTTTTGCCTCAGGTTGCAACAAATCATACCCGCTTTTAGAAATCATCACAGGGTCAATGACTAGAGGTGGAAGCGGATATTTTTTAAGCGTGGAGGCTATTATTTCTATCGTCTCAGGACGTGAAACCATCCCTATTTTGATGGCATCCACACGGATATCGTCCATCACCGCTTCTATTTGATGGGCGATAACACTTGGGTTAATATCTTGGACATCAAAAACCCCTTGGGTATTTTGAGCAGTCACCGCGGTGATAACACTCATGCCATACACACCGTTGGCACTAAAGGCTTTTAAATCAGCCTGAATACCAGCTCCTCCGCAACTATCAGAGCCTGCTATGGTTAAACAATGTTTCATACTATACTCTTTACATGTAAAATAAATTAGCGAGGAGAATAAGAAGAAGAAAAGTGAGGTTTTTGAGCTTTCCTACGCTGGCATTACCCAGATCAGGTTAAGGATCAAAGAATCAAGTATTCTTTATCTCAGCTGGTGATACCAGCACTCCTAGCACGAATTTTTATAAAAGTGATTGTACAGCGATTTATTGGTTTTTACAAGACTCTTTGTGCCGATTCATCATCCACACTTTCAAATCTTTCACATTCATAGGTTTGGCGTAAAGATAACCCTGCCCTTGTTCGCATCCATGTTCTTGTAAATAACGTTCTTGCTCTTTGGTTTCAATGCCCTCTGCTAGTGTGGCTATCTTCATATTGTGCGCTAAATCTATAATGGAATTAACAATCGCACACGCATCTTCTCTTTGTGGAATATCTTTAACAAAAGACATATCCACTTTGAGTTTATCGATAGGAAGTTTTCGCAAATAACTTAAAGACGAATGCCCCGTACCAAAATCATCAATCGCAATACTCACACCTAACGCTTGCATCTGCTTTAAAAGCGCAATCCACCTTTCAGGGTCATTCATAATAAACGATTCCGTCACTTCCATCTCTAACAAAGAAGGATCAACACCGCTTATTTCAATCGTATGCTCTAATGTTTTTAAAAAATCACTGTACTCTATTTGTACCCCTGAAATATTGACCGAAACGGTTCCTTCAAAAAGTCCCTCTTTACGCAAAGAAAGTAAATCAAAGCAGGCTTGTTCTAAGACAAATGCACCTATTTCAAGAATCAATCGTGTCTCTTCCGCTAACTCAATAAAACGGCTTGGTGATAAAATCTCCTCCAAAGGATGATTCCATCGAACCAAAGCCTCAAGCCCACACACGGTATTGGTTTTAAAATCAATTTGAGGCTGGTAATAGACTAAAAACTGTTTCGCACTGATCGCCTCACGCAAAGCATTTTCCATCCCGATACGCTCATACGAAGCGATAGTCATGTCTAATGTATAAAAAGCATAAGTATTTTTACCTGCATCTTTGGCTTTGTACATTGCGGCATCTGCATTTTTGATGAGTGTTTCACTTTCCAATCCATGTTCTGGATAAAGGCTAATACCAATACTGGCTGAGAGAAAAAACTTCTGCTCTTTAACCAAAAAAGGCTCATTAAAGATGGTTTGAATTTTGGTAATGATAGGGTCAATCTCATTCATTTCTTCAATATTTTCTACCAAAAGGATAAACTCATCGCCACCAATACGTGACAAGGTGTCACAAACACGTATCACTTCGCCAATGCGATCAGAAAATTGCTTGAGAATTTCATCGCCATAACTGTGTCCAAAACTGTCATTAATCTTTTTAAAATTATCCAAATCAATAAAACATAAAGCCACCATAAGCCCACTTCGTGCGCTATTGGCAATGGCATGTGTGATGCGGTCATGCAATAAAATACGGTTGGGTAAGCCTGTTAAGGAGTCATTGTGTGCTAAAAATTCCAACTCTTTTTCAGAAGCAATGAGGCGTTCTTCATTGATTTTTTTCTCAGTAATATCTCGCGCAGAAACAATATACGCAACAGGGGTTAGACACCCTTGCTCAAAATGAGGGAAATATTTGGTGTGTAAGTAACGGTACTCTCCGCTTGGAGATTTAACCCAGTACTCACGCTCAACACTCTCACCTGATAACACGCGATCACTCACTGATTTGAGCTCTTTTTGAAAATACTCTTCACCAAAAAGCTCAATCATACTGTGACCAAGAATCTCCTCTTTTTGTTTTTCAAAGAATTTCAAATACCCTTCGCTCACGGCTAAATAGACATAATTTCGGTCGATAAAAGAGAGTAAATCATCCGAACTTGAGACAATTTTTTTATACCGTTCTAAATGGATATTTGTCTCTATCTTTGTTTCAAGCATCTTATTAGCATGGCGTGCTAGTTCTTCAAACTCTTTAAATTTCACATGATTGAGATTTATCATCTCATCTTTATGCGCTAAAGAATCAAAAAAATGGGTAAAAATTTTAAAATCTTTTTTGATTTTATCGCTAATATAAAAGTAGAACATCCCTAATAAAACACTGAAAGAAAGAACCAATCCTATGATCGATAAGGTTGTCTTTTCAAGTTCTTGCTCCATTTTTTCGTTGAGTTTTACAATTTCCACGGTAATGTCATCCAAATAAACCCCAGCACCCACATACCACTGCCAATCAGGAATACCAACCACATAACTTAGTTTACGAAGATTGCGTTCACCTTTTAAAGGAGGCATCACGTACTCGACAAACCCCCCACCGCTTTGCGCACGAGAAATCAGTTCTTGAACGATGAACATTCCATTGCTATCTTGTATATTGTACATATTTTTGCCCTGAGCAGGATAAGTCAGCGATACGCCATTCCATGTACCCGCAAAAATATAGTTGTTAGTCTCTTTATCAAACAAAAGCCTATCTGTATCATTAATAATCTCTTCTTTGATTTTTGCTTCCATATCATCTAAGTAAAGTCCTGTTCCGATAAACCACCCAAAGGGTTCAAACAGTTTGACGTAAGCAATTTTTCTAAAGTTTTCTTCACGCTCATTTGGCTTACTCCATGCGTATTCGTAAAAACCCTCACTGCTCACATGTACTAAGTCTATCATCCCTTTAACAACGTAACGTCCTTCGCTATTTTTGATGCGAAGCATGTTTTTACCTTCCATCTCAGGCTTGTCACTAAAGAGCATTTCGACGCCATTCATACTTGTGATAAAGTAATAGCCTTTGCCTTGTTCAAAACGCATAATGCGTAAGGTTTCAATAATCTCTTTTTGGATGGCTTCGTCGGAGAGTTTGCCTTTATTAAAATCGTAAATGTGTCGTGCAACATTGTACGCTTCATCAACACGTGTTTTAACAAGCGCTTGGGTTTGAGCATAAATACGCTCTTTTTTATAGTCTATAAAATCAACAAACCGCTGTACTTCTTTTTCAAGCATGTTTTTTTTGACTTCGAGTTGTTTTTCTTCAATAAGTTGAGCTTCTTTTTCAAACTTAAGTTTGATATCACCCAGTGTAAAAAAGAGAAAAAGTGCTGTAAAGGTTGTGAACATGATGAATGCAACGATATGAAAGTAGTCAAACAGACTCAGTTTGCGACGCAAAACTACCTCCTTTATCAAATGTTAAATAATTTTAACCAACTTTTTCTTTATTTTTCATATCAAGTTTCTTAAATAGAAACATTAAAAATTGAATTAAAGTCATAATAACAATGCCTTCCATCAAAGCTGCCACAATAAACGAAGCATACTCTTCTTGTCCAATCGCTCCATTTTTAACCGCAATGGTGGCAATCGCAACCAAAAAGGTCAGTGGCATCGAATCACCTAAACTAAAAAGAATCGTACTTTTAACACCCAAATAACTATAATAAGCTACAAAAGAGCTAATCATCCTAGCACCTACCATTGCCAAGACAATCCAAAGTGCATGGGTTAAGATACTTTGAGTAAAGACCAATTTTAAGTCTAAGGTTGTACCAACAAAGATAAAAAAGAGAGGTACTAAAAAGCCAAAACCAAAAGTTGAAAGTTGGTGTGGAAGTTCTTTTTTATGCGCAAAAAAGTTTGCTATGAAAATACCCGCGATAAATGCACCCAAAACCATATCGATTTCAAGCCACTGCATTGTCGCAATGAGTACAAAAAAGAGTGCCATAGAGATACGAAGACTTTGATGCATCGTATCGTCATTGGGCATGATGATACGCTTTAAATTGGGATACCACCAAAAGAGGATTTGTAGTAAGCGGTATAAGAAATAAGAAGAGACAAAAACCGCGATAAGAATCAAAATACTTTTTGCAAAATGCCACCCCAATCCATGGGTCACAGCACCGTCAAAAACCACCAAAGCACCAATACTAAGCAGTTCTCCAATCACACCAATGATAAGCGAAAGTTCTAACCATTTATGGTGTTTTCCATGCTGATTGATAAGCGCCATAATCATTCCCAAAGAAACAATAGGAATAGCAACGATATAAACAGGTGAAAGTCCAAAAATCAGATAAAGCGCAAAGGATATTCCGTACAAACAAGCAAAATAAAGAATGGCTTTTTTTAAAAACCTATCTTTGTACATCAAAAACTTTTGAATATCAATCTCTAAGCCTGCTAAGAACATCAGATAAAAGAAGCCTATTTTGGCAAGATTCTTAAACACATCATTATCAATATGTAAAAAACCAATCCAAACGGCATAAGAGCCTAAAAGAATTTCAACCACAGGTGTGGGAAGTCTGAAAATACGTGAAATGATAGGGGATAACACCATCAGTAGAACAACTTGAGCTAAAAAAAGTAAGTTTTCCAAAAATATCCCTTTTTACATGTAAAAACAAAAGGTGCAGCGATAAGCCGGGTTCTGTCGTGGGTGATTATTTATCTACGACTTATTTTACAATAAGCCTCTAGCAAAGGGTTCTTGTGGTGTGAGACTTAAACCATCCCTT
>JAGOZL010000091.1:0-2725 GCA_018058685.1 Sulfurospirillum sp.
GCTCTTAGTCTTTCAACCCCTGCCCTACACAAAAACCCGAACCCCACGCAAAATGCAGGTTAAACCCTCCACAATCGCCATCAATATCCAAAACTTCACCGCAAAAGTAGAGATGTTTTACTTTTTTTGACATCAAGCTTTTTTCATCAAGCTCCCTTACATCAATGCCTCCCGCACTCACTTCGGCACTTTCAAAACCTTTGGTTCCTTTTACATGTAAACGAAGTGCTTTGAGTGTGAAGAGTAGTTTTTTAATCTCTTTTGTGTTTAACATCGAAGCATTTTTGATGTGCTCTAGTTTACACGTGTGTATCACAAACAAGGCGAGTTTTTTAGGGATGATGCCCTCTAGCCACAGAGCAAGCGATTTATCTCCTGCGTAGGCGAGACGTTTTTGCAAAAGTGCTTCTAACGCGTTTTTATCGAAATGTGGCATCAGATCTAGCACGACAAACACCGCTTCACCCTCTTTTAAGGCATGAGAAGCCTTACGGCTGATATCTAAAATCGCCGAGCCTGAAATCCCATAGTTGGTAAAAAGAACATCACCTTGGACGTGCATGGAGGACCGTGCGCTCACAAAAAGTTCCACGCCAGCGTCTACTTTAACCCCACTGGCAAGGCTTAGGTGCGCTTCATCACTCAAAAGTTGTACCAAGGAGGGATAAGGCTCTATCACGCTGTGCCCAAACGCTTTGGCAAAAGCGTACCCACTCCCAGAACTTCCAAGGCTTGGCATGGCAAGACTCCCCGTTGCAATCACACACGCATCAAAAAGATACTCTTCTTCTTTTACATGTAAAGCAAACTGTGCGTCTTTGCATGCAATAAGACTCACTTCACGCTCGCACAAAAACTGTACACCAAGGCTTCTTCCTTCATGCACCAATATGTCGACAACGGAAGAGGCTTGATGGCTCATAGGATACAGCCTACCCTCTTCGCCCTCACGCATCTCAAGACCGAGGATGCGAAAATAGGCTTTACATGTAAAGGCATCAAAGCGTTTTAAAATGGAGGTGACAAACTGCGGAGATTCCCCATGATAGCGCATGGGGTTTAGGTGAAGGTTGGAGATGTTGCACTTGCCGTTTCCCGTGGCTAAGATTTTGCGACCAAGCTTTGTGTTCTTTTCAAAAACGCTGACCTGATGCCCTTTTCGTGCCGCTTCTATCGCACACACCAATCCCGATGCGCCACCGCCAATAATCGCAACGTTCATAACAGTCGCATACCCTCTAACGTTACCTCAATTTTTTTAGCCTCAATGAGTTTCGTAAGGGCACGTTTAAACGCTTTGCGACTCAGCCCCAACACCTGAGAAATCGCCTCAGGCTCACTCTTGTAGTGAAGTTCACTCGCCCCACCCGTAAGACTAAGCAGTTCTAAGACTTTTTGCATCGCAAATTCATCGCTTTTTTCCCCCACAGGTTGCAAGATAATGTCAAGCTTTCCATCGGGTCGTAAGGTTTTGATAAAGCCTTTTTTTTCATCTCCCACTTCGATGCTCTCAAAAATCTCATTGTGAAAAATCATCCCATCGTAGAGGTTATTGACAATGACTTTAAAGCCAAGCGGCGTGCGCTCGCGTACCAAAAGGTTAACCTCTTGTTTGAGTTTGAGTGATTTCAAATCCTTACTCAAATCATCGTTATACTTTTGGCTTCCGATGATGCGTCCGCTCTCATCGTCCAAACAGACACGCACCACCACTTTCATCCCCACATAAAAGGGAAACTTTTGAAGCGCTTTGGGTACCAACAAATCTTTAGGCAACCCCCAATCCAAAAATGCCCCAAAAGGAGTGACATCGACCACTTCAAAACAACCAAATTGGTCTAACATCGCTTTGGGAAAAACGGTACTTGCCACGATACGGTCTTCCGAGTCAAAATAGACAAACACGTCAATTTCATCGCCCTCTTTCATGGAGTAAGTAACATATTGATTGGGCAGAAGCACTTCGTCATTGTCAGTACAGATAAGATAAACGCCGTTGTCCGTGTAGCGATTGATTTTGAGGCGATTGACTTCGCCTACAAGTAAATACTGGTTCATTTTTTGCTCACTTTGCATTTATCGTGCATGTCGCTAAGCTCTAAATTGAGCGCTTTAGTGGAGATGAGCACTTCCCATAACGAAATAAAAAGTGACGCACACATCACCAAAAGGCTCAAACCAAACACTTTTTTGCCTAAATCAAGGTAGCCTAAAAAGAGTTGAAACATGGAAAGAGTGCATAAAAGAATGGAGAGTACCCCAAAAAATTGCATCCATTTGGTGAGTTCCAAACGGTGCTTTAGGTTTTCAATTTGCGAAAATTCGTCACAATTTTCACGTTCTTGACTTTGACGGTGTAAAAGCCTAATCAGTTGTGCCGTTGCCAAAAATCGGTTGGTATACGCTAATAACAAAAGTGAAACAGCAGGAAACAAAAGGGCTGGAGTAGAAATTTCAATTTCCATAAAAATCCTTTAAAAATAATACCTTCATTGTACCAAACAAGCCCTTTTTTTATGCTTCCATTGTGTATAATTGGAACTATTTTCTTTACATGTAAAGGTTTCAATGCTCGAAAATATCGCCAAATTACTTAACTCCAAAGAGAAGCTCTTAACCGAGATTTATTTTGATTTACAACTCTTTTTTGAAGAAAAATATGGCAAAAATACTATCGTTTTTATGGAAATCGGCTCGTTTTTTGAAACCTATGAAGTCAACAATG
>JAGOZL010000091.1:2825-6368 GCA_018058685.1 Sulfurospirillum sp.
TCCAAAGAGAAGCTCTTAACCGAGATTTATTTTGATTTACAACTCTTTTTTGAAGAAAAATATGGCAAAAATACTATCGTTTTTATGGAAATCGGCTCGTTTTTTGAAACCTATGAAGTCAACAATGAAACCCATCAAATCGGGAAAGCCAAAGAGGTCAGTGAACTTTTAAACATCCAACTCACCCGAAAAAATAAATCCATCATCGAAAACTCTTTACAAAACCCTCTGCTAGCTGGTATCCCCTCTGTTTCTTTGGAGCGTTATCTCTCACGCCTCGTTCAGAGTAAAAAATACACCATCGTTTTAGTGCGCCAAAAAGGTGAACCGCCTCATGTCAAACGCTACATTGCCAACATCATAAGTCCTGGAACCAATTTTGATTATGTGATGGAATCAAGCGAAAACTATCTTGTTTCACTTCTTATTGACTGCAACCATCAGATTTACTCGGTCGGTTACTCTGCCATTGATGTGAGTACAGGCAAGACCATCATCAACGAAGTGCATGGAACCAGAGAAGATAAAACCTATGCCTTGGATGAGATTTTCAATCTCTTACAAACCTATAAAACCAGTGAAGTTGTTTTGACGTTTAACTCCGAATCCATCGATAAAGAGTGGGTGCAAAACTACCTTGAAATCAACCAAAGTGTTTCGCACAGCCTCAATAAAACACGCCTCAAAATCACCTATCAAAATGAGCTTTTTGCACGCATTTACGCTATTCGCTCACTTCTTTCTCCCATCGAATATTTAGACATCGAGCGTTATCCGTATGCCAGTGAATCGTTGGCGATTTTGTGTGATTTCATCATCGAACACGATGCGAATATTATCGAGAAGATGAGCCGTCCTATTTTAGTGGGCAATAGCCGTTACCTCTACCTTGGCAACAACGCCCTTGAACAGCTTGATATCATCTCTCGCAATCCAAGTGAAATGACGCTTCTGACCCTCATCGACCAAACCTCAACGGCGATTGGGAAACGTCTGTTAAAAGAGAGGTTACTCAATCCCATCTGTGATATCAAAATTCTTAACGAGCGTTTTGATTTAAGCGCGCAGCTGATGAAAGAGTATAAAAAATTTGAAATAGCCTTAAAGCAAGTGTACGATTTGGAGCGTATTTTAAGACGAATTGCTTTGAAAAAGTTGCATCCTTTGGAGCTTGATTATTTAAGCACCTCACTTGAGGCGATATTGGGTATTTTAAAAGAGGCTCAGTTTAAAAAAATCCCCACCCCAAAAGAGCTTTTTGATGAAAGCGAAGCCCTCTTTTTAATGTTGCAAAACACCTTTATTTTAGACAGTTGCGCTAAATTTCGCAAAGATCAAATCAGTGAAAACCTCTTTGTCAAAGGAGTCTATCCACAGATTGATAAAATCGAACAGACTAAAAAAGAGCGTTTTAGCGCATTAGAGCAAATTGCTAAAACGATAGAGAGTTTTTTTGAAGAAAACAATCGCTCTACGATTAGTATCGAGTGGTTAGAGAGCGAGGGGCATTATATAAGTCTTAGTAAAAACCGTTTTGCGTTGATTGAAGAAAAGCTGATGCAAAGTTTCATTACTATCGGTGAAAAACACTACTTTTTCAAAGACTTTACCTTTAGACATCTTAAAAACAGTGTGAAGATATCCGCTTCCTTGATTGAAGAGATTTCACAAGAAATCAGCCTCAGCAACATGCAAATGATAGCCCTTGTCAAAGAGCGCTATGATGAGATGCTAGAGAAAATAGAAACGCACTACGCGCTCACGTTAGAGCATCTCATCGCGTTTGTTGGCACACTCGATGTGGCTCTTAGCAACGCCAAATGTGCCTCTCTTTACAACTTACGTACGCCCCGAGCTTTGCCTAAGCGAAGAGCGTTTTGTAGAAGCCATCGGTCTTCGTCATCCGCTCATCGAATCCCGTGAAGAAAATGGCATCTATATTCCCAATGACCTCTTTTTGGGCACTCCAAATGCAAAGATTACGCACGACCACATCACGCTTGAAGCGACTGATGTTAAGGAGGTGCAAGGTATCTTGCTTTATGGCATCAACTCCAGCGGTAAATCTTCGTTGATGAAAAGCCTTGGCATGGCAGTCATCATGGCACAATCAGGCTTTTTTGTGCCGTGTGCGAGTTTGCGCTTTAGCCTTTTTGATAAGCTCTTTACCCGCATTATGAGTCATGACAATCTCTATAAAGGGCTTTCAACGTTCACCGTTGAGATGTTAGAGCTTAAAAATATTTTCAACCGCGCCACACCTTACTCCTTAGTTTTGGGCGATGAAATCAGCCATGGGACGGAGACAGAATCGGCGTTGGCGATTGTCGCCAGTGCGATAAAAAAGATGGACACGCTGGGTTCTTTGTTTGTTTTTGCGACTCATTTGCATCAACTAGGACACTTAACCCTCATAAAAGAGCTTAAAAAAGTCATCCCTTTGCATTTGGGTGTGAGCTATGATGAAGAGAACGATAGATTGCTTTACAACCGAAAATTAGAGCTTGGAAGTGGAAGTTCACTCTATGGCTTGGAGTTTGCGAAGTCCTTGCACATGGATAAAGACTTTATCAAAATGGCGTATGATATCAGACGACACTTAGCAGGAGAGCTGGGTGAAATAGAGCTTTTAAAACAGAAAAAACGCAGTAAATACAATAAAAATCTCTACCTCTCTAAATGCGCCCTGTGTGATGAATACGTCGAAGAAGTGCATCATATCAAAGCACAAGAGAGTGCGAATGAATATGGTCAAATTGAGCATTTTCACCAAAACCATCGCTTCAATCTTATTCCTTTGTGCGCAAAACATCACAGAATGGTGCATGAGGGTAAAATCACCATTAGTGGTTTTGTGATGAGCAGTGATGGATTAAAACTGCATTTTGAGGAGAAGTAAAGAGTGAAAATCACTCTTTACATGTAACTCTTTTTACGCGGTTTTAAACTGAGAAAGTGTATTACTGAGATTGCCTGCTAAACGTGCTAAATGCTCTGATGCAGCAGCTATCTCTTCAACACTTCTAGCATTCGAGCTTGAAAGGGCATTAATACTTGAAATTTTATCAACAACGGATTCTTGAATCAATTTAACATTTTGGTCTGCTTTTCGCACAACCTCTTCCGTTGCACCTACACTTTGTCCAAGCATACTTACGGCTTCTTGTGTTTGGTCAGTCACTTGAGTGGAAAATGTTGAAAGTTCGATAATGCGCTTGGCGTTAATATTCATCTCTCCGCTAATATCACTGATAGATTGAACAATCACATTGACCGTTGCGTTGGTCTCTAGTAGGCTTTTTTGTGTTCTCTCGGCTAGTTTTCGTACTTCATCTGCCACAACTGCAAAGCCACGTCCATGCTCACCCGCACGAGCGGCTTCTATGGCAGCGTTAAGTGCTAAAAGATTGGTCTGGTCGGCAATATCTCCAATGACTTCCAAAACAGATTTCACCTGTGTGGCTTCTGTTGTTAAATGATTGAGGCGTTCGTTCATATGCGCTTCTGTTTGGGCAGTTTCGTTCAGTTGCGAAATGGTCTCAG
>JAGOZL010000092.1 GCA_018058685.1 Sulfurospirillum sp.
TCTAAGCCTTGGCGGAAACGTCCTGCAGGAGGAACAGCTGCGAAGCGAGGGATGTTGCGCTCAAAATCACCTTTGAGTGGTTTTACATGTAACGCCTCATCGACTTCACAAATCTCTCTAGCATGGCTTACACGCATGACAGGGCGGAGCATCACGATGGATTCAAACTGATGGGAAAGTTCAATGCCAAGTTTGACCATATCATAAGCTTCTTGAGGCGTGCTTGGATCTAAAACGGGGATACGGGCAAATTTTGCAAAACTTCGGCTGTCTTGTTCGGTTTGTGAAGAGTAAAAACCAGGGTCATCACACGAGATAAGAAGCATAGCTCCTTTAAGTCCGATGTAAGAAGCACTCATTAAAGCATCTGAGGCAACGTTGAGTCCTACTTGTTTCATCGTTGCACACGTTCGCTTGCCTGATATCGCGCCTGCGTACGCTACTTCAAAACCAACCTTTTCATTGGTAGCCCATTGTGCATACGTTTCACACTGATATTTATGACTAAACTTTTGAAAATTGCCCAAAATCTCACTTGAAGGCGTTCCAGGATAACCTGAAACCATATCAACCCCTGCGTGTACCAACCCTAATGCAATGGCATCATTGCCCATTAAAATCTGTTTCATACCCTCTCCGTCATCAATGTAAAGTGTTTTAAGGGTATTGCAACTTAGTTTATAAAACACTTATCTTGTTATGAAAATTATGTTTTACATGTAAAGTGTGAAAATATGAAACTTTTTAATAAATATGATAATTGCATGATAATTTAAAAAGAGTAATCAAAGCATTTTTATATTATTTTCTTAAGAACTTTTATTAGATCACGCGTCAATCCAGAGGAGTATCAGTGACTTTTTTTGAAAATAGTATCATTATTATCTACCTTGCATCACTAGGTTACTTAGGATTTTTAGGGTACAAGCAGACGAAAAACTCAGCAGATTATCTACTGGCTGGACGCGATACGCATCCTTTTATTATGGCAATGAGTTATGGGGCGACCTTTATTTCCACCGCAGCGATTGTTGGCTTTGGAGGGGTTGCTGCTTGGCTTGGGAATGCGATATTGTGGCTAACATTCGCCAATATTTTTATTGGTATTTTTATTGCCTTTGTTGTCTTTGGCAACCCCACCCGTAAAATGGGACTTCGACTAAATGCGCATACGTTTCCAGAGTTTTTAGGTAAGCGCTACCAATCAAAATTTATCCAAATTTCGGGTGGTATTTTAATCTTACTCTTTATGCCTTTGTACACATCCGCGGTTTTAATTGGGGGAACACAATTTGTCGCAACCTATTTTGGTGTGAACTATCACATCGCTTTGCTTGTTTTCTCCGTCATTATTACAGGATATGTCTTAGCAGGAGGGCTTAAAGGTGTGATGTTTACCGATGCGCTTCAAGGTGTCATCATGTTTGTGGCGATGTTTATTTTACTGATGATGACATTTCAAGTTTTGGGCGGGATAGAGAGTGCATTTGCTAAATTTACAACCGTGTGGGAACAGACCGTTGCACCACTTGCCAATACTCCTATGAAAGAGCTTAAACCTGGAAGTGCTGATTTTTTGATGAAACTTTCGATGAATTGGGGTTTTCAAGGGTGGGATAAGATGCCTATGTTTTTCTCTGAGGGTTGGTTGTTTATTGTAACTACTATTACTATGGGAGTAGGGCTTGGTGTTTTGGCACAGCCACAACTTGTTGTGCGTTTTATGACGGTGAAGAGTAAAAATGAACTCAATCGTGGTGTGCTTATCGGCGGTATTTTTATCTTTGTGGTGATGGGTTCAGCGTACCTTGTAGGAGCACTTAGCAATGTATGGTATTATGAATTTAATGAAGGTAGAAATGCTTTACAAAGTGCAGGGGGAATTGAAAAAGTTATTCCTCATTTTATCAACAGTGCTTTACCAAAGTGGTTTTCATTTATTTTTTTATTTGCGCTTATTTCTGCGGCGATGAGTACACTCTCTTCTCAGTTTCATACGATGGGGACTGCATTTGGCAGAGATGTTTTTGAACAGTTAAGTTCTAAGACGTTTAATTCTTTACATGTAACTCGTTTGGGTGTGATTGTGATGATTATTATTTCTGTAGGATTAGCGTATCAGTTTGACAATCAACCTGCTATTATCGCACGCAGCACAGCTGTCTTTTTTGCTGTGTGTGCAAGTATTTTCCTTCCGGCTTATGTAGGGGGTCTTTTTTGGAAGCGTATGACTAAAAAAGGTGTCATTGCATCGATGGTAGTAGGTGCTTTTGTGTCAACTTTTTGGCTTTTATTTGTGCATTTTCAAGAAGCAAAAGTTTTAGGTTTGTGCAAATTACTTTTCGGAACGAATTCATTGTTAAGTGGGAAAATTATTTTTGTGGATTCATTGGTTATTGCATTACCGCTTTCTGCTTTAACTGCAATTATCGTCTCTTTAGTAACAAAGCCAGAAAATCAACAGCATATTGACAACTGTTTTAATGATTAAAAATTAATGGAGGAAAAAAATGGGTAGTTTTGACTTGGGCGTAGGTCTGGCATTTTGGCTGATGATTGCCAGTGCTATTTTGTGTGTGGTATATGGGGCGATAAACTGGAATAAAGATAAGGAAGAGCCAGTTTTAAATACAGCTTCATGGGATGCCGATGAAGATAAAATTAATGAGGAGCTTTAATGGGTATGATGGAAAATATTATCATCATTCTTTACCTTGCGACATTAGGATATTTAGGATTTGTAGGGTATAAGCAGACAAAAAGTTCAGCAGATTACTTAATCGCTGGAGGTAATACCCATCCTTTTGTTATGGCTTTAAGTTATGGTGCTACGTTTATCTCCACAGCAGCCATCGTAGGCTTTGGAGGGGTAGCTGCTTGGCTTGGCAATTCACTTCTTTGGCTTACGTTTTGTAATATCTTTATTGGTGTTTTTATTGCTTTTGTTTTTTTAGGCAATCCAACACGTAAAATGGGCATTCGTTTAAACGCACATACGTTTCCTGAGCTTTTAGGAAAGCGATTTGATTCAAAGTTTATCCAGATGTTTGGAGGAGGACTTATCGCCTTTTTTATGCCCTTATACGCAGCAGCCGTTTTGATTGGAGGTACACAGTTCATTGTGGCGTATTTTCAAACCGATTATCATATGGCGCTTTTAGTATTTTCCATCATCATCACGGGGTATGTTTTAGCGGGCGGACTTAAAGGTGTTATGCTCACCGATGCTTTACAAGGTGTCATCATGTTCGTTGCTATGATTATGCTTTTAGTGATGGTTTTTAGTGCAGTGGGTGGTATGGATGCGGGGTTTGAAAAGCTGACCATGGTTTGGGAGAAAACGGTTGCACCTTTATCGAATGTCGATATGAAAAGCTTGAAACCTGGAAGTCCAGATTTTATGATGAAACTTTCTATGACATGGGGATTTACAGGGTGGGATAATATGCCTGCTTTTCTTTCTCAAGGGTGGTTGTTTGTCATCACAACTATTACAATGGGTGTGGGTATTGGTGTTTTAGCACAACCGCAATTGGTAGTGCGTTTTATGACGGTTAAAAGTAAAAATGAACTTAACCGCGCGGTTTTAATTGGCGGTATTTTTATTATTGCGATGACAGGCATTGTGTTTATCGTAGGTTCTCTCACAAATGTTTGGTATTACGAATTTAACGAAGGTAAAAATGCTTTACAAAGTGCTGGAGGTGTTGGCAAAGTGATTCCTCATTTCATCAATATGGCGATGCCAAAGTGGTTTGCTTTTATCTTTTTATTTGCACTTATCTCTGCTGCAATGAGTACACTTTCAAGCCAATTTCATACAATGGGAACCGCCATTGGTAGAGATTTATTTGAGCAAATAGGTTTTAAAGGACTCAACTCAACATTAGTGACACGTGTAGGTGTTATTTTGATGATCGTTGTATCGGTTGCCCTCGCATATGTATTTGATAAGCAGCCTGCTATTATTGCACGCAGTACTTCTATTTTCTTCGCGTTGTGTGCTAGTATTTTCTTACCTACGTATTTTGGTGGACTTTTTTGGAAGCGTATGACTAAAACGGGGGCTATCGCATCGATGGTTGTAGGAACAGTTGTTACGACATTTTGGCTTTTATTTGTTCATTTTCAAGAAGCAAAAGAGTTAGGGGTTTGTAAAGCACTTTTTGGTGTTAACTCACTTTTTAGTGGTAAAATCATCTTTGTGGATGCGATGATTATCGCACTACCACTTTCTATTTTGACGGCTGTTATCGTTTCGTTGATAAGTAAACCTGAGAGTGAAAAATTGATTACAAAGTGTTTTGGGAATGACTAAAGTATAAGAGTAAGGAGACTTTTGAAAAAAGTCTCCTTACTAAAAGCGTTTAAACAATAATACCATTTTTAGCTTCTTCATCCGCCAATAAAAAAGCTTTTGTCTGTTTTATTTTTTGCATCATTGCATAGGTCTCTTTTTTTTGACGTTCTACAATTTCTATTGAACGTGCAATGAGAGCTAAAGCGTTTTGAGCTGTTTCGATATCGTGAAAATCAGGGACCGATTTTACAAGCTCTCCAATGCGTAAGGCATCTTCTTCAATGACTGCAATGGTCAGATCATTCATCCACTGCATAATCTGTCTCTTCTTTCCATACCTGTAATAATTCTTTGGTTACATGTAAAACTTCATCTAACTTGCGTGTATCGTTTAACATATTGGCTTCGCTTAAAAGCTTAATTTGATGCACATAGAGTCCGCTGAGATAATGAGCAATTTGCCCACCATCATAATTAAGAGAGTTAATCAGTTCTGAAAAAATAGCCGTTGTGCGATTGATCCAGTAGGTCTTTTTTTCAATATCTCCTTCTTCCATAGAACGTTTTGCAAGTGAGGCAAAGCGTAAGATGCCCTCATAAAGCATTTTGATAAGCTTTTCAGAAGACTCTATTGAGACATTGTTTTGTGAATAGGCCGCATAGGCTAAGTTGGAACGCATTTTAAATCCTTCTCTTAATTGTCATTGTTGGCTGCCGCATCTATCATTTGAGATAATGCATTGAATTGGTTGTTAAGTTTACTAATAATACTATCGTACGCAGCAAAACGAGTTGCCATCATTTCATAACGCTCATCAATTCTTTTCACAGCACTCGCACGATTTTTGGTCAATGCTGTTTTTTCAGTGGTTAATGAGGCTTCAAAAAGTTTAAAAATACTTTTTTCACCAGTAATATAGCTTCCTAATAACTCATTAAAATCTTTAAAAACACCATCTCTAGAAACGCTTTGAGCATAAACGCTGGTTGCTGAAAACCCAATAGATGTTAATTTAGCGGCATCTCCTTTGATTTCTATGTCCATCCCTGTTTTACTTTCAAGGTACACAGAGTTATTTTTACCTATAAGGGCTTGAACACCTGAAATCCCTGCTTTATTGATGGCATTTTGAAGAGCAAGTGCGTTATCTTCTGCCGTATTGCCTGTGGTGCTAAAACTAATACTAATGCCATTAATGACTAGCTCTTGATCTGCAAAAGATAAATCACCTGCCGCAACCGTACTACCTGCAAATTTATTGGTTTTATAGCTTGTTGAACCTCTGAAAAAGTCTTCAACATCTTTAGCATCGTTTGATACTTTTGTATTAAACGTTGATTCCGTAAACTCTAAAACCCCAGAACTGTTCAAAGCTAGACCATAATCTGAAAGACTACGTCCTAATTCATCGGTTGTGAGTAATTGTTTACTCATAGCAGATTTTAATGAATTGATTTGGGTAACACCTTGGAAAATACCTGCTGTTTTTGTATCGTTATCGTATTTTGTTGCTACTTGTAAATTTGACATCAGTTCATTATATTTAGTAACAAGTGAAGTGAGGCTGTCTTTTATATCACCTAAATTTTGCTTAATGGATACATTAGTGGTTACTCCAGAAGCTTGTTTTTCGTTTAATGTAATGGTTAAGCCACTTGATAAATCATCAATGGTATTCGTTGAACGTGTCACAGCAACACCATTGTAGGTAAATAATGCATCAGAAGCCGATTGAAGCTTATTACCAGCACTTAAACTGGTACTATCAAGCCCTAAGTTTCTTAAAGCGCTAATAGAGGTTGATGAAAAACTAATGGCGTTGCTTTCCCCAGTTTCTGCTGATTTAATAACAAGCCTGTATGGATTGGCTCCTCCCACGTTGATGATAGAAGCGTTGATTTTACCTTCTGTTTTGTCATTAATCATATCTTTGAATTGTGTCAA
>JAGOZL010000093.1 GCA_018058685.1 Sulfurospirillum sp.
TCGTTTCGATACTGGTATGACTAAGTGAACCCGTTTAGATATATTGCATACTTTTATAGTGTTTAAAAAGCTTGAGTTTAGAAGCTTCGTGAATACATTTGGAAGTCACTGTTTCAAGTCAACGACCTTCGGGTTATGAGAATTGCATCAACGAATGTATTTTTCAAACCTTAAACACCTCATTACTTACAATATTAATGTGACTTTTTTTATCTTGCCGATGGTAGTTTTCTTAACCTTCTTTTTGAGTTTATAATTCTTGATTTTATAAATATAAAAAGAGTATAATTTCTATATCAAATAAAAGGTTTTTGATGTTTGAATATGACGAATCAAAAAGTAAAGCCAATAAAGAAAAACACGGTATAGATTTTGAAGAGGCACAAGCTCTTTGGCAAAATAAAAAACACTCTGTTTTCCATAGCGTTTATGTGAATAATGAGTGGCGTCATCTCTTAGTTGGTTATATTAATACGCTTTGTTATGTGGCTGTTTTTACTATGCGTGAAGACAATATTCGTATCATCAGCGTAAGGCGATGTAGAAATAATGAAAAGGAACTCTTATGAAAAAAATATCAGCGGAAGAATTTGATAGAAAATTTGATGATGGTGAAGATATTCTCCCTTACATCGACTTATCTTCTAAAATGACTCTTGAAGAGTTTGAAAAAGAAATATTGACTATTAAAAAAGTAAATGTGGACTTGCCATCATGGGCTATTGCTTCTTTAGACAAAGAGGCTAAACGTATGGGAGTGACTCGTCAATCTATCATTAAAATGTGGCTTATCCAAAAACTTGATGATATTGCATTGCATCGTAAAGGATTACAAAACATAGGTTAAAAGGGAGATTATATTCTCTCTTTTAATTATTAGAATAAAATCATAGTTTAATTATATCACTTTTCTAAAAAAGCTCTTGCTATATAAAAATAAGTTTTTTCACAAATCAAGGTCTTTTAAGTCCTTTGAGAGTGGAGTTACTAGCATCTCTTCACTCCGACTTGATAAATGATACTAAATGTTTTAATCCAAATTCAATGCTTTTAAATATTCTCCAATGATAGGGACATAATCTTTTCGGCAAATTAAATGCGTTTCCAAATCACACTCTTTTTGTTCCAATTTAATTAAGTTCAAATCATCTGTATAGCCGTATTTATCAACGATTATTTTTGATAAAAAAGCTCTGCCCATTCCTGCTTTAACACACCCCAACATCACTTCATAGTTTTCTAAAATAATCGTTTTATATTCACTATTTCCCATCGCTTCACAATACGATTTAAAGTATTGAAAATGCGTGCTCTTTTCTCGATATCCGATGATGGTGTTTTGACTTTGTTTATGCTTTGACTCGACCATATACAGATCATCATTAAATCGATTGAGCACCATAATGTCTTTATGATGTGGATTACCCGTCACAAAAGCAATATCAACTTTATAATCTAAAAGTGCTTCTATGACAGGGGGTGTTCCGTTGGCATAGAGTTCGATGTGCATAGGAGGAAAATCTGCATTGAGTTTTTCTAAAAAAGGCAAAAGTCGAATGATAGCATTGGCTTGACTGGTACCGATGCGTAAAAGCTTTTGATGGGTCATGTTTTTCATTTGGCGAATTGCTTCTTCAACCTTAGCAACAATCTCCAAAGCATAAGGATACAATTTTTCACCCTCATACGTTAAAATCACTCCTTTAGGAACTCGATGAAAAAGAGCATACCCTAAGTTCTTTTCCAATTGTTTAATACGTAAAGTGACATTTGACTGCGTAAAATGGAGCTCTTGCGCACCTAATGAGATGCTTTTATGTTGTGCTACCGCTACAAAAATCTTTAAAAGTGTTGAGTCCATATTGCATTCCTTTATATTGTGTATGATTATGTATTATTTGATTTAACATAACTATTTACAATACAATACTGAAAAATAATTTTATCCATTCTGAAGAGACCTAAGGATATGCACAATGCATGCAATTGAAAAGCTTTTAGCTAAAAAATCTGGGAAAGCATCGGTAAAGACAGGTGAAATTATCAATTGTGAGATTGATATGGCGGGCATTAATGATTTATACCTTCAAACCATTCGCTCTTTTTACGAAATGGGCGGAACAAAGGTGTATGATCCTTCTAAAGTAATTATGTTTTTAGACCACTATGCTCCTGCCTCGACGATTCAACAAGCACAAAATCAAAAGCAATTTCGTGAGTTTTGCTGGGAGCAAGGTATTGATTTGCTGATGGACATTGACCAAGGGGTTTGCCATCAGGTTCTAGCCGATAAAGGGCTAGCTTATCCTGGGGAAATTGTCGTTATTACAGACTCACATACCACAACACACGGTGCATTTGGTGCTTTTGGAACGGGTGTGGGGGCGACTGATTTAGCGATTATTTTAGCGACAGGAAAATTATGGTTTAGAGTTCCAGAAATCATCAAAATTAATTTTGAAGGCACTTTGGCTCATGGTGTGTATGCAAAAGATATGATTTTACATGCTATTGGTGTGTTAGGGGCTGATTATGCTTTGTATAAAGCTATCGAATTTGGAGGCTCAACACTCAAAGAGTTGAGTATCTCTGAACGTATGGCATTGTGCAATATGAGTACGGAGATGGGAGCAAAAACAAGTTACATACAACCCGATGAAATTACCATAGCATTTTTAAACGACAAGGTAAGCAGAAGTTATGAACTATTTAAGAGTGATGCTGATTTTGTTTATGCTTCCGAAATCACCTTTGATGTAACACATCTTAAACCTCAACTTGCCGCACCTTCAAGTGTGGACAATGTCTATGATATCTCACATTTTATTGGTCGCTCCATCGACCAAGCGTATCTTGGCTCTTGTACAGGAGGTAGAGCAGAAGATATCGGTATTGCCGCAAAAATTTTACAAGGAAAAAAAGTTTCTCCACGCACGCGTTTCGTCATTGTTCCCGCTTCTAAAGGAGTTTTTTTAGAGGCTATGGAAAAAGGCTATGTGCAAACACTCGTGGAAGCAGGAGCGACCTTTGTCACACCAGGCTGTGCCGCATGTTTGGGAACCCATGAGGGGATGTTGGCTTCAGAAGAGACATGCATCACCACAACCAATCGAAATTTTCCAGGTCGCATGGGACATACCAAAGCAGAAATCTTTTTAGGCTCTCCAGCAGCTGTTGCTGCCGCCGCACTTGAGGGTAAAATCGTAGACCCAAGTTCGTATCTTTAAAAGGAGTCACCATGCAAAATATACTTATTGGGAAAATATTTCTCTTTGGAAACAATATCGATACGGATCAAATTTACCCTGGTCGCTTTGTTGAGTTAACGAACACAGAAGATATCGCTAAACACGCTATGCAAGGAGTAGATCCTGACTTTACATGTAAAGTTTCCAAAGGTGATATTATTGTTGCGGGAACAAACTTTGGCTGTGGCTCAAGTCGTGAGCATGCTGCGATTGCGCTCAAAGCTGTTGGTATTGGAGCTATCATCGCTGAGTCATTCGCACGTATCTTTTATCGCAACGCTATTAACCTTGGAATCCCTCTTCTCATCTGTCCAAAAATCACCTCTTTTTTAAAAACGGGAGAAAGTCTTGGTGTAAACCTTTTAACAGGACAAATCAGCACAAGCAAAGGGGAAATTGCGCAAGCAGAACCTTTGTCTGAGTATATGTTACATATCTTACAAAGCGGTGGTATCAAACCGCTGATTAAAGCACAAATGGAAGCAATGACACATTAAAAAGGAGCAACGCATGGCTGTGAGTGATTATTTTCAAGGCTTCACACATAAAATGATTGATGTAGGCGAAGTTACCATCAACACGTGGGTGGGAGGAAAAGGGAAAGAGGCGATTTTACTCCTTCATGGACACCCTGAAAGCTATCTTATCTGGCGAGATATCGCTCCACAACTTGCACAAAACTATACCGTTGTGGCGACCGATCTTAGAGGGTATGGTGATAGTTCTAAGCCTAGAGGATTGAGTGATCATTCAAATTATTCTAAGCGTGTGATGGCGCTTGACCAAGTCAAGGTGATGGAAACGCTTGGATTTACACGCTACCACATCGTTGGACACGATAGAGGTGGAAGAGTGTGCCACCGCTTGATGCTTGATTATCCTGAAAAAGTTCTTACCTGTACTATGATGGATATCTTACCCACTTATGATATGTATCAACAAACCAATCAAGAATTTGCGACCAAGTACTGGCATTGGTTTTTTTACATTCAGCCTTATGATTTTCCTGAGCGCTTTTTAGGCTCCGACCCTGAGTATTTTATCCGCAATAATCTACTCAAAAAAGCAACACCCGAAGCGCAAAAAAAGTTTCCTGAAGATGTTTTGCAAGAGTACATCCGTCACTATTCAGACCCTGCTACGGTTCATGGCATCAGCGAAGATTATCGCGCGGCGGTGAGTATTGATTTGGAACACGATATCGTGGATAGAGCCACCAAAATAAAAACACCACTTCTCATTTTATGGGGAGCCAATGGTGTCGTTGGAAATTTGTGGGATGTCTTGCAAGGCTGGAAGAATTTAGCAGACGATGTGCGTGGTTTTGGGATTGAGGATTGTGGGCATTTTGTGCCAGAAGAACAACCTCAGATTGTCTTAGACGCACTGTGTGATTTTTTAAATGAGTATGCACAGAGCTAGAAAAATTCTTTTTACATGTAAAGATGCTATCATCGTCCTTAAAAGGTAAAGATGTTATAATTTGTACGTGCTAAAGCACTTCAAATAGACAATGCATAAGGCTTTTTATGTTTTTTAAAGATGATGATACACTCTCTTACATGGATACGAATAAACGATTTAGCAAAAAACAAAAAACACTTCGTGACCCATTAAACGAAGATGAAAATAGCGATACACCCTTTTTTGAGGAGACGCAAAAAAAAGAGCCAAAACCTAAAAAGCCCTCTGCTTTTAAAAAGTTAATGCCCTATCTTAAAAGCCTTGATTGGAACCCTAAGCATCACCCAAAACTCATCGCTTCATCGGTACTTTTGCTCATTGCGATTGTTATCCTTACGATTGCATTGCGTGAAACGCCCAATCCTCTCATCGGAAAATGGCGACCAATGAGTAAAAATATCTTTTTACCCGTAGGTGATATCGAATTTTTCAAAGATAAAATGCAAGCTTTAAACATCACAACGCTCGTTAATTACGATATAGAAGAGAGTAAAATCAAAGTGGTTGACTTTTCCAATAACACAGGCATTACTTTTTACATTAAAGATGATAAAACCATCGAAACTAATCTTTTGGGGGTTAAAACGCTTTATAAAAGGGTTGAAAAATGAGTCTAAAAAAAACCAATGCCGCGCGCTTTTTAGATACGCTCAAGCTCTCCTATGAAATGACCTCTTATGCGGTTGATGAAGATGATTTGAGTGCAACCCATGCCGCACAGATGTTAGGGGTAATGCCTGAATGTGTTTTTAAAACACTCGTGGCACGTGATGATGCAAAACATATTTTAGTAGCGTGTATTCCTTCTAATGAAGAAATCGACCTCAAAGCGTTAGCACGTGTTGCTGGGGTGAAGCGTTGTGAATTGGTTGCCGTTAAGGAGCTTTTAGGGCTTACAGGGTACATTCGTGGTGGGTGTTCCCCTTTAGCAATGAAAAAGTCCTATCCAACGTTTATCGACAGCTCTATCAAAGAGCATACCAACGTTTACGTGAGTGCAGGTGTGCGTGGTGTGCAACTGCTTTTAAGCCCTGAAGTGCTCATCCAAGCGACAAAAGCCCACTGTGAGAGCTTGACTAAGGATTAATGTGAGATAGCCCTTCTCAAATCATCTATATCCGTATGCGTTCCCACAATGCGTAAAGGCAAGCCTTTTGCGTTTCGTTCTAAAATAGTCCCTTGGTCAAGTATCCACTTGTAACTTCCATCTTTGCAAAGCATACGATGTTCATTACGATAATGCTCTGTCTGTCCGCTAAAAAGAGCTGCGAGTTCGTTGATGCATTGGTTGAAGTCATCAGGATGCACACGAGAACTCCACTCTTCAACACGATTTGCAATTTCATCGGCACGATAACCGAGCATTTTTTTCCACTCATTGGAAAAAAAGACTTCATTGCTTAGCGCATTCCAATCCCAAATCCCATGCCCCATCAGGTCTAATGCGTTGATAAATGGCTTTTGACTCTCTTGCATCGAATAATCC
>JAGOZL010000094.1 GCA_018058685.1 Sulfurospirillum sp.
TCTTTTATTGTGATGGACATTGTCAAAGAGGCTGAAAAGTTTGATGATTGTATCCATTTTGAGATTGGTCAGCCAGACCTTCCACCCTCACCTAAAGTAAAACAAGCTTTACATGGTAGCGTTGATGAAAACCGCTTTTCTTATACGCAAAGCCATGGTTTAGTTGCACTTCGTGAAAAAATCGTAGCGCATTATGCTAAAGCCTATGGTGTTCAAATAGATACCCAACAAATTTTTCTCACCCCTGGAACCAGTGGTGCATTTCTTATCGCTTACGCACTAACGCTTGGTAAAGATGCCACACTTGGCTTTAGTGACCCCTCTTATCCGTGTTATAAAAATTTTGCCTATCTTTTGGATATAAAACCTTGTTTTATGCCTATTGGAAAAGAAGATAATTTTGAATTACATGTAAACGATTTGACGCTTCATCATCTTGATGCTCTGCAAATCTCTTCTCCTGCCAATCCTACGGGAAATATCTATGATGCACAAAACTTAAAAGAGCTTGTGGCGTACTGTGAAGAAAAAAACATTGCTTTTATCTCCGATGAGTTGTACCATGGTTTGACGTATGAAAAAGAGGCGAACTGTGCGTTAGAATTTGGAAGCAACAATGTTTATGTCATTAACGGTTTTTCAAAATACTATTGTATGCCAGGACAGCGTTTGGGTTGGGTAATTGTGCCAAAAGAGAAGATTCGTCATGCGGAAATGGTCGCACAAAATCTCTTCATCTGCGCTCCCACACTGAGCCAATATGGTGCACTCGAAGCCTTTGATGATGACTACCTCTCTTACATCAAGCACGAGTTTAAAGCCAGAAGGGATTTTTTATACACCGAACTCTCAAAGCTTTTTGAGATAGATGCTAAACCAGATGGAGCGTTTTACATCTGGGCAAATATTTCAAAGTATTCGCATGACAGTTTTGCTTTTGCGAAAGAACTGCTCGAAAATATTCATATCGCCACCACACCTGGGGTTGATTTTGGAACGCATGGAACTTGCCAGTATATACGCTTTGCCTACACTAGAAATATCGAGCATATGAATGAAGGTCTCCAAAGACTCAAAAACTATTTAAAGGAAAGAAAATGAAAATCGGAAAAAATTGTGTCGTGACCCTAAGTTACAGAGTCCTTGATAAAAAAGGAACGGTGTTAGATACAGGGGGCGAGCCTTTAGTCTATCTGCATGGTGGATACAATGATGTGTTTGAAAAAGTGGAGCGCGCGTTAGAAGGTAAAAGCAGAAATGATGAAATCGAAGTAAGCCTCAAAGCTAAAGAGTCTTTTGGTGAGTTTGATGAGAGCCTCATCGTCACACAGCCTCGCACCGATTTTGATGAGCACATCCACGTAGGTGAGGAGTTTGAAGAGATTTTTGAAGATGAACTCACCGGTGAAGAAGAGAGTATCCTCTACATCATCAAAGAGGTGACAAACGAATACGTCGTTTTAGATGGCAACCATCCTTTTGCAGGACATGATGTCACCTTTTTCGCTACCGTAGCCAATGTGCGTACAGCTAGCAAAGAAGAGATTAAACAAGGATACGCACGATAAAAGGGCTATAATACTTCTAGCAAACTACTTTAAAAAGGCATAAGCATGAAAAACATCAGTGAAGAAAAGCGAATCGTTGTCTTAATCGACGCTGACAATGCACAGCAAAGTAAACTCGAACTCATCTTAGCCGAACTCTCGACACATGGGCACATCATCGTCAAACGAGCATACGGTGACTGGTCGAGCAGTTATCTTAAAAATTGGAAAGAGAGCTTGAATGAGCTTGCCATTCAGCCTATTCAGCAGTTTGCGTACACGACGGGGAAAAATTCAACCGATGCTTCGATGATTATTGATGCGATGGATTTGCTTTACACACAAAAGTTTGATGCCTTTGCGCTCGTTTCAAGTGATAGCGATTTTACAAAGCTCGCTTCACGCCTTAAAGAATCGGAGATTTATGTGTTTGGATTTGGGGAGCATAAAACACCTCTTTCCTTTCGTAATGCCTGTGATGACTTTATCTTTACCGAAAACCTCAGTATCAACACCGAAACTCTTGGCGATATCCCTGAAGTTAAAGCATCAAAACACTCTTATGATGAGAGCTTAAAAGAGCTTGCAAAACTTTTACATGTAGGTTGGGAAAAAACCCAAGATGATGAGGGATGGGCAAGTGTATCGGCTGCGGGTGCGTATATCAAACGTCAATCACCAGACTTTGACCCACGCACATATGGCTCAAGCAAACTCACCTCGCTTTTGGCAAAACTGAGTGAGCATTTTGAGATGAAGCGCTATCCTGGGAAAGGGACAACCACCATCGTGGATTATCGTCCCGTTGTCAAAAAAGTGCCCACACCCAAAAGGCAACGTTAATTTTTTAATTCCAATCCTAAATCTGGTGCGATTTCTCGCATCGCTAAAATGACATCGGTGATAAGCTCATCGATGCTCACACCTAGCATTTCCGCTCCTTTTTGCATCACTTCTCTACTCGCTCCCGCAGCAAATGCTTTGTCTTTAAATTTCTTTTTAACCGATGAAAGCTCCAAATCCATGACCGATTTGCTTGGGCGTACCAGTGCACACGCCGTAATAAGTCCTGTGAGTTCATCCACCGCGTAAAGTGTCTTTTCCATACGAGAGAGTGGCTCAACATCGGTACAAATACCCCAACCATGCGACATCATCGCACGAATAATCTCTTGCGAATACCCATGCTCTTGCAGTATCTCCGCTCCCTTATGACAGTGAAGCTCAGGGAATTTTTCGTAGTCAATATCGTGTAAAAGACCTGCAATTCCCCAAACATCTTCATCCTCGCCCGCTTTTCTAGCCATATAACGCATAGCCCCTTCAACAGCACGTCCATGAGTGACCAAGGCATTGCCATTGTAGGCTTTGAGTAAGGTGAGTGCTTCTTCTTTAGTTGGCATGGGATTCCTTTACATGTAAAGATGTATTTCGCATGGGTTTGAGCCAATTGTACAAGGTTGCTTTGGAGATATTGAGTACTGAACAGACGTAAAGAACGACGTTGCGAATGGCAAAAATACCTTCTTGCTCTAAAAACCAGACTAACTCTTTTTTATCATTTGTACTCAGTCCTGAGAGCGAAATATTGCGTGTGCTTAAGTATTTTTCTATGGTTTCATCCGTATGCTCCTTCCAACTTTGAGAGAAAAGAATGGAAGGTTTTTGAACAGATTCGTTTACATGTAAAAAGCCTTTTAAAGACTCCAAAAGCATCTCGACTGGCTCGGTATTATAGTTAATGCATATCATCCCGATGGGAGCTTCTCCCGCATCACGCAAGATAACACTTACCGCTTTTAAGCGTTTTCCATCGGCATTGCGCTTGTCATACGGACCCACCCAATTCTCTTTTAGCGTGCTGATATCTTTGGCATCACTGAGCATCGCATCTCCGACACGACGTTTAGAAAAGGCATTGACGATGTGTACCAATGTTTTGGATTCCAAATCGTGCATGACCACTTCAACATTAGGATAAAACAGTTTTCCAATAGCGTCACACAAGGCGACATAAGGTTTGAGCTCTTTTTTCATAATTTAATCATAACACAACTTTTATTGAAAAAAGCAAATATTGATATTTTGTCTAATTTAGACTATAATTCTAAAAAACAAACTAAGGAGATAGCTTATGAAAATCGGTTTTATTGGTCTGGGAAATTTAGGAAGTGCTATCGTAAAACGTCTAGTAAGTGTCGGTGAAGAGGTCATCGTGTGGAACAGAAGCCTTGATAAAGTTGAAAAGCTAGGACTTCCCTCCCAACCAACCCCAAAAGCGCTTGTCCAAACATGCGATGTTGTGATGATGTGTCTTTTTGACTCTAAAGGCGTTCACACTGTTCTTAGTATGGAAGAAGGATTACTTAGTGCGGATTTGAAAGGCAAAACCATCATTGATTTAAGTACAAACCATTTTGACGATGTCCTCACCTTTCATGCCCTTATCGAAGCTAAAGGGGGAAATTATCTTGAATCGCCCGTTTTAGGCAGTGTCGTGCCCGCAAGCAAGGGAGAACTCACCATCGTAAGTGCGGGAAAAGAAGAGGTTTTTCTTACATGTAAACCCCTTTTAGAAAAACTTGCCACAACCCTTTTTAACCTAAAAGAGGCTGGTATGGCATCAAAGATGAAGCTTATCAATAACCTCTGCCTTGGCTCCTTTATGGCAACCCTTGCTGAATGTACCGCACTTGGTGAGGCATGTGGCATCAATAAAACAGAACTCTTGGACATCTTGGGTGCAGGGGGTGGAAAATCCTTAGTTCTAGCGGCAAAAACGCAAAAATTGATTAACGAAGATTTTAGCCCTCATTTTAGCAATGCCGCTATCAACAAAGATTTACACTGTCTGCAAGACTTGGCGTACAGCATGAACCGCCCCCTTTACACCGCTAGTGTCGTTAAAGAACTTTATTCTAAGATGAAAGAGCTCGGTAAAGGCGAAGAAGATTTTTGTTCTATTTATCAACTGTTTAAATAAATTCTTTCTCAAGAGAGCTTTACATGTAAAGTTCTCTTTATTAAAATCCACAAATATGCAAATTTTACACATTACTCTCTTTTTTAGAATCAAATGACGTTGTTTTAACAAAAAAATTAGTCTCTTTACGCTAATTTTAAGCTCAATCTATCAAAAAAGGGGTCTAAATGTTTTCAAAAATAGTGCTAACAACGGTTGCACTCTGTTCTCTCGTCTTTGGAGCGAATTGTACAGAGCGTTATGGAAAAGGTTCACTTGAAGTTAAGCTTGCTACAGGAAGTCCTGGTGAATTAGGACTTGTTAAAGTGCTAGCCGAAGAGTTTGCCAAAACTAACGACATCACACTGTGCTGGATAAAAGCAGGCTCTGGCGAATCCCTCTCCTTTTTGAAAAAGAAAGAGGTCGATATCATCATGGTGCATGCGCCAAAAGGTGAAAAAGATGCGGTTAAAGAGGGTTGGGCAAGTGATAGAAGCTTGATTGGTTCTAATGAGTTTTACATCACAGGTCCAGCCAAAGACCCTGCTCTTATCAAAGATTCATCCAGTGTGGTAGAGGCTTATTCGCGCATTGCGGCACGTCAAGCACTTTTTTATACCCGTGCCGACAACTCTGGAACGCATAAAAAAGAGCTTGACATATGGAAAAAAGCCAATATCACTCCAACAGGAGCTTGGTACACCGCCAATAAAGATTTTATGCTCGCAACGCTTAAAAAAGCAGATACCACGGGAGCTTATTTTATGACTGATAGCAGTACGTGGGTTGCCGCTAAAAAAGAGCTCAAAAACCTCAAAATTCTCTTCCGAGGTGATATCTTTTTAGTCAATACCTATAATGCACTCAAACAAAATGGCACAGATACGCCACAGCAAAAGATGAGTGAAAAGTTTATTGAGTTTGTCGCAAAAGGCGGTGGTCAAGAAATTATCCGTACTTTTGGTAAAGAACTTTACGGCGAAGCGATTTATAACGATGCCGCGTACGCAAAGAAATATGACAGATAAAACCGTATGAAGAGAGTTTTGGCTCTCTTCATTTTCAAGCGTTTTTCTAAAAGAGAGTAATTTTATCTTATTTTTGATGTAAATCAAGCTTTTATTTTTTCCGATGAAGTAGAATGCGATTTTATTTCACACAGGAGAAGATAACATGAAATCTCTATTTTTTAGAATGAGAGTGATTCATATCGCAGCTTTTTTAATCCTTCCACTCAATGCCTATTTTTTTACAACCAGTACTCTTGGTGCTATGATTCAGTATGTTATCGCGGTGATTCTTATCGTGCATGATATTGATGAGAAAAAATGGGGTGTTGATTTGAGCCTTAAAATCAACCAAGCCTTAGCTTCTATGGATTTGACTAAAGAGATTAAAATCAATACAAGCTTTAACGAAGAGTCTGCCAAGATGCTAGACTCGGTGGTCTTTTTCAAAGAGAAAATCAGACATGCCATTCTTGGTTTCCAAGCACATGCGACTACCCACGACCAAATCTCTGCGCAGCTTCAAGCCATCGCTTCTTTTTTCCACACACAAACGCAAAAAGAAAAAAGTATCATTGATGAGAGCACCAAACATGTCACCAATATGCGCACCGTTTTTGACGATATCAGCCAAAATGCTCACGAGAG
>JAGOZL010000095.1 GCA_018058685.1 Sulfurospirillum sp.
GGAGAAAATGTAGATGTGTGCATAAAAAGGGCAAAAAGCAGACCAATGATAAAGCTGCCTATGAGATTGACTCCTAATGTTCCAAAAGGAAGTGTATGTGGAAGGTGGCGATTGACCACGCCATTAAGATAGGCTCGCATAATAGAGCCTAAAAAACCACCACTACCGATGGCTAGGAGTGTTTGCCAACTCAAGTGCCAACCTTTCTTTCATCGTTGAATGGAGAGTTTCAAACCACAGTGGGTCATCTTTTGGGTTGATGGGGTCAAGATAGATGACATGAACATCACCGCTATTTGCAAGAAGTTTTTTAGAATCAAAAATATGACGTGCCCCAATAACCAAAACGGGTTGTACAATCAGATTTAGCTTTTCAGCCAAAGCTTTAGCCCCATTTTGAAAAGGAAGTAAGCTTTTCCCATCGCCCCTAGTACCTTCAGGAAACATAGCAAGTACTCGACCTTCTTCGATTCTCTCTCGACCCTCTTTTAGCATTTTAATCAAAGAGCGTTTATCTTTTCGATCAATCGCTATCATGCGAGGAGCAGGGATGATATGCCCAAAAAGAGGAATATCTTGAATCTCTTTTTTAGCAATCCAGCAGAGATTTTTAGGATAAATCGCTTCAAGAGCTACGATGTCAATCAAACTTTGGTGATTAAGCACGAGTAGGGTTGCTTGTGGCGAGGTACTCCCATGCTGTTTGATACGAAAGTTCATCAAAAAAGTTTGCATCTTTGCCCATGCTTGTCTGATGGCATGTGTATGATTGCGAAAGAGATACATCAGTACAATCACCACTAAAACTGTGACGACAAACTGGATAATCGTTAAAAAACCTCTAATGTTTGACAATATTTTCACGACTTGTCCATCCTATTTTTCCATCAGGAAGTAATACTTTAACGTATTGTTGACGCTCAGCCAGCTTTTCAACTTCAATCGCTTTTGGATTTGTAAAAAATACCGTTGAACCCTCTGTTGGGAGAATCATAAGGGTACTGCTGCTTTTCAGTTCGACTTTATTAAGAGGGTTTTTGTCTAAAATAAACAGAGCAATAAAGGTTGCCATTAAAAGAAAATAAAGAACGCTTCGGCGCCTTAAAAAGAGAAGTAAAAAGATAAATGCTAAGACACCATAGGCAATATTTTTATAAAATTCAAAAATACTTTCTTTTGGATTCAGTCCTAATTGGGTACTGACCTCTTCATTTTCGATAATAACAGGTAAAGAAATTTTTAAAAACTTATTGCTTGGAAGGTCAAAATAGGTAAATTCAAATGTTTTTTGATAATTTGGGATAATCGCATAGTAATAAATTTTTTGACTGGTACTATTTTCGGAAAAAGAATCAACACCATTTTTAGCAATAGCACTCAGATGAAAATCCCTTAAATTTGCTTGGATGGCTTCAATTTCAAGTACAATAATGGCATTTTTAGCATCAAACGTTGTGGTTTTATATTTATTGACACTTAAGTTTTGTGCAATGACATTGCTAAATAAAGGCTCTTTTTTAAGCTGCACTGCATGTAAAGAAGGCACATCCAGTGTTTCACTCTCAACATTTTGTCCTTGAGAAAGAAGCGTTACATGTAAAAGAGGAAGCTTGACAGAAGGTGATTTTAATTTAAAATAAAAGGTATTTTCATAACTGCTATTTCCAAGTGGCTGCCATTTTGCATCAGGATTGAGTATCTCAGCACTTGCAGACTCATTAAAAAGTGTTATGATGTCATCAAAGCGTGAATTGGTAACGATAGCTTTGACTTTAAGGGAAAAAATCTGCCCTACATAAAGTTTGCTAGGTAATTCCGCATGGGAGAGAAAAATAGATTTTGAAGAGGTGTACACTCTTTCTTCCTCTGCATATGCTAGAGAAAGAAAAAAAAGTGTACACAGCGCAAAAAGTGTTAAAAGTTTTTTCATGTGCTTAATGGATAAACCCTTGAAGCATTTTTACACCATCGTCTGAGCCTAAGATGCTTTCAATTGCACGCTCGGGATGGGGCATAAGACCAAAGACATTTTTTTCTTTATTACAGATACATGCGATAGAATCGATTGAGCCATTAGGGTTATCCACATTGCCTTTTTCATCTACATACGTTAAAAGAACTTGTTCATTGGCATAAAGCTCTTGAAGTCCAGCATCATCAATATAATAGCTTCCCTCGCCATGAGCGATAGGCACGTTAAGGATTTCTCCAACGGTGCATTTGCGTAAAAAGGTATTGTTAGTATTGATGACTTTTAACGGATGAAATTTAGAGATAAAATGGACATTAGAGTTACGTTTCATAGCACCTGGCAGTAAATGTGCTTCAAGCAACATTTGAAAGCCATTACAGATACCCAAAACTTTTCCACCGTTATTGGCAAACTCAATGACAGCTTTCATGATCGGAGAAAACTTTGCAATGGCGGCACTTCTGAGATAATCACCATAGCTAAAACCACCAGGAAGTACAACCAAATCAGTACCAACGGGAAGTTTCTCCTCTTTATGAAATACAAGAACAACCTCTTGTCCTAGTTTTTCAAACGCATACTTGGTGTCAATTTCACAGTTTGTTCCTGGAAAAACAGCCACAGCAACTAGCATGTCGGAAACTCGATGGTATAGTCTTCAATAACGGTGTTTGCTAAAAGCTCTTCACACATTTTTGTGACATCTTCTTTTGCTTTTGCTTGATCATTTTCAGCAATTTCAAGGATGATTTGCTTACCGATACGGACATCATTGACGCCGTTAAATTTTAAAGAAGAGAGTGCGTGATGAACTGCTTTTCCTTGGGGATCTAAAACACCATTTTTAAGTTGAACATTGACAATAACGCGCATTTTTCTAATTTCCTTTTTAGTGATTTAAAATTCGTTTTAGGACTTCTTCGTAAGCCACTTTTACATTGCCAAGTCCTTGACGGAAACGATCTTTATCCAGTTTTTCATTGGTGTCTGCATCCCAAAAACGACAACTATCTGGGCTGATTTCATCGGAAAGGAGAATATTTCCATCTTTATCAACACCAAACTCGACTTTAAAATCAACCAATTTTAGTTTGCGCTCTTCAAAAAAGTGTTTCATAACAGCATTGATTTCACGGCCTAAGCGTTTTAATTCTTCAAGGTCGGATTCACTTTTAACAAGGTCTAAAAGTAAACAATGTTCATCGTTAATAATAGGATCACCCAAAGAGTCATCTTTGAGGTAAAACTCTACAAGCGTAAAAGGAAGTACGGTTCCATCTGTAATACCAAGGCGTTTTGATAATGAACCTGTTGCAATATTTCTAACAACGACTTCAATAGGAATAATTTTAACTTTTTTAACCAACTGATGTGTGTCATCAAGTGTTTTGACAAGATGTGTTTGAATACCATGTTTTTCGAGAAGATGAAATAGTTGTGTACTGATTTTGCAGTTCAGTGCTCCTTTACCTGCTTCATTGCCTTTTTTCTCTGCATTAAACGCTGTTAAGTCATCTTTGAATTCTGAAATCAACAGATTTTCATCTTCTGTAAAAAAAAGCTTTTTGCCTTTGCCTTCGTATAATAATGCACCTTTGTTCATCTTTACTCCTTCGTTATTTTTTAATAGCAAGTACTTTGATGGCATCAACAGCACTTTTGAGTTGTAGGTCTTTAAAGAGACTCTCTTGCGAAATGACTTCTTTTTCTGATTTTAATGGCTCTTTTGTTTTTGTTTTATTTTTATCTTTATCTTTTGTTTCAGGTTTTGTATCTTCTGCTTTTTTGAGTTCACCTTCTAAGTGTTTTTTCAAATCCTTCTCTTTAAGAGATTGCTCATTGTTTTTATGTGGTACTTCACCAGGATAAACCATAAGGTCAGGAGTTACACCCTCCGCTTGGATGGTTCGTCCACTTGGTAGATAGTAACGGGCAATGGTTAAGCGAATCGCTTCATTATCAACCACAGGAAGAACAGCTTGTACACTTCCTTTTCCAAACGTTTTTTCACCAATGATAATCGCACGTTTATGATCTTGCAATGCACCACTGACGATTTCACTCGCACTTGCACTTCCTCCATTAACCAAAACAACTAAAGGTATTTTTGTAAGAGTTCCTGCTTTGGTTGCTTTGTATTCAGCATTGTCTGATTCAACGCGTCCTTTTTGAGAGACGATGATGCCTTCATCCACAAAAAGATCCACAAGTTCAACGGCTTGGTTCAAAAGACCTCCTGGATTGTTTCGTAAATCTAAAACAATACCCTTAACGCCTTTGTTCTTTTGAATAGCCTCTTTTACATCGCCGACAATATTTTTGTCAAAGCTCACGACACGAACATAAAGCATATTCTCATTTTCAATGAGGCGAGAGTAGACAGATTCGATTTTAATGATGTCACGTACGATAGAAATCACAAGAGGTTTACTTTCCCCTTCTCTAACGAGTGTGAGTTCAATACCCGTACCTGGTTTTCCACGCATTAAATTGACTGCTTCATCGATGGTCATGTTGAGCGTGGATTGTTTATTGATTTTAAGGATGATGTCACTGGCTTTAACGCCTGCTTTATCAGCAGGTGTACCTTCCATAGGAGCAATAACGGTTAATGCACCATCGCGCTGACCTACTGTGATACCAAGACCGCCAAATTCACCTTCTGTTTGGATTTTAAGGTCTTTAAAATGCTTTTCATCAAGGTATGCAGAGTGTGCGTCGAGGTTGGTTAAAAGACCTTCAATTGATTTTTTGACAATATCTTCAATTTTGATATCATCAACATAGTATTTTTCAATGGTTGCTAAGACGCGTGTGTACTTTGCCAAAGAAGCCAAACGGCTCTTTTCTCCATCTGCACTGTTTGCAAAAAGAGTAGAAGAGAAGAAAGTGGTAATACCTAAAAATGTGGCAACAAAACCAAGTGTTGCAAATGGTAGATGTTTCATGATAGTCTGAGTCGCTCCCCGCTCGTTAAATGTTTCAACGTAAAGCGCGATTATAGTAAAGTTTCCCTAAAAATTGTATGAAATCGCTTTAACCCATATACTGAAAAATTATATTTAAAAAGTAAAAAATAAATATTTGATGCAACTTATATAATGTTATATTGCTAAATAAACTTGACATCAATGCACTCAAAGTTGTAAAATTATAGAAAAATACAAAGGAGATTTCATGAACTCACTTTTTGAACAACTCACCAATCAAATGCGAGAGGCGATAGAGAGCGCTATCAGCCTTGCTTTGCATTCAAAAAACAATGAAGCGACACCTTTACATGTAACGTGGGGACTCATCACCAATTCAGCTTCTATCCTCAATCAAGTCTTTAATAAAATGAATATTGACAAAAGTGCCATAGAGCTTGAAATCAAAAGCGAAGTGCAAAAATTGCCTACCGTTTCGCATGTCACTAAAGAGAATATTGTTGTGTCTCGTAGCCTTGTTGAAACCTTGCAAAAAGCCGAAGGTTTGATGAAGCAAAAAGGCGATAGTTACTTGTCGGTCGATACGTGGTTGCTTGCCAACATCGACAGCGACCCATTGAAAAAAATATTGGGTAAATATCTTGACCTTTTGCAATTCAAGAAAAACCTTGAAGCCTTGCGTGGTGGTAAAAAAATTGATAAACAAAGTAGCGATGAAAATCTTGAATCGCTTGAAAAATACGGCATTAATTTAACGAAACTTGCCAGCGAGGGAAAGTTAAGTCCTGTTATTGGGCGTGACGAAGAGATTCACCGTATGATGCAGATTTTAATTCGTAAAACCAAAAATAATCCTATCTTAATTGGTGAACCTGGTACGGGTAAAACGGCGATTGCCGAAGGGTTAGCACTTAAAATTTCCCACAACGATGTGCCTCTGAGTCTTCAAAATAAAAGCGTGATTGCTTTGGATATGAGTGCGCTGATCGCAGGGGCAAAGTACCGTGGTGAGTTTGAGGACAGACTTAAAGCGGTCATCGATGAAGTGAAAAAAAGTGGCAATATCATCCTCTTTATCGATGAAATTCACACCATCGTTGGCGCAGGGGCAAGTGAAGGGAGTATGGACGCTGCCAATATTTTAAAGCCTGCTTTGGCGCG
>JAGOZL010000096.1 GCA_018058685.1 Sulfurospirillum sp.
TTTGTCCTATTGACGTTAAAAGCCATCAAAAAGAGCATAAATGTTAGTACCGCCATGATGCTCCAATCACGGTTGAAAATCTCAGCTTCAATAAATTCCATAGGTTTAATAATCGTTGCGATGCCAATAACCGCTAAAATATTAAACATATTGGACCCTACAATATTGCCGATAGCAATATCATGTTCTCCTTTTCGTGCTGCGATGATAGAAGAGGCAAGCTCTGGTAAAGAGGTTCCCAGTGCGACTATGGTAAGCCCAATAATCAAATCACTAATACCTAAATCTTTTGCAACACCCACAGCACCCCAGACCAATAAACGAGAGCTTAAGACCAGCACAACCAAACCAATCAAAAGCCATAGTAAACTCGTTCCCAAACTCATGGCATGAATTTTCAATTCGGCATTGACCTCTTTAGCAAGGGCATCGCGTTTGTTTTTTAATCCCATAATGACAGACCATGCAATCAATAAAAAGAAGCCCGTAAGCAGGATAATGCCTTCAAGCATCGTGAGGGTGTTGTCGATAAGCATATAGCCAATGAGCACAACGATAAGCATTAAAAGAGGCATCTCTTTTTTAATAATTGTGGATTCGACGATGATAGGAGAGATAAGGGCAGTTGCTCCTAAAATGAGTGCTATGTTGACAATATTTGAGCCAAGCGCATTTCCCAGCGCTAAAGAAGAGTTGCCCTCAAGTGCGGCGATGGCAGAGACCACCATCTCAGGAGCACTTGTGCCAAAGCCGACAACTAAGATACCAATGAGCAAAGGGGGCATTCCTAGATGATTAGCGGTGGAAGCAGCCCCTTCGATAAATTTATCGGCACTCCAAATGAGTAAAACGAGACCTAAAATAATGGCTAATGTAAAGAGAAGCATCTTGAACCTTTTTTACATGTAAAGTATGTGATGGAATTTATGCAGTGCAACTATAGTTAAAAAAAGTAAATAGCGTATCTATGCGAGGCTTTTTTGCTCAATTCCAAGGGCTAGAAGTTCATTGTCCGTATACGGAATCAAGAGTTTATGTCCGTGCTCGTCTACATGAACGTAGGTGATGATAGCACTTGTGACATGCAAGCATCTTCGGCTTCCGTCTTGCGAACGCTCGGAGTTCACTTCGACTTGTACCGTTAAAGAGGTTTTACCCACTTTGAGGATTTTCCCATAACAGCTTAACACATCGCCCACTTTAACCGCTTCTCGAAACTCCATCGAATTAACCGCAACGGTCACCACGCGACCCACATTCAAATCACGTGTTGCGAGTGCACCTGCGATATCGATTTGGGACATAATCCACCCACCGAAGATATTTCCAGAAGGGTTGGTGTCTTTGGGCATTGCAACGATTTTGATGCGGGGTTCACCCATATTATACATGCTCAGTACCTTTTTCTTTTGATGTTAGCCACTGGTGTGCTAAAGCTTGCCTCTTGCGAGGCAGAAACTTTGCTAACGTGCTAAAATTTAGTGGGTATCTTATAATAAATCAGTTTGAAGGCAATTTAAATGAAAAATCAGATCCCACACCTAAGCTACTTTGTATCTCCAGCTGTGAGTTGTGCAGTTTTAAGATGTAGCCAACGAGCGCAAGCCCCAGTCCCATCGAATTATCCCATGAGTGTGTGTTTGAGCGGTAGAATTTTTGCGTCACTTTTTCAATTTCATCTTCCTTGATACCAATGCCCTCATCTTTTACATGTAAAGCATTATCTTCGATACAAACATGCACCGCTTCTTCTGAATATTTAAGAGCGTTATCAATCAAATTGGAGATAACAATCTCTATCATCGTCCTATCCGCACTAATAGTGTGTTCAGGCAAAGAGGTGGTGATAATGCGCTGAGGATACTTTTCACGAAATGTTTGTGCCACTTCTGCTGCTACTTTTGCCACATCAAAAGTGGTGTTTTGGGTTGTAAAATCACCATTTTCAAATTTTGTTGCTAAAGTAAGACGGTCTATCATATGAGAAATTTTTTGCCCATTTTGAACAATTTTCCCTAAAAAACGCTCTTTGATTTGCGTATTGGCACCCGGGTCATCTAGCAGGGTTTGGGCGTATCCCATAATGGAAGCAATGGGATTTTTAAACTCATGGCTAATCGCGGAGATAACATCGCTTCGTTGTTGGCTGATGAGCTTGATTTTGGCAGTGTATTTGCGTTTTTGTTTGGCACGTTTTTCGAGTTTTGAAGCTAGTTTTTTAAGGTAGTTGGCGATTTCAAAAAACTCAAAACTAAAATGTGATGAAAGACCTATCTTGTACTCTTTATCGGCAATTTGTTGTAGATTGGCGATGATTTTGTCGATTTCACGACGAATTTTTTGACTTAAAATATACGCGCCATAAAGCCCTGCAAGGATGGAGAGGGTAAAAATAAGGGTGATTTTTATCCATAAGTTGTAAAAATTATGCATGATGGTATCGATGTTAGTCGCAAGACGAATAAACAAGACGTTATCGTCTATCTTAAAACGGTGTGCAACGTACAAAAAGTTACTCTTCACCGAATCGGAAAATCGTATCGCGTGACCAAACTCTTCACGACTTGCCTTGATAATCTCTTCACGACGGGCATGGTTATCCATGCTTTCACTCTCTGTATCGCTTTCTGCTAAGACAACCCCTTCTTCGTTAATGAGTGTGAAGCGCATCTGTGTTTGCTCTTTAAAGGTTTTGGCAAACGATTCACTTTTCTCAAGGTTTGGGAGCTGAAGCTTGATGATTTTGATGTGTGTTTCAAGCTCTTTACCATAACGTTCTATGTTGTCATTTTTGATGGTGAAATAACTCACCACTCCGGAGAGAAGCAATGTCGATAAAAAGAGGGCTAAAAGTGCCCTTGTGAAGTGTTGGTGGAGCATTAGCATAAAGTGTATCCTACGCCCCAAATGGATTTGATGTACTCTTTTTCTTTGGTAGGGTCGATTTTCGCTTTAAGGCGGTTGATGGCGACATTGACCGTTTTGTCTTGGAAAAATTCATCGTTTTTCCATACGTGTTCGAGTAAGAACTCTCGACTCAACACAGAGTTTTTGTTTTCGATAAGGGTTTTGAGCAAATCAAACTCTAGCTTTGTCAGCTCAATCGCTGTGGCATTGACATGTAAAGTGTGTGCTTCCAAATCAAGACTTAAATCACGATAAGAGAGGGTACTTTTGTTTTGCGGTGATGTGCGAGAAAGTATCGCTTTGATGCGAAGAAGAAGCTCTTTCATGTTGTAAGGCTTGGTCACATAATCATCTGCCCCTCGTAAAAATCCCTCTTCGATATGCGTGTCGCTGTTTTTTGCGGTGACGAAAATCACCGCTTGTGAAAAGCCTTTTTCGCGCAAGGTTTTGACAAATTCGCTGCCTTCCACACCGGGTAAATTTCGATCAACGATGAGAAGGTCTATGGGCTCTTCTTGAAGGCATTTTTCCACGTTTTTGGTGCTTAAAAAGCCCAGTGTTTCATAGCCCTCTTTTTGGAGATGGTACTCCAAAAGTTCCAATAAATCCTCTTCATCTTCGATGATTAAAATCGTTTGTTTACGCATCTTAATAGGTCTTCATCTCCCCACCCACACGGGCAAAAATCATCAGTTGAACGATATTGACACTGCGATCAGCCATGCGTTCTAGTTTGCGCATTGTACTTAAAATCTGAATAAAATCAGCCGATTGGTCTATCATTTTAGCGATATCGCTTAGAACATTTTTTTCTAAAATCGAGTACAAATCATCGCTTTTGCTCTCTTCGACTTTAACTCTGCGATACGCATCTTCCAAAGCGTCTTTATCGGCAAAATCAATGGTGCTAATGGCAAGGGTTACGGCTTTAATCGCTGTTTTGCACAGGTGCGTTGAGTATTCGTGCAAGGAAGTCAAAGGAACATCGCCTTGAAGGTGAATCGCCATGCGTTTGGAAAAACTACGGACATTTTCAGCGATTTTGACCACTTCGTTAGTGATTTTAAGATACGCCACCATTTTACGAAGGTCTTTGGCTTCAGGACCAAATAGAGCTAAGGTAACGACGATTTCATTGTCGATGGCATTGGCTTGGGATTCTGCATTTTTAAGCATCATACGAGCGGATTCAAAACGTGAAGCATCTAAACTTTCCATGCCACTAAGCGCTTTTTCGCATGACATTGTTACTTCCGAGCCCAATTCTAAAAGCATTTTTTTAATCTCAACCAATCTCTCTTCGTATTTTTGAAGCATTTCATTTCCTTAGAATAAATTGGCATTATTGTAGTTCAAAATCATTACGATATGGTAACATAAAAGTCTCTTCCTTGTTACCGCCTTGTAATCGCCTCCTTTTATAATGTGCTCAAAAAGATAAGGAGATGATGCCATGGTGGACATTGAAAAGACGCTGAGTTTAAAGTACCCTAGCATTCTAAGTTACCCCACACTCTTTCGCAATTTTGTGGTCTATTGTTTGAAAAAGATTTTGCATCAAGAGGAGATTAACAACTTTTTGATTCATGGGGAAGCGTACAAGGGGTTTGATTTTGTGGAAGCGGTGTTGGAGTATTTTAACTTTGGTTACACGCTCTCAAACAAAGACAAAGCCAATATCCCAAGCTCTGGACGTGTCATCATCATCGCCAATCATCCTTTGGGTGCTTTGGACGCACTTGCTCTCATTGCCCTTGTCAAAGAGGTGCGAAGTGATATCAAAGTCTTAGCCAATGATGTTTTGATGCAAATAGAGCCTTTGCAAAATTTGCTCATTCCCATCGACAATTTAGGAGGCACAACCCCAAAAGAATCTTTGAAAAAAGTTTACGATGCGCTTGAACATGATGAAGCCCTTATTGTTTTTCCCTCAGGTGAAGTCTCACGAGCACATCCTACGGGCATTAAAGATGCAAAATGGAAAAAAGGGTTTTTAAAATTTGCGCAAAAGAGCAATTCGCCTATACTGCCTGTGTTTATTGACGCAAAAAATTCACCCACATTTTACACGCTCTCACTCATTAACAAAAAAATTGCCACTTTTTTATTGGCGAGTGAGATGTTTAAAAAACGCTCTAAAATTATCCATTTCAAAATCGGCGAGATGATTGCGTATAAGACTTTACAAAACTCTGGCTTTAGTGACACGGTGCTCATCAATTTACTGAAAAAACACCTCTATAAAATCAGCAAAGGCAAAAAAGGAATTTTTACCACACAAACGGCGATTGCCCATCCTGAAGAGCGAAAAGCGATTCGTGCTGAGCTTAAAAAATCAACCCTTTTAGGGCAAACAAATGATGGCAAAAAAATCTATTTGTATGAACACGAATGGGGCAGTGCTCTTATGAAAGAGATAGGACGTTTGCGTGAATTTACTTTTCGTAAAGTTGAAGAGGGAACGGGAAGTAAGCGTGATGTGGATACCTTTGATAGACACTACAAACACATCATTTTATGGGACGATGAAGAGTTGGAAGTGGTGGGGGCGTACCGCATTGGCGAGGCGAATTTTATCAAGGAGTATTTTGGGAAAGAGGGCTTTTACTCTCATACGCTTTTTGAGTTTGAAGAGGGTTTTGAGCCTTATATGACCAATGCGATAGAGCTTGGACGTAGTTTTGTGCAACCGCGCTATTGGGGAAGTAGGGCGCTTGATTATCTTTGGCAAGGTATTGGGGCGTATCTGTTCCAAAATCCACACATCCGTTACATGTACGGACCGGTGAGCTTAAGTGATGTTTATCCTAAAATCGCCAAGAACCTCATTATTAGTTTTTATAGCCTCTATTTTTCAACGTCTGCTACATTAGTCACGGCGAGAAATGGCTATTTTATGAGTAAAACGGAACGTGAGGAGGCGCTGAGTTTATTTAAAGGGAGTGACTATAAAGAGGACTTTGCGACCTTAAAAGAACAGCTCTCTTTGATGGATTTGAGTGTGCCAACGTTGTATAAACAGTACACCGAGCTATGCGA
>JAGOZL010000097.1 GCA_018058685.1 Sulfurospirillum sp.
TTAGAGTAAAATATTTTCCGTATCAAATTCATTAAGGGGTTTTTCTATAGGCTCATGTGCGGTAAAAGAAGGATGTGTGAGAATCCTTTGACCTTCAAACAGTGCTTTTGGATGCATAATAAAAAGATGGCTATGGATTTCTCCTTTCATGTGAGCATGAGGAAGGAGCTTGACTTTATCACAAGTAACACTTCCCTCACATCGCCCTTGAACAATGAGCAATGGCGCATAAATATGCCCTTTGAAAATACCACAAGGAGCTATAACAACTGCTTCATCGCACCAAAGTGTTCCCTCTACTTTTCCTTCGATGACACACTCTTCTTTGCAGTGAAGGGTTCCATGAAAAGTTGTGTGAGAAGCGATGAATGTGGGCATCATAGACCTTTAAAAGAAGCGTTACATGTAAAAGAGATTTTACATGTAACGCCCTTTGTTAAACAAGTACTTTTTTACGGCTTTTTGCCATCAATGTGACGAGGTAAAGAATAATCGCCAAAGAGGTTGCCATCGCCGATGTGGTCGCAACACTGTAACTTGCTGCAAATGGAAACTCTGGGGCTGTGAGAACATAGCCGACAAGCGTGCCTGTGAGCAATGCACCAGGAAGGGCAGCAATCCAGATGTTACGTCCATTTTTATACAAGTAAGCTACGGCTGTCCACAGAACAAAAGCGGCTAACATTTGGTTTGAGAAGGTGAAATATTTCCAAATGACGGCAAAATTGATTTGCGTGATGAAAAAAGCAATCGCAAAGATAGGAAGTGAAATAAGCAATCTATTTTTGGTGCCGACTTGAGAGATGTTAAATCTATCGGCAATCGTAAGACGAATCGCACGAAACGCAGTATCTCCTGAAGTAATAGGAGCCGCGATAACCCCTAAAATCGCAAGGAGACCGCCAAAAATACCTAGATACCCCACAGTAATTTCATTGACCACAAGGCCTGGTCCGCCTTTTGCTAAAACAGCATTGAGTCCTGCAATGCCATCAGGAAAGTACGCCATACCAACTCCTGCCCAAATCATTGCAATAACGCCTTCAGTAATCATCGCCCCGTAAAAGACGGTACGACCTTTGTTTTCATTTTTTAGCGTACGTGCCATGAGTGGGGATTGGGTTGCATGAAAGCCACTGAGTGCTCCACAACTAATGGTAAAGAAAAGTCCTGGCCAGATAGGTGTTCCTTTAGGATGGGTAAAATCAGCCCAGCTGGTAATCTCTGGAATTGCCAAACCATGAAAAATCATCGCTCCACCTACGCCAATCGCCATAAACATCAGTACGGCACCAAAGAATGGGTAAAATCGACCAATAATTTTATCGATAGGAAAAACAGTAGAAGCAAAGTAGTAGACAAAAATAACTGCTACCCAAAATGTTTTACTCTCCAGTGGTGTACCTGCAAACACGCTAGGCCCTCCTGTTTCAAACGTCAGGTTTGCCATAAGTGCTGCAGGACCAACGATAAATACAACCCCTACAAAGAGTAAAAGCATGATGCTCACAAACAACATCGCATAACGGCTTCCCTCTCCAAGATAGGTTCCCGTTAGTTCAGGAAGACTTTTCCCTTTGTTACGAACCGACATCATCCCTGCCATATAATCATGCACGCCACCAGCAAAGATAGAGCCTAAAACAATCCAGACAAACGCAACAGGACCATAAAGTGCTCCTAAAATAGGCCCATAGATAGGTCCAAGACCAGCGATGTTGAGAAACTGAATCAGATAGACTTTTTTTGTACTCATCGGTACAAAATCAATACCATCTGCTTGGGTAATGGCAGGAGTTGGACGATGCGCGTCCATACCAAATGTTTTCTCAACAAATTTACCGTACGTGAAATAGGCTATGACTAGCAATGCCACACAACATAAAAAGGTAATCACACTAACCTCCTTGGTTAATTTTTATTAGGTGTTTTGCTCTATTGATACAATAAAGCAAACACCATTTTGCTCGACTTTGCTCATTATACGGCGGGCATATCTCACCTATATCATCGCCTTTTTTTAAAAGTGAGATATAGGTGAGATACGTATGATAAAAAGGAATCAAAGTGTTTTTTTAAACCATTCATTACACTTTAGGAGATACAATGAGCACTGAAATCGCGGGATAGTGTGCAAAAAAGTGTTTTTTATTAAAATAAAAGCATTTTAGATACACAATGTAACAAATTGAAACAAGAAAAATTTAAGATAGGTGTGCCATGATGACGGTATTGAAAAATAAAAATGTTTTATTAGTGGAAGACAATGATGAGTTCGCACAAAATTTTATGACATTACTTTCACTTTTTGTGGGGGCTATTTTTCATTGCAAAGACATCGGTTCTGCTCAAAAGGTTCTTGTTGATGAAAAGATTGATATGATTATTTGTGATATCAAATTAGGCGATGAAAATGGTCTGGATTTTATAGAATCGATTCGTAAAAACAACCTTCACATGCCCATCGTCATTTTAAGTGGCAATAAAAATGAGGAGTTTCTCTTTCGTGCGATTCCTTTGAATTTAGTTGCGTACTTACTCAAACCTATCAAGTACAAAGAGTTTACTGAAACACTGACAAAATGCGCACAGTTTTTTACCCCAAGCACGCATCTGATGCTTAAAAATGGGTACAGTTTTGACCAAAATAATCGATTGCTTTACACAAAAGAAGGCGTTGCTATTGAGCTTGGCAAAAAAGAGGCTGCTTTTGTGGAGCTTTTACTCGCCAATCAAAACAGAATTGTGACGAAAGACATGATGTATGAGAGTATTTGGAATTTTGATTGTGTGAGTGATCAGGCAATTGTAAATTTTGTGATGCGCTTTCGTAAAAAAGTAGGCAAAGAGTTTATCCAAACCATCGCAGAGGCTGGGTACCGTCTAGGGCACTAAAAAAGATGCAAATCCTCTTTTAAGGGTTCAATCTTGATACATACCCCTTGAGGTGTATTTTCAAATGAGAGTTTTTTGTTGTACTTTTTTAAGATAGAAGTGCACATGCTCAGTCCCATTCCTTTCGTTAAATCAGCTTCTACAATAGCCCCTTTGGCATTGTCGCAAAAGCTCATAGACTCAGAATGAATCGTAATCATAATAACTTTTTCACTCACAGCGCTTTGTTGAAAAGCACGGATGGCATTGTTGAGTAGATTGAGCCATACTTGCATAAATTCGTTTTTGATGCCATAGAGTTGAGCTGTAAGCTCTCCTTGGATGTCGATGGTGATTTTAGAAGAGAGAATATTGGTTTCCACTAAAGAGAGGGTTTGTTGCAACGCCTCATAAATCGTAAAGTGTTGCTTAACACATGAGGGTTTGTAAAATTCAAGGAAATTTTGCATGGTTTGCGACATGAAATCGAGTGTGTTTTCCACCTCTTTAAAATTTTTGAGCAAAAAAGGTTTATCCACTTTTTTGTTGTGCTCTAGTAAACCTATCATCATCAAATTAATACCACTGAGGTTTGAGAGGGGTTCTCGCCATTGGTGAGAGATGTTGCCGATGAGTTGTCCAAGTTCTGCTTGTTTGGCTTGTTGTGTCATGATGGTTTGGTTCAAAAGATTGGTGGCGATGGCTTTTTTGACCTCCTTGCGAAGGGCATAGTTCCAGAGCAAAATAATGATAATCGTAAGTGCGATGGCTATCAAAATATACCATACCTCTTTTTCAATTTTTTTATCGATGACAATAGGTGTGTAATGGTTGACGATATCCTCCCTCTCGCTAACGGTTAAGCTTTGAATGCCTTTATTTAAAATATCTCGTAAAAGCTCATTTTTATTGACAATGCCTATCTTATAAGCCGTTTGAAACTCATCTAAGATACCTGAAATTTTAAGATTTAAAAGCTCTTGTTTTCGTAAGGTATAAGACATAATGGTGCCTGAGCGTACCGTCATGTCAATTTTTTGATTGAGAACCAGCAAAAGCGCGTCTGCTTCGGTTTGTACTGAAAAGATGGTGAGGTTGGGGAAGGTGTAACTTAGGCGTTCAAATAAGGTGGTATTTTCTGAAAGTGCGAGTGTGGCAGTGGGAAGATTTTTTAGATTGGAGATATAGGGGTGTTCACTGCGTGTGAGAAGCACGTTATAATCGAGAAACAAAGGTTCAGTAAATAAAAGCCACTTGTTAAATTCGAGTGTTTGTGGGATAAAGTTAAGGATGTCACACTCCTTTTTGCGTGCTTTCTCTAAGCTCTCTTCCCACGAATAGGTCTGAACAATCTCTAAGTTAAGGTGTGTTTTTTGCGCAACGAGTTTTAAAAGCTCTGCACCAATCCCTTCATACTCGCCATTGGTCGTTAAAAACTCAAAAGGAGCCAGTGTAGGATTGACACACACGCGAATGATAGGTTTACTTTGAAGATACTTTTTCTCTTCCTCTGAAAAATTGATTTGGAAAGGAGCGGAAAAAGCCATGGTGTGAAGCATCACCACAATGATAAAAAAAAGTTTCAAAAAATATCCTAATACGTTCAAAGTCATGTACGTTCAAATTATGCCATTTTTTTAATTATTAAGCCCAAAAATGGTACATTGCCTTTATGAATTATGGAGAAAAAGATGCAAAAAATTAGTCGTATAGAAACCATTTTAGATGAGATAAAAACCCCTGCGTATGTCTGTGAAGAGGCACTTTTAGAGGCAAACCTTAGTTTACTTAAGGAGGTTGCCGAAAAATCAGGTGCGACCATCTTACTTGCCCTCAAAGGCTTTGCTTTTAAAGCGCTTGCTCCATTGGTCGATGAGTACTTAAGTGGCTGTACGTGCAGTGGATTGCATGAAGCCAAATTTGCCAAAGAGTTTTTTAAAGGCTCTGTTTGTACCTATTCGCCTGCGTACAAAGAAGAAGATATTGACGAGGTCATCGCTTTGAGTGACCATCTTATCTTCAACTCATTTAACCAATGGGAAAAATACAAAACAAAAGCTATTGGAAAAACGAGCTGTGGACTTCGTTTGAACCCAGAAGTCTCTGCAAGTCCTGTTGATTTGTACAACCCGTGTGCGATGTACAGTCGTTTGGGAATTACCAAAGAAAATATGCAGTACGACAAACTTGAGGGCATCGAGGGGCTTCATTTTCACGCACTCTGTGAGCAAGATGCGGATGCATTAGAAGCTGTTTTAAAAGGGTTTGAAGCGCGTTTTGGTGAACTTATCCCACACATGAAATGGGTCAATTTTGGAGGAGGACATCACATCACCCGCGAGGATTATGATGTGGAAAAACTCATCGCCCTTATCAAAGATTTTAGAGCTAGATACAACGGCATTACGGTCTATTTGGAACCGGGTGAAGCGGTGGGGTGGCAGACAGGTCCACTGGTAACAAGTGTGCTTGACATCGTTCACAATGGCATGGACATCGCCATACTTGACATCTCCGCGGAAGCGCATATGCCAGACACCTTGGCGATGCCTTATCGAGCACAGATTCGAGGGGCTGGCGAAATGGGTGAAAAAGCGCACGTTTATCGACTCGGAGGACCAACGTGTTTGGCGGGAGACATCATGGGCGATTACAGTTTTGATGCACCGCTTCGTATTGGCGATAAGCTGATTTTTGAAGATATGATTCACTACACCATCGTGAAAAATACAACGTTTAATGGTGTAAAACTTCCTGATTTAGCCGTTTTACGAAAAGATGGGCGTTATGAAGTGGTGAGTCACTTTGGGTACGATGAGTACAAAAGACGCAATTAGAAATCCTTACATGTAAACAATGTTACCCACCGTTTACCTCTTTCGTATTAAGATTTTGGATGGGAAAGCTCCCAAATCCGAAATAGGAGGAGACGATGAATATCAATTCTAGTTCTTCGTATGGGGTATCGGCTTATTCTAGCTATGGCAGTAGCAACACAGCTTC
>JAGOZL010000027.1 GCA_018058685.1 Sulfurospirillum sp.
TGTTCGTACGAAATGTGCCAATGTTTTTGGGATGCAGGGGTGAGTAAAAACACCTTACAGTTTGTTCCGTGTGCGGGAAGCCTTGCCGGGGAACATTTGGTAAAAAACCCCAAAGTGGATTTTGTCATCTTAACGGGTGGTGAAGATACGGCGTATACCATGTTAAAAACCAGACCAAATCTTCTGCTCAGTGCCGAGACGGGTGGAAAAGATGCGACCATCGTCACCGCAATGGCAGATCGTGACCAAGCGGTTAAAAATGTGGTGCATTCTGCCTTCTCTAATAGCGGTCAAAAATGTTCAGCAACCTCCCTGCTCGTTCTTGAAGAAGAGGTCTACAATGACCCCAACTTTAGAGCAGGCTTGATTGATACAGCGCGCAGTATGGCAGTAGGCTCGGTGTGGGATTTTAGAAATCGTATTGGAACACTGGCCAATAAAATGGACGGCGCTTTGAAAAAAGCGGTGGAGAGTTTAGACGAGGGTGAAGAGTGGGCATTAAAACCAACCTTTGTAGATGGCAATGAATACATGCTCACTCCTGGCATTAAATGGGGTGTTAAAGAGGGCAGTTTCTGCCATATGACTGAATTGTTTGGACCCGTGCTCTCTGTCATTAAAGCGCGTGATTTAAAACACGCGGTTGAGATTGTCAATAACACAGGGTATGGACTCACCTCTGGCATTGAATCTTTGGATGAGCGTGAAGTGGCGTATTGGAGAGAAAACCTTAAAGCGGGCAATCTCTACATCAACCGTGGAACCACAGGCGCTATCGTACTTCGCCAACCTTTTGGTGGTATGGGGAAATCCGCGATTGGTGCGGGGCGAAAAGTGGGTATTCACAACTACATCACACAGTTTGTTGATTTTGAAGAGGTTGGAGAGCCTAAGATTGAACGCGTGGTACGCCATACCTTCTTAGATAAAATCGCTACATGGAGTAAAGGGACAGAGCACGGCATCCATGTCGGCTTTAAAGCAGACTTTGAAAAACTGAGCCTTGCCGTGGCTAGTTATGTACAAAATTATGAAGATGAGTTTTCTCAAGAAAAAGACTATGTGAAAGTCAGAGGCGAGGACAATGTGTTCCGCTATCTTCCTCTTTCTAAAATTGCACTTCGTGTTAGCGCAAAAGACAGTTTGTTTGATGTCATCGCACGCATTTTAGGAGCAAAAATTGCGGGAAGTGCTTTACATGTAAGTATTGAAGCGGGGTTAGAAAACAGTGTGGTTTCATTTATCTATGAAAACAAAGAACATCTTTTACATGTAAATGATACTCTTGTGCGTGAAACGGAAGAGGCTTTTGCGAAAAGTTTTGGCAGTGTTCAAAAAATTCTCTACGCTCATGAATCAGCAATATCTGCTTATGTGTTTGAAGAAGCGGCCAAGAGTGCCACGTTTATCGTGCGTTCACAACCTCTGATGGAAGGACGTGTTGAGCTCTTACATTTCTTCCAAGAACAGAGTATTTCACACAGTTATCATCGTTATGGAAATATTGGTGCTAGGGCACTTGAAAAGAAGTAAACAAGAGGGGGCAAAGCAGCCCCCTGATATATTTATTTGAGTTTAGCGATAATGTCTTGATTGAGGTCTAAACGTTCTTTGTTTTTCGCAACACCCTCAGCATTTTTTTCAATTTTTTCACGGTTGTTCGCAACACCTTCAGCATTTTTCTTGATGTTTTCTTTATTGCGATTAATCTCTTCACGGTTTAATTCAATCAGGCGCGTTAGTTCATTGACTCTTTGCTCATATTTATTGATAAGATAGTAAATCATGTAAACAAGAGAACCTATAACAATCCATTGTAAAACATCCATGCTGTATCCTTTAGAGAAAATTTGTACTATTGTACTCTTTTAAAACCAATCAATCAATAATATCATATACATATTCTCGCTTATAGGTACTTTGTTTGATTTCGCAAATACGAAGATCGTCAAACGTTATTTTTAAAAGCATTTCTTCGTTAGAAGGTTGTTCACAGGCAATAGCGCGTAACACTTTTCCTCGGTAAGCTTTTGCAAAATGACTTACCGATTTGCCTTTTTTGAGAAATTTCATCGTGATATACGGTTGCTTTAGCGTATAAAATTTTTCATAAAAGCCAGCGCGCAAATCTAAAACAGTTTCCCCTTCAAGCCAGTTGTCTATCGAAGCACTAAAGTGTTCTTTGTAAAAAAACTCAGGCTTGAATGCGTCTAAAGATTCTCCTTGTTGTAATTTATAATACGGTATTAAATTTTCAGCTAAAAGAGGACCAAAGAGATTGGAAAAAATCATGACGTTTTTGTCAATCCACGTCTGTGCTACATCATCAAGCGTCTTGTAAGAAAGATAGTCATAGGCAACGCCGTCATAACGTTCAACAGCTTTACATGTAAGAAGATTTGTGATAGAGTGAAGGCGTAATTCATTAATTTTCTCTTCTTCTTTTAATCCAAAAAGCTTTTGAAGCATTGGCAAAGAAGCTTTTTGAATAAAGTTGTTATAAAGAGTAAGTACTTCTAAGCGTTTAGCATAGCTTGGCGGAAAGACAAAGCTGTTTTCATTTATCTTGGGATGACGAGTAATGCGTGTTTTGGTTTCGCTAGGCGAGAAAAGAACTTTCATATAAAACTATCTCCTTGAATAAAAGAGCTCATTTTATCCTAAATCAAGATAAAAGTATTGACTTCTATATTCTTTTAAGCTATACTTTCACCTCACAATCAAGGTGCTGGTGTAGCTCAGTCGGTAGAGCAACTGCCTTGTAAGCAGTAGGTCGGCGGTTCGATTCCGTTCACCAGCTCCATTTTGTTTGTGTAAAACAGTGTTTGACCAGAAATAAAAATGGTAACAATACGGTGAGATACTCAAGTGGCCAACGAGGGCAGACTGTAAATCTGCTGACTATGTCTTCGAAGGTTCGAATCCTTCTCTCACCACCATTTGCGGGAGTAGCTCAGTTGGCTAGAGCATTAGCCTTCCAAGCTGGGGGTCGCGGGTTCGAGTCCCGTCTCCCGCTCCAATGATTTTAATATGAAACTGGGAGCTGTTGAATTTTTTCTGCATTGATCTGTATTACAGAACAAGTTCACTAGCCTGTCTTCCCTCTTCCTTATCTGAAATCACTTTGTTATTATTGACTGGTATAATGTAAAATTCGGTTCGCCCTATCTAGTTGGCTCATATGGCTCAGGGGTAGAGCACTTCCTTGGTAAGGAAGAGGTCGAGGGTTCAAGTCCCTCTATGAGCTCCATTAACTCAAAAGTTTTATAACTTAAAACCAAGATGTATCAAAAAAATAAAAACTCACTACGGAGGAAAAAATGGCAAAAGAAAAGTTCTCTAGAACCAAGCCACACGTTAACATTGGAACCATCGGTCACGTTGATCATGGTAAAACTACGCTTACAGCTGCGATTTCAGCAGTTCTAGCGACAAAAGGTCTTTGTGAATTCAAAGATTACGATGGTATTGATAACGCTCCTGAAGAAAGAGAGCGTGGTATTACGATCGCTACTTCACACATTGAGTATGAAACAGAAAAACGTCACTATGCGCACGTTGACTGTCCAGGCCACGCGGATTACGTTAAAAACATGATTACGGGTGCTGCTCAAATGGATGGCGCTATTCTTGTTGTTTCTGCAGCAGATGGTCCAATGCCTCAAACTCGTGAGCACATTCTTCTTTCACGTCAAGTAGGTGTTCCTTATATCGTTGTATTTATGAACAAAGCAGATATGGTTGATGATGAAGAACTCCTTGAGCTTGTTGAAATGGAAATTCGTGAACTTCTTTCAGTTTATGACTTCCCAGGTGATGATACGCCAATCGTTTCTGGTTCAGCACTTCGTGCTTTAGAAGAAGCAAAAGCTGGTACTGTTGGTCCATGGGGTCAAAAAATCATTGCTCTTATGGATGCAGTTGATTCATATATTCCAGAACCAATTCGTGAAACAGATAAAGATTTCTTGATGCCAATCGAAGACGTATTCTCAATTTCAGGTCGTGGTACCGTTGTAACAGGTAAAATCGAAAGAGGCGCTGTTAAAATTGGTGACACTATTGAAATCGTAGGTATCAAAGACACTCAAACAACAACTGTAACAGGTGTTGAGATGTTCCGTAAAGAAATGGAAAGAGGCGAAGCAGGCGATAACTGCGGTATCTTACTCCGTGGTATTAAAAAAGAGCAAGTTGAGCGTGGTATGGTTCTTTGTAAGCCAAAGTCAATTACTCCACACACACAATTTGAAGCTGAAATCTATGTTCTTTCAAAAGAAGAAGGTGGACGTCATACTCCATTCTTTAACAACTATAGACCACAATTCTATGTACGTACAACAGACGTAACAGGTTCTATTTCTTTACCAGAAGGTACTGAAATGGTTATGCCTGGTGATAACGTAAAAATCAACGTAACACTCATTAACCCTATCGCTCTTGAAGAGGGTACTCGTTTTGCAATCCGTGAGGGTGGTAGAACTGTAGGTGCGGGTGTTGTTGCAACAATCATCAAGTAATTTTAACATGTAAGGGGAAACCCTTACATGTAATGAAAGTTAAGGAACTATTATGACCGTTAAAATCGGACTAAAATGTGTAGAGACTGGTGACATTAACTACACGACAACTAAAAACAGCAAGACACATACTGAAAAAGTAGAACTTAGCAAGTATTGTCCAAGACTGAAAAAACACACTGTTCACAAAGAAGTGAAATTAAAAAGTTAAGTCAATTTTTGACTTAACTTTTATTATAGGGTAGTAGCTCCAACGGTAGAGCGACGGTCTCCAAAACCGCAGGTTGGGGGTTCGAATCCCTCCTACCCTGCCACTAGTCGAGGTAATGCAAAATGGAAAAATTAAGAGCTTATTATTATCATTCAAAAGCTGAATTGTCAAAGGTTATTTTTCCGATTAAAGAACAGATTCGAAATGCTTTCATTTCTGTTTTTGTCGTCGTAACTGTTATCTCACTATTTTTAGCTTTGATTGATGCAATTATGTCTTTTTCTTTGTCGACTTTGATTTAAAGCAAGGAGATAAGAATGGCACATAGATGGTATGCAATTCAAACCTATGCTGGAAGTGAACAGGCAGTTAAGCGAGGAATCATTACGCTTGTTCAAGATCACGGCATAGCAGAAAAATTGGAACAAATAGTTGTTCCAACGGAAGATGTAATTGAAGTCAAAAACGGTAAGAAAAAAATTACAGAGCGCAGTTTATACCCAGGATATGCTTTCGCAAAACTGGATTTAGACACAGCACTTTGGCATTTAATTCAGTCTTTACCAAAAGTGGGACGTTTTATTGGTGAATCCAAAAAACCAACACCTTTAAGTGAGAAAGACATTGCCTTGATTTTGGAAAAAGCTGAGAAAAAAGGTGCTCCAAAACCAAAAATTTTCTTTGAAAACGGTGAGAGCGTCAGGATTACAGAAGGTCCTTTTGCAAACTTTACGGGAAGCGTTGAAGAATATGATATGGTTCATGGAAAGCTGACATTGAATGTTTCAATTTTCGGTAGAAGTACACCGGTTGAGATTCTCTATTCACAAGTTGAAAAAATAGTTTAAGTTTAAAGGAAGAAAGATGGCAAAAAAAGTCATTGGTGAAATCAAATTGCAAGTTGAAGCTGCTAAAGCAAATCCTTCTCCTCCAATTGGACCAGCATTGGGTCAAAGAGGCGTGAATATTATGGAATTTTGTAAAGCATTTAACGAAAAAACAAAAGAGATGGCAGGTTATAGAATTCCTGTTGTTATTACAGTTTATGCTGATAAGAGTTTTACATTTATCACAAAACAACCACCCGCTACAGATTTAATCAAAAAAGCAGCAGGTATTAAAAGTGGTTCAAGTAATCCATTAAAAAATAAAGTAGCAACATTAACAAAAGCACAAGTGCTTGAAATTGTTGATAGAAAAATTGCAGACCTTAACACAAATGATCGTGAACAAGCTGCGAAAATTATTGCAGGATCTGCTAGAAGTATCGGTATCAACATCGTCGATTAATTCAATCCCTCTACCGCCAGGGTTTAAAGGCGGAAGCAAAATTATGCGGAGATAAAGTATGGCAAAAAGAGTAAACAAAAGATTTCAAGAACTTTTGAAAAAAATAGACAAAGAAAAAAAGTATTCTGTTGATGAAGCACTTGCAAATATCAAAAATTTAGCATCAGCAAAGTTTGATGAAACGATTGAAGTAGCACTTAAGCTTAACGTTGATCCACGTCACGCAGATCAAATGGTAAGAGGCTCTGTTGTTCTTCCTGCAGGAACGGGTAAAACAGTTCGTGTTGCTGTTATTGCTAAAGATGAAAAAGCAGATGAAGCACGTGCAGCGGGAGCTGATATCGTTGGAAGTGATGATTTGATTGAAGATATTCAAGCAGGTCGTATCAATTTTGATGTCCTTATTGCAACCCCAAACATGATGGGTTTAGTGGGTAAAGTTGGTCGAATTTTAGGACCAAAAGGTATTATGCCAAACCCAAAAACTGGAACTGTAACAATGGATGTTGCAAAGGCTGTTGAAAATAACAAAGGCGGTCAGGTTAATTTCCGTGTTGATAAACAAGGAAATATCCATGCAGGTATCGGTAAAATCAGCTTTACACCTGAGCAAATCAGAGAAAATTTCGAATCATTTATCAAAGCGATTAACAAACACAAACCAGCTGCTGCTAAAGGTAAATACATCAAAAATGCTGCATTGTCATTGACAATGAGTCCATCAATGAATCTTGAAAATCAAGAACTCATTGATCTTAGATAGTACACGAAAAAATTTAGTAAATCTTTGATTGGAGAGAGTAGAGGCGAAAGCTTAATGTGAGGAAACTCACCTCTACTTGAAATCACCAGTTGGAAAGGAGAAAAATTGACAAGAACAGAAAAAGCCCAATTTATTGACGAGCTAACTGCAGAGTTTAAAGCAAGCGATGGTTTAATTGTATGTGACTACAAAGGTCTTAATACTAAAGCGATTGAGAGCTTAAGAAATGTTTCAAGACCAGGCGCAATTAAAGTTAAAGTTATTAAAAACACACTCGCTTCAATTGCTATGAAAAATGCTGGTATTGAAGGACTTGAACTTAAAGATACTAATATCTTTGTTTGGGGTGATGATCAGTTAGCGGTTACTAAAATTGTTGCAACATTTGCTAAGACAAATCCAAATTTTGTAATTAAATCTGGATATGCAGGCGGTATTGTTGTGGATGCTGCTAAAGTTGAAGCGCTTTCTAAAATGCCATCACGTAATGAGCTTATTGGAATGCTTCTATCAACTTGGATGGCACCAATTACCAATTTTACAATCGGTCTTGATGCACTACGTGCTAAAAAACAAGAGTCAGAATAAGTTTTACATGTAAAGAGTTTTTAACTCTTAAATAATTTATTGAAAAAAATAAGGAGATTTGAAATGGCAATTTCAAAAGAAGACGTATTAGAGTATATTTCAGGTCTAAGTGTACTTGAATTAAGCGCATTAGTAAAAGATTTCGAAGAAAAATTTGGTGTATCTGCAGCTCCAGTTATGGTAGCTGGCGGTGCTGTTGCTGCTGTTGAAGCGGTTGAAGAAAAAACTGAATTTGACGTTATTCTTAAAGATGGTGGTGAGAAAAAAATCAACGCTATTAAAGTTGTACGTGAAATCACAGGTCTTGGTCTTAAAGAGGCTAAAGACGCAGTTGAGGGTGCACCTACAACTATTAAAGAAGGTGTGTCTAAACAACTTGCTGAAGAAATCAAAAAGAAACTTGAAGAAGCTGGCGCTGTCGCTGAAATTAAGTAATTTTACTTTAATTGGGAAGGGTTTATCTCTTCCCAAACTTTTCCCTAGGAATTTATTAGTCGTTATAACTTCTATCAAGCGATAGATGAACCCACTGCCCTTTTCAAACAACTACACGAGGTAGACTCATGTTAAATAGCTTAAAATCTGGAAATCGCTTACGAGTTGATTTTTCCAAAGTCCCAAAACAAATTGATGTACCTAATCTATTGCAGCTTCAGCAAAAGAGCTATGAACAGTTCTTAAATGTTGAGAATTTTAAAGAAGAGAGCGGCGTAGAGAAGGTTTTTAAATCCATTTTTCCTATCCATGATCCACAAAACCGATTGACTTTAGAATACGTTGGATCAGAAGTCGGAAAACCTAGATACACTGTTCGCGAATGTATGGAACGCGGACTTACGTATTCTGTTAGCTTGAAAATGAACATTCGTCTTATCCTTTGGGATAAAGATGATAAATCCGGTGAAAAAACGGGTGTAAAAGATATTAAAGAACAAGCCATTTTTATTCGTGAAATTCCATTGATGACAGATCGTACGTCATTTATTATTAATGGTGTTGAACGCGTTGTTGTAAATCAACTTCACAGAAGCCCTGGTGTTATTTTCAAAGAAGAAGAGAGCCCAACGGTTGCTAATAAGCTAATTTATAATGCACAAATTATTCCAGATCGTGGTTCTTGGTTGTATTTTGAATACGACGCGAAAGACACACTTTTTGTACGTATTAATAAACGTAGAAAAGTTCCTATTACAATCCTCTTTAGAGCACTTGGATACAGTAAACAAGATATCCTAAAGCTTTTCTACCCTGTGCTTAATATTATGATTAAAGATAATAAATTTTTAATTGAATTTTCTGCTGAGAACTTTTTAGGTCGTGTTGATTTTGACCTTAAAGATGAAAATGGAACCCTTCTTTTAGCAGCAGGTAAAAGACTTGCTAAGAAAAAAGCAGAAAAATTTATTGAAGATGGTGTTAAATTTATTGAATATCCTGTTGAGATTTTAGTCAACCGCTTCCTTTCTTCTCCAATTATTGATTCTGAGAGTGGTGAAGTGCTATACGATACATTGACACAGCTTGATGAAGGAAAACTTGCAAAAATTATTGATCAAAAATGTACCATGATTGAAATTGCGAATGATTTGGCAAGTGGTGTGGATGATGCAATTATTAACTCTTTTATCGCTGATACTGAAACATTGAAACTCCTTCGACAAACGGAAGGTATTGAAGATGAAAATGACTTAGCAGCCATTCGTATCTATAAAGTTATGAGACCGGGTGAACCTGTTACAAAAGAAGCAGCTAAAACATTCGTAAAAGATTTATTCTTTAATTCTGAGCGTTATGACTTAACAAAAGTTGGTCGTATGAAAATGAATCATAAATTAGGACTAAGTGTGCCTGAATATGTGACCATTATGACCAGTGAAGATATTATTAAAACAGCAAAATATTTGATCAAAGTCAAAAATGGGCAAGGTCATATTGACGATAGAGATCACTTAGGTAATAGAAGAATTCGTGCGATTGGTGAGTTGCTTGCAAATGAATTGCACTCAGGTCTTATCAAGATGCAAAAAGCTATTCGTGATAAATTTACAGCTTTAAGTGGTAGTGTTGAAGAGTTAATGCCGCATGATTTGATTAATTCTAAAATGATAACGTCAGCGATTACTGAGTTTTTCTCAAGCGGACAGTTATCACAGTTTATGGATCAAACCAACCCACTGAGTGAAATTACACACAAGCGAAGACTCTCAGCCTTAGGTGAAGGTGGCTTAGTGAAAGAGCGTGCTGGCTTTGAAGTTCGTGACGTTCATCCAACCCATTATGGACGTATTTGTCCGGTTGAAACGCCAGAAGGTCAAAACATTGGTTTGATTAATACGCTTTCAATGTATGCAAAAGTAAATGATTTAGGTTTTGTGGAAGCACCATACCGTAAGGTAGAAAATGCACGTATTACGGATGAAATTGTTTATATCACAGCAACGCAAGAAGAAGGTTTAGTTATTGCACCTGCGAGTACAAAGCTTAATGAAAACAATGAAATTGTTGAAGATTTGATTGAAGTACGCGTAGACGGTGAAACCGTTTTGATTGAGAAAGAAAAAGTTGACTTAATTGACCTTTCATCTATGATGATTGCAGGTGTTGCTGCATCTTTAATTCCATTTTTAGAACACGATGATGCGAACCGAGCACTCATGGGTTCAAACATGCAACGACAAGCCGTACCGTTGGTACAATCAGTTGCTCCAATTGTTGGGACAGGTGTTGAAAAAACAGCGGCACGCGATTCATGGGAAGCCATCAAAGCAAAACGTGCAGGTATGGTCGAAAAAGTAGACAATAAAAATGTTTATATTTTAGGTGAAGATGAAGGAGGTGCATTTATTGATCATTACGCACTTCAAAAAAATCTTAGAACCAACCAAAATACAACGTTTACACAAAAAGTCATTGTTAAAAAAGGTGATATGGTAGAAGCGGGTGGTGTTATTGCTGATGGTCCAAGTATGGATTTGGGTGAGCTTGCCATCGGTCGAAATGCTATGGTTGCTTTTATGCCATGGAATGGTTATAACTACGAAGATGCGATTGTTATCTCTGAGCGCATGATTCGAGAAGATGCTTTTACGAGTGTTCATATTTATGAAAAAGAGGTAGAAGCGCGTGAACTTAAAGACGGTGTGGAAGAAATTACCAAAGATATTCCAAACGTTAAAGAAGAAGAGCTTGCACATCTCGATGAGAGTGGTATTGTTAAGATAGGTACTTATATTACACCAGGTATGATTCTAGTGGGTAAAGTTTCTCCAAAGGGTGAAGTCAAACCAACACCTGAAGAGCGACTCCTTCGTGCAATTTTTGGTGAAAAAGCAGGACATGTTGTCAATAAATCACTTTATGCGACTCCATCACTAGAGGGTATCGTTATCGATGTGAAGATTTTCACAAAAAAAGGGTATGACAAAGATCCACGTGCTGTGAAAGCATACGATCAAGAAAAAGAGATACTAGACCGCGAACATCATGATAAGCTTTTAATGTTAGATCGTGAAGAGATGTTACGTATCAATGCCTTATTGCTTAAAAATCCATTGAAAGATGATCAAGAAGTCAATAAAAAAGCCTATGCAAAAGGTGATTTTATTAAAGCAGAAGACCTTCATAATGTTAATCGTTTTTCAATCAATACCATTGTCAAAGCATTTGATATAGAAGTTCAAGACAGTTATAAAGATCTTAAAGCTTATTTCCAAAATGAGAAGAAAAAGCTTAAAGAAGAACATGATGAAAAGCTCAATATCATTGAGAAAGACGATATCTTACCAAGTGGCGTCGTAAAGCTTGTAAAAGTTTATGTTGCAACCAAACGTAAACTCAAAGTGGGTGATAAAATGGCTGGACGTCACGGAAACAAAGGTATTGTTTCTAATATCGTTCGTGAAGTGGATATGCCTTACCTTAAAAACGGTGAGATTGTCGACGTTGTTCTCAATCCACTAGGTGTTCCTAGTCGTATGAACATCGGACAAATCTTAGAAGTTCACTTAGGCTTGATAGGTAAGCGTTTGGGTGATCAGATTGAAGAGATTTTCAAAGAAAAGCAAGGTGATTGGATTAAAGCATTACGCGAGAAGATGATCAGTATAGCGGATGTTGCAAAACTGATGGATGCGCGTAATTTTATTGATGCTTTAAATGATGAACAACTTTTAGGATATGCACGTGATTGGAGTAAGGGCGTACGTTTTGCAAGCCCAATCTTTGAAGGTGTCAATACAGAAGAATTTGCAAAACTCTTTGAGATGGCAAAGATTGATATGGATGGAAAAACTGAGTTATACGATGGTATGACCGGTCAAAAAATGCATGAAAAAGTTAATGTCGGTTACATGTACATGTTAAAGCTTCACCACTTGGTTGATGAAAAAGTACATGCAAGAAGTACAGGACCATACTCACTCGTTACACAACAACCAGTCGGTGGTAAAGCACTCTTTGGTGGTCAGCGATTTGGTGAGATGGAGGTTTGGGCGCTTGAGGCATATGGTGCTGCTCATACCCTAAGAGAAATGTTAACAGTCAAATCAGACGACGTTGAAGGCAGAATCCTAGCGTACAAAGCACTCACAAGAGGCGAAAACGTACCACAAACGGGAATTCCTGAAACATTCTATGTTTTAACAAATGAGTTGAAGTCTTTGGCTTTAGATGTTGAGATTTATGACGAGGTGGAAGAAGATGAAACGACTAGAACCAATTGAGATACACGAAGAGAGCCGTCCTAGAGACTTTAAAGCTTTTCAATTAAAGCTTGCAAGTCCTGAAAAGATTCGCTCATGGAGTTATGGTGAGGTCAAAAAGCCAGAAACCATTAACTATCGTACGCTCAAACCAGAGCGTGATGGCCTGTTTTGTGCAAAAATCTTTGGACCCGTCAGAGATTATGAATGTCTGTGCGGAAAATATAAAAAGATGCGTTACAAAGGCATCAAATGTGAGAAGTGCGGCGTTGAAGTAACCAGCACGAAGGTGAGACGTTCACGTATGGGACATATCGAGTTAGTAACTCCTGTGGCACATATTTGGTATGTTAACTCACTTCCAAGCCGTGTGGGAACACTGCTTGGTGTTAAAATGAAAGATTTAGAACGTGTATTGTACTACGAAGCCTATATTGTTGAAAATGCAGGTGAAGCCTTTTATGATGGTGAAAACAAAAACAGAGTTGCTACATTTGATGTATTGAATGAAGAGCAATACCAAGCATTAGAGCAAAAATTTGGAGACACTGGTTTTGTAGCGAAAATGGGTGGCGAAGTGATTCGTGACTTATTGGCAAATTTAGATTTAGTTGAGATTTTAGGGCAACTTAAAGAAGAAATCAACCAAACAAGCTCTGAAGCAAAGAAGAAAACGATTGTAAAACGTCTTAAAGTTGTGGAAGCATTCTTAAACAGTGGTAATCGCCCTGAGTGGATGATGATTACTATGCTGCCTGTATTGCCACCGGATTTAAGACCACTTGTAGCACTCGATGGTGGAAAGTTTGCGGTCAGTGACGTAAATGACTTGTACCGTCGTGTTATTAACAGAAATGCACGTTTGAAGCGTTTGATGGAACTTGATGCGCCTGAAATTATTATCCGTAACGAAAAGCGTATGCTTCAAGAAGCTGTTGATGCGTTGTTTGATAATGGTCGTCGTGCCAATGCGGTTAAAGGTGCTAATAAGCGTCCTTTAAAATCACTTTCTGAAATTATCAAAGGTAAGCAAGGCCGTTTCCGTCAAAACCTTCTCGGTAAAAGGGTTGACTTTTCCGGTCGTTCGGTTATCGTTGTGGGACCAAACTTGAGAATGGATCAGTGTGGCCTTCCAAAACAGATGGCATTGGAGCTTTTCAAACCACATTTGTTAGCGCGTCTTGAAGAAAAAGGCTACGCTACAACGGTCAAACAAGCGAAGAAAATGATTGATAGTAAAACCAATGAAGTATGGGAATGTCTCGCTGAAGTGGTTAAAGGTCATCCGGTGATGTTAAACCGTGCGCCTACCCTTCACAAACTCTCTATTCAGGCGTTTCACCCTGTTTTAATTGATGGTAAAGCGATTCGTTTACATCCTCTTGTATGTTCTGCTTTCAACGCGGACTTCGATGGTGACCAGATGGCGGTTCACGTTCCATTGTCTCAAGAGGCAATTGCAGAGTGTAAAATTTTGATGCTAAGTTCTATGAACATTTTGCTTCCAGCTTCTGGAAAAGCGGTAACGGTTCCAACACAAGATATGGTTTTGGGTCTTTATTACTTAACCTTAGAGAAAAAAGATGCAAAAGGCTCGAACAAAATTTTTGCGAATGTGGATGAAGTACATATCGCGATTGATGCAGGGTTTTTAGATATTCACGCCAAAATTAAAACGCGTGTTGAAGACAGGGTTCTTTTCACCACAGCAGGTCGCTTGATTTTAAAATCAATTCTGCCTTCCTTTGTGCCTGAAGAGCTTTGGAATAGAGTTTTAAAGAAGAAAAATATCGGCGGATTGGTTGATCATATCTTTAAAGAAGGTGGTATCGGTATTACGGCAGGATTTTTGGATAACCTTAAAAGTCTTGGTTTCAAATACGCAACGGAATCTGGAATTTCAGTTTCAATTGATGATATCCGTGTTCCTGAAACGAAAGTGAAAAAGATTAAAGAAGCAAAGAAAAAAGTACGTGAAATCCAAAAACAGTTCAGTTCTGGTTTATTAACAGAGCAAGAGCGTTATAACAAAATTATTGATATTTGGACCGATACCAACAATGACGTAGCTTCTGAGATGATGAAGTTGACAGAAAGTCACAAAGGCGGATTTAACTCCATTTATATGATGGCAGACTCTGGCGCGCGTGGTTCGGCTGCTCAGATTCGTCAGTTAGCGGGTATGAGGGGTCTGATGGCAAAACCTGATGGAAGTATTATTGAAACACCTATTATTTCAAACTTCCGTGAAGGTCTAAACGTTCTTGAATACTTTATTTCAACGCACGGTGCACGTAAAGGTCTTGCGGATACCGCTCTTAAAACAGCAAATGCGGGTTACTTGACCCGAAAATTGATCGACGTTGCACAAAACGTTAAAGTTACGATGGATGATTGTGGAACGCATGAAGGTGTTGAAATCACAGAAATCAGTGAGAGCGGTGAGCTTATTGAATCACTTTATGAAAGAGCAACAGGTCGTGTTCTTGCAGAAGATGTTATTGATACTATCACTAACGAAGTTCTTTTCACTGAAGGAACATTGATTGATGAGAAAAGTGCTCAAGCTTTAAAAGAAGCGAGCATTAAGTCGGTTGTGATTCGTACACCGATTACATGTAAAGCTAAAAAAGGTGTTTGTGCGAAATGTTATGGTACAAACTTGGCAGAGGGTACATTGGTTCGTCCAGGTGAAGCTGTTGGTATTATTTCCGCTCAATCTATTGGTGAGCCAGGAACGCAGTTGACACTTCGAACCTTCCACATTGGTGGTACGGCATCAACTGAGTCTCAAGACCGTCAAGTTATTGCACAAAAAGAGGGTTTTATTCGTTATTACAATGTAAAAACGTATGTGACGAAAGAAGGTAAAAATATCGTTGCTAACCGCAGAAATGCCGCTGTTTTATTGGTTGAGCCAAAGATCAAAGCACCATTTAAAGGGGTCATTGAAATCGATACAGCGCATGAAGAGACAGCAATTTCTGTGATTGGTGAGGGTGAAACGGTTAAATATACACTACGTAAAAGTGACTTTGCAAAGCCAAATGAGCTTGCAGGTGTTAGTGGTAAAATTGAAGGAAAATTCTATATCCCTTATAACAGTGGTGATGTGATTGAAGCGCATGAAAGTATTGTTGAAGTAATTAAAGAGGGTTGGAATGTTCCAAGTCGTATCCCCTATGCAAGTGAGCTTAAAGTCAAAAACGGTGAGCCTGTCATTCAGAAAATTCATGCAGATGCGAAAGGTATGATTAAATACTATAAGCTGCGAGGTGATTATTTACACCGAATTCATGAAGTAAAAAAAGGTGACTTGGTTAAAGAAAAAGGTATTTTTGCTGTTATCGCTGATGAAGATGATAGAGAGGCGATTCGCCACTATATCCCAAGAGAATCTATTATTGACGTCAATGATAATAGTTTGGTGGATACCAAAACTTTGATTGCATACCCATCAACCAGTGAGCATATCACAGTTGCTGAGTGGGATCCGTACTCTACGCCAATTATTGCTGAAGATGCGGGTATCGTTTCATTTGAAGATATTGAACCAGGTATTAGTGCGACAGAGCAGTTTGATGATGTTACAGGTCAAAGTCGTTTAGTGATTAACGAGTATTTACCAGGCGGCATGAAGCCAACAATTATTATCGTCAATAAAGAAGGCGAAATTGTAAAATACCAATTAGAGCCAAAAACAGCGATCTTCGTCCAAAATGGTGCAACGGTTGGTTTAGCAGATTTGATTGGTAGAACACCAAAAGCGATTGCAAAATCAAAAGATATCACCGGTGGTCTTCCACGAATTAGTGAACTTTTTGAGGCACGTCGTCCAAAAAATGCAACCGTAATTGCGGAGATTGATGGAACGATTCGTTTTGGTCGTCCATTACGTTCTAAAGAGCGTATCATCATTGAAGCCTATGATGGCACCAGTGTTGAGTATTTAGTGGATAAAAGCACACAAATTCACGTACAACCAGGCGAGTTTGTGCATGCGGGCGAGAGACTGACCGATGGTGTGATTTCAAGTCATGATATTTTACGTATTATGGGTGAAAAAGCATTGCATTATTATCTTATCAGCGAAATTCAGCAAGTTTACCGCGGACAAGGTGTTGCGATTAACGATAAACATATTGAAGTTATTGTTTCTCAAATGCTGCGCCAAGTACGTATTGTTGACAGTGGAGATACGAAGTTTATTATGGGTGATCTCATTAGCCGTAGACGATTTCGTGAAGAAAATGAAGCGGTGATGAAAATGGGTGGAGAACCAGCTATTGCTGAGCCAACACTTTTAGGTGTAACGCGAGCCGCAATTGGTAGTGATAGTGTTATCTCTGCTGCATCCTTCCAAGAGACAACCAAAGTTCTTACTGAAGCAAGTATCGCAGGTAAGATGGATATGCTCGAAGATCTTAAAGAAAACGTTATTTTGGGTCGTATGATTCCTGTTGGAACAGGACTTTACCAAAATAAAACATTCAACATAGAACTCAATCCAAGTCGAGGTTAAGTTAAGGTCTCCTTAACTTAACCTTTTTTTAAGCTATTTTTAAATAAAATTAGCCCCTATTTTTCACATAGTAAAGGAAATACAGTGCCAACCATTAACCAACTGGTTCGAAATGAGCGTAAAAAGGTGATTAAAAAGTCAAAATCACCTGCAATGGAGAAATGTCCTCAACGAAGAGGTGTTTGTACCAGAGTTTATACTACGACTCCAAAAAAACCAAACTCAGCGCTTAGAAAAGTTGCCAAAGTCAAATTGACAAGCGGTTTTGAAGTCATTAGCTACATCGGTGGCGAAGGACATAACCTTCAAGAACACTCTATTGTTTTAGTACGTGGCGGAAGGGTAAAAGACTTACCAGGTGTTAAGTATCATATTGTACGTGGTGCGCTTGATACATCAGGTGTTGCTAAACGAACAGTGTCTAGAAGTAAGTACGGTACAAAAAGACCAAAAGCTAAATAATTTTAACCACAGGTAGTGTCCTTGATTTGACGCTATTTGAGTAAAATTTCAAAAAATTTGAAGGAAAAAAAATGAGAAGAAGAAAAGCTCCTGTTAGAGAAGTGCTCCCAGATCCTATCTATAACAACAAAGTCATTACAAAATTTATCAATGCATTGATGTATGATGGTAAAAAAAGTGTTGCAACCCATGTATTTTATGGTGCATTAGAATTAGCTGAAAAAAGAAGTGGAACATTAAAAGGTATTGAAATTTTTAATACAGCTATGGATAATGTTAAACCAGTAATGGAAGTAAAAAGCAGACGTGTGGGTGGTGCAACGTACCAAGTTCCTGTTGAAGTTAGACCAGCAAGACAACAAGCATTAGCATTACGTTGGTTAGTATCTTATGCACGTAAACGAAGTGAACGTACGATGATTGAAAAATTAGCAAATGAGCTCTTAGATGCTGCAAACAGCAAAGGCTCAACCTTTAAGAAAAAAGAAGATACTTACAAAATGGCAGAAGCGAACAAAGCGTTTGCTCACTACCGCTGGTAAAATGATGATGGAAATGTTTACATGTAAACATTTCCTCTCATTTCACACAAACTCCTAACTTTATAAGGAAACTAAAATGGCAAGAAATACCCCTATTGAAATGGTAAGAAACATCGGTATTGCTGCGCACATTGATGCGGGTAAAACCACTACAACAGAAAGAATCCTTTTTTATACTGGGATGTCTCACAAAATTGGTGAAACACATGAAGGCTCAGCAACAACAGATTGGATGGAGCAAGAGAAAGAAAGAGGGATTACTATTACTTCTGCTGCGGTAACATGTACATGGAAAGATCATCAAATTAACATTATCGACACCCCCGGCCACGTTGACTT